>CAMOVB010000174.1:0-6799 GCA_946626925.1 uncultured Prevotellaceae bacterium
CTTCGACGATGCAAGGAAGAGGAAGTAGATAGTGGCCCCACCCCGTCCCTCCCGTTGGGAGGGGGAAGGAGTTACAGTAATGAATTAATCAATAATACAACTTATTTATTATAAGGCAGCGAACTTGCTATCTACTCCCTCCCCTCGGGGAGGGTCGGGGTGGGGGCCGCTTTTAATTTGTTATGAAACGCATTATATTTCTTTTTGCTCTCATACTCACGACAGTGACGGTGTGGGCTCAGGCTCCTAAGGGACCTGAAACTGAATATGTGATGACACTCAAGGTGAAACTCGGACAGGCGTATGGTGTTGGCAAGACCGCAAAGGGTACTCGCTTCATCATCCCTATCACAGGTGGCACGTTCTCAGGTCCTGACATCAAGGGTGAGATACTCGAAGGTGGAGCAGACTACCAGTTGCAGGACCAGCAGAGCGGACGCACAGAGTTGGAGGCTATCTACTGCATACGCACTGACGACGGAGTTACAATCCACATACGCAACTGCGGAATAATTTACAACGGCAAAGATGCACAGGGAAAGACTCAGTTCTACTTCAAGTGCGCACCTAAGTTCGAGGCACCTATGGACAGCAAGTATGCGTGGCTCAACAACTCACTGTTCCTCTGCGAACCATCATTCGGCGGTGAAGGTGGCGGAATCACTTTGAACGTGTGGAGAGTGAAGTAACACGCAAGTTGTTTCTCAATAACGTATATCATATATATTAAATACAAACAATTACTAATCTTTATCTACTAAACATGTTTAAGAAAAAAGTCCTGCTGCTTGCAACATTAGTCATGGCAGCATTAAGCGTGAAAGCGCAGTCGTACTCGTTCAAGTACACTGCAGACAGGGGAAACGGAACGTTCATCAATCCGATAGTCAACGGTGACTTCCCTGACTGCGATGTCATCCGTGTAGGGGACACCTACTACTTTGTCAGTACCACGATGTATCACTTCCCAGGTGCAACGCTACTCAAGTCCAAGGACCTGGTGAACTGGGAATACTGTGCCAACCCGCTGGCTCAGATTGAGTACAACGACGCTTACAACCTGATGAACGGAGGCTCTCACTACGCACAGGGAATGTGGGCATCATCGCTCAACTACTACAACGGCAAGTTCTACATCTACTTCATCAGCTACGGAAGGAACGGCTACGACTCAGGTCGCAACATCCTCCTCTCCGCTACCGACCCTGAAGGCACGTGGACTATGGAGTACTGGCCAGAGCACTATTACGACGCCGGCTGGCTGTTTGACGTCGATGAGAACGGCAAGGGATATGTCTATGTGGCTTGCGGTATAGGCAACATCTATATCAACAAGCTCAACCCAAGGACGTTCAGTAAGATAAGCAGCACACAGGTAGTGTTCAACAAGGACGGTTATGAAGGAAGCCACATGTATCACATCGGTGACTACTACTACCTCTTTGTAACTACAGGCGGCTACTGGAAGGGACAGACAATCTACCGCAGTACCGACCCGATGGGACCTTACGAGGAAGTACCATACACGCTCTTCCAAGGCGATGCAGTGCATCAGGGCGCACTTGTCGATACACCGACCGGCGAATGGTGGAGCATCATGTTCAAGGACGCAGGAGCCATCGGCCGTGTACCTTATCTCGAACCCGTCAAGTGGGTGGACGGATGGCCACGCATAGGTGATCAGGTAGATGGTAAGGGACGAGACGTGAGCCGCAACGGTAAGGCATACAAGAAGCCTCGCATATCGGACGACGATGCGGTGCAGAACGCAGACTACAGGACATACATGCCTACCAACGATGCGTTCTCCTCACCTAAGCTCGCAAAGCAGTGGCAGTGGAACCACAATCCGCAGGCTACTGCATGGTCACTCACTCAGCGCCCTGGATGGATGCGTCTCCACTCCTGCACGGTGACTGACAACGTAGCCAAGGCACGAGGCTCTCTCACACAGCGCATCATGGGATATAACTACGCAGGTACGGCTTCCAGCTCAGTGAAGACAGGTTGGGGTATTGCGAAGATTGACCTCTCTGGAATGAAGGAGGGAGACGTTGCAGGTCTCGCTGTATGGTCAAACCCTTATTCGTTCATCGGCGTCAAGGTTGTCAATGGACAGAAGGTGCTCTACTCGCAGCGCTGCAAGTTCGACAGTCAGATAATAACCGTCCAGGAGGAAAAGACTGGCAATGCGATAGACAGTGACATCATCTACTTGAGTGCTCTTACGAACTTCGGTCAAAACAAGTGTGAATTCTATTACAGTGTTGACTGTAATCACTTCAGCAAATTCGGTGTGAAGATGGATATGAACTATACTCTCGACTTCTTCGTCGGACAGCGCTACTACCTCTTCAACTACTCTACCATAGAGGCTGGCGGTTATATTGACATCGACTGGTTCACTACGGAGCATAAAGATCTGGATGAGTACTTCGCACAGTGTGACGAGGCAGCCAAGGAGGAGCATGAGGCTGCACAGTGGCACGGTTTCGACTTCGGCTCAGAGTACTTCAACCTCTCAATGGAAGTGCCAAACACTATGAAGAAGTCAAGCTCATTCGTGAACATCGAATTTGCAGACAAAGGCATAGCAGGCTGGGCTTATCCTACTAAGTGGGACATGACGGAGTCAAACTACATCGTACTGAAGATGTACCGTACTCCAGGCAAGCCGCTCTGGATGTACATCTACGACGCTACGTCAAGATGGGGCAAGAAGCCTTACAAGTATCAGGTGAAGTCAGAGAACAACGTCATCGACCTCAACAACATGGTTAATGAGGACGGTGAGAAGATTGACCCATCGAACATCAACATAGTTACGTTCGTATCGGAGAAGTCGCAGAAGGTCTATTTCGTTGACCTCTATCTCAGCGACGACGGCACAACACCGACTGGCATTGACGCCGTACACTCCGACACTCCTGCATCAAGTGACATATACGACCTCACAGGACGTAAGGTCACAGCGCCTAAACAAGGCGTGTATGTTGTGGGAGGACGCAAAGTAATCTTTTAATTCATAATTCACAATTCATAATTATGTCTGCCAAGTGGATTCGTAATTCCGAATCGGTTGCTCTTGATTCTGTGTTTGTGAATGACTCTCAGTAGCATTAGTATTGTGAATTGTGAATTATGCATTATTCATTATGAATTATCTCCAAGTGTCCTTTTCTGTTTTTTTGCATTGACCAAACGATTAAGAACTAAAGTGAACTAATATTAATTAATACAAACCTTTAATACTTAAATGATGAAAGCAATTAAGGACATGGTGAAGAGCCCGTTAGTAGGCTCCTTCCTACTTATCGCGTCATTGTCAATGACAGCGACAGCACAGCCTTTCGGCCGTCCACAGGTGCAAGACAACAGTGGACTCTGTAAAGCGTACAAGGACTACTTCTCTATCGGAGTAGCAGTGAACAGGCGCAATATCGGCAACCCTGATGAGGTAAAGATTGTGCTTGACAACTACAACAGCATCACGGCTGAGAACGACATGAAGTCTGGTGAGCTACACCCATCAGAGGACGTGTGGAAGTGGGAGAACGCTGATGCGATAGCTAACTTCTGCCGCGAGCACAAGATCAAGCTCCGCGGACACTGCCTTGTATGGCACTCACAGTTCTGCAACTGGATGATGTACGACAAAAAGGGAAAGCCAGTCAAGAAGGAAGTGTTCTACGCACGTCTTCGCGACCACATCCACACCGTTGTAAACCGTTACAAGGACATCGTTTACTGCTGGGACGTGGTTAACGAGGCTATGGCAGAGAACGCCAATCCTACACCTTGGAACCGCAATCCGTCACCTTACCGTCAGTCTGAGCTCTTCAAGAACTACGGCGACGAGTTCATTGCAAAGGCATTCGAGTTTGCACGTGAGGCAGACCCTAACGCCCTTCTCTTCTACAACGACTACAACGCTGCAACACCTGCTAAGCGTGACCTCATCTACAACATGGTCAAGAAGATGAAGGATGCCGGCGTTCCTATTGACGGTATCGGTATGCAGGGACACTACAACATCTACGGTCCAAGTGCAGAAGACATCGACGCTGCTATTACAAAGTACTCAGAGATAGTAAAGAACATCCACATCACAGAGCTTGACGTACGTGCCAACGAGGAAATGGGAGGACAGCTTCAGTTCCGCAGGGACAAGATTGACATCAAACCTTACATCAAGACGCTTCAGGAGAACCAATATGCAGAAATCTTCCGCGTACTCCGCAAGCACAAGGACGTAGTGAAGTGTGTCACTTTCTGGAACGTCAGTGACCGTGACTCATGGCTCGGGACAAACAACTACCCACTACTCTTCGACAAGGACCTCAAGGCAAAGAAGGCATTCAGCGTAGTTAAGAACTTCAACCCTGCACTCGACAATGCAGTCGTAAAGGAAGACTTCGTGCCTTGCACTACCAACCAGCCGGGACAGCAGTACCCAATGGTGAACTCACAGGGTTATGCACGCTTCCGCGTCGAGGCACCTGATGCAAAGTCAGTCATCGTCAGCCTCGGACTCGGTGGCAGCGGCGGTACTGTACTTCACAAGAACAAGGAGGGAGTATGGGTAGGAACAACTGGTGGTCCTATGGACGAAGGCTTCCACTACTACCACCTCACTATTGACGGAGGTGTCGTTAACGACCCTGGTTCAAAGAACTACTACGGCTCCGTTCGTTGGGAAAGCGGTATCGAGATACCTGCATATGACAAGGACTTCTATGCAGAGCGCAACGTGCCACACGGCAACGTACAGCAGATTCTCTTCCACTCTCCAAGCACCAACAGCGAGCGTCGCGCCTTTGTTTACACTCCAGCAGAGTACGACAAGAATCCTAAGAAGAAGTACCCAGTGCTTTATCTCCAGCACGGATGGGGCGAGGACGAGACTGCATGGAGCAACCAGGGGCACGCCAACCTCATCATGGACAACCTCATTGCAGACGGCAAGTGCGAGCCATTCATCATCGTCATGACTTATGGTATGACAAACGAGGCACGCTTCGGTTCTATCGGCTCATTCAACTACAAGGACTTCGAAAAGGTGTTAGTTGACGAACTCGTTCCATACGTTGACAGTCACTTCCGCACAAAGGCAGACAAGAACAACCGTGCAATGGCTGGACTCTCAATGGGCGGTATGGAGACACACAACATCACTCTTGCTCGTCCAGAGACATTCGGATACTACGGTCTCCTCTCTGGCGGTATCTATACTCCTAAGGAGCTTACAACAGCCCACGCTCCAAAGCTTATCTTCATCAGCTGCGGAAGCAAGGAAGGTCCAGACCGCGTGAAGCAGGCTGCCGATGAACTTAAGGCTGCAGGTTACAACGCTGTGTCATACATCTCCGAGGGCACTGCCCACGAGTTCCTCACATGGCGACGTAGTCTCTACCAGATGGCTCCAATGCTCTTCAAGAAATGAGTAATAAGTAATGAGCAAATAGTAATAGTCACTCCCCTGCCACCCTACAAAAGGTACGGAGTGGTTATGACAATAGCGAAACGATTCCTACAGTGAGTCTCATCTGCCAAGAGTTATAATTTGCGCACTCACCAGTAACGTCCGTCACACACGGACAGTACTGTGGGAATAACTCACGGCACTTGACTCACACTGACAAAAGAATGGTACATCATTAGTCTCACCAACTATTGATGCACCATTTTTTTTGCGAAAGAAACGAATTTCGCACTTTGACAGTTGTCTCCATATACAGAGCACCCTTATCTCACAAACGAGAGATATGGGTGGAAATAAAAATGAAAGGCCAATGTCTTTGTAATGTGGTTCTCAACACATCAAACACTAAGGCTCGGATTGATTCATATATCTGATATTTCTATCAAATTCACCATCTGCATTCCTTGTAACAATGCACTTACCATACAATTTTTTAGTACGTATCTCATCCCAGGAATAGATTTTCGCATCTTTATATTTAACCAAGAAAAGATAGCAAGTATCTGAATTTACAAACAAATTAGATTCATTAAAAAAACACAAAGAATCAGGAATAACAATGGCACAACGCCTATAAAAATCCATTTCCTTGATAATAATGCGCGAATCGTAATCAACAATACTATCATTTAATTCACAGGATGGAGATATTTGATAGATTATACTATCAAAATTATTGTAGTTAGACATGCCAACATACAAAGTATCACATGTGCAATTCCTAAATCCGACTTCTGTCACTGAATCATAAACAGGAATACAAGATTGAAATAAACATGCCAACAATGATAGTATCCAACATTTAAATATTTGTTTCATATTTTTCTTCATATCTTAACTCTTAAGATTTATATCAATGGATATGTAGCAGCATCTGCTCGCATCGGTCTCGAAAGGCTTTGCCAACCAGTCACGGCTGACATGGAACGCTTCGTCCCTGCCATGGTTGAACGAGTCTGCGAGTTCCTGCATTTTCGCCTCATCATAAACATCCTGCACCTGTGGGGTACGCACAGACTGCGGAATGTCGGAACTTTCCGTGATTATGCCGGTTGATGCGTCAATCTTAGCATCTTCCAATACACTTTCTGCCTTTTGGACATAGGCATCGGACAGGCTGGAGCCAAAAGACTCCACCCTGTCCGAAAGGGTGGATGCCTTCACCCTCCTCGTGTCGTCTTCAAAGTGAAGAACGCGGTTGAGTATATTGGCTGCCTTCCGAGAGCTGGCATTTTCACAAATCATCAGGCAAAGGGATGTCAGTGGATACCATTTTCTCTATCTCTTGCCCATCTTCTGTTGTAAGACGGGCTATAA
>CAMOVB010000175.1:0-6753 GCA_946626925.1 uncultured Prevotellaceae bacterium
ACAAGTTCGTTCTGTTTTAGCCTTTTATAGAAACATTTCCAACCGTACAGGTCGAGAAATTTTCTTTAATTTTCTAAATTTTCGTTCTTCTAAAAAACAGCGAGCTATCAACCGTCTTTTTAACTTCCTATATAACTCCATTTTAACTACAATTTAACTACAAGCTAAACTTGAATACCCTTTATTACCAAGGCACTATTGGTTCCTCCGAATCCAAAGCTATTGCTAAGGATAGTGTTGACCTCTGTATCTATAGCCTTTGTGGCAAGGTTAAGGTGCTCGGAATATTCATCTGGATTTTCGAAGTTGATGTTAGGCGCAACAAAATTGTTGTGCATCATAATCAATGAATATACAGCCTCACTCGCTCCAGCCATCCAACACTCGTGTCCAGTCATGCCCTTTGTGGAACTAATCAATGCTCGATGTCCGCGGAACATACGATCCAAGGCTATTGCCTCAAACATGTCACCTTGATGGGTACTTGTGGCATGGGCATTGATGTAGTCGATATCGTCAATACCGACATTGGCGTCTGCCATTGCACGTGACATGGCAATCTCACAGCCCACGTCGCTTGGCTGACTGATACCACCGCCATTGCTTGAGAAGCCATAGCCAACCACCTCTCCGAGAATCTTTGCACCACGCTTCACGGCGTGTTCGTAGTCCTCGAGTACAAGTGCGGCTGCTCCACCGCTTGGAATGAGTCCGTCACGGTCGCGGTCAAACGGACGGCTCGCCTTTGTTGGCTCATCCATCCTCTTTGAGAATGCGTTCAGGGCATCGAAGCTTGCCATTGAATAGTAATTTGTCTCCTGTGCACCGCCTACAAGTACAAGGTCCTGAAGACCCTGCTTGATCATCATGTAGCCAAGACCGATGGAATGGCTTCCGCTTGCACAGGCAGAACTTACCGTGAAGTTCACACCCCTGAGATGGAAGATGGTGCTGAGGTTCATGTTGACGGTTGAGTTCATCGACTGGAAGATATAACCGCTACCCATCAACTGGGTGTCATGCTTCTCCTCCATAATCTTGGCAGCCTCAATCACAGGCTTTGCCGAAGAGTCGTTGCCGAAGATAACGCCACACTCATTCTCGTTGAGGTAGTCCTGCGAAATACCAGCCATGTCGAAAGCCTGCTTACTTGCCATGTACGCATATTCAGCCTCCTCGCTCATGCCCATTCGCAGACGACGGTCAATGACACCCTTGAGGGCTGGTTTCTCCACAACACCTGTAAGTCCGGATTGATATCCGTACTTCAATCTGTCGTTGTCAAGTATTATTCCTGACTTACCGTGATAAAGCGAATCCTTGACTGTCTCAATATCCGTGCCGAGGCATGACCATATACCCATGCCCGTTATTACTACTCTTCCCATATCTTATGTGTAAAGTCCACCATTTATCGAAATAACCTCTCCCGTGATGTATGATGCCGCATCTGAAAGGAGGAAACCAACAAGGTCGGCAACCTCCTTAGGAGTACCGAACCTGTTCATCGGAACAAGCTTCTTGAGTTCATCCACAGGAAGTTCCTTCGTCATGTCCGACTCTATAAATCCCGGTGCAACGGCATTTACGGTAACATTACGCGATGCCACCTCTTGTGCTAAGGCCTTTGTCGCACCTATCAGGGCTGCCTTTGCCGCACTATAGTTAGTCTGTCCTGGCATTCCCTTTATACCAGACAACGAAGCCATATTGACAATCTTTCCACCATGCTTACGCATCATCATCTTAGTGATAAGACGACGTGTGACATAGTAGAAACCATTAAGTGATGTATTGATAACTGAATTCCAATCGTCAAGTGGCATCATGAACATTACGTTGTCATGACGAACGCCTGCGTTGTTTACCAGATAAGCGATATAGTCATCTGGATGGTTTGCCTCCCATTGGTCAATGGCGGCATCCACCTCTTCCACGTTCCCCACATTGAATTGAAGTAACTCCGCAGAACCGTCAACTTCCTCTATTTGAGTTAAAGTCTCTTTTGCGGCATCAACATTATTCTGATAGTTGATAATTACTGGAATGCCCATTTGTGCTATCTTGATAGCACAAGCCTTGCCTATACCTCTGGATGCACCAGTAACAAGAGCATATTTCATATAGTATTTTTTGTGCAAATATAACTATATTTTACAACATGTATGATAATCTCATTCTTTTTTTTGACTAATGTTGATACATTTGTGTATGCGTGAATTGTATGTAACAAAGGAACTCTTAAATAAAGAACTCTACTTTTGTTCAAACATTGTGAAAAATTGTGCTTCAGCAGCTGGAATAGTTGCTGGAATAATTGCATATTTCAAAGAAATGTGTAACAATACTTAATGTAGCTAAACACTTTTTAAGGATATAAAGCCGTGATACGGACTCCTGTGGAGGCTGTGTCACGGCTTTTCGTGTATATACACGTGCGGTCTCATTCTGTATAAAATTATTCTTTCATTTAACAAATACTGGGGTGTAGATACCAGTGTCACCTGATGGACTTAGGGATGAGTCGAATGATGTCCATGGAGACACAGTGAAGATGCGATGCAGACGGTCGCAGTAGTATGAAAGACTTACGCTCACATTCAGATTGTCGGAGCCGACAATCATGAAGAAATGCCATCTGCCATCTACCTTGTAAGGTGTGGAGACAGCACGTACCTCACCGTCAATGGTTGCACACATCATATCTGCTTCTGAAGCATACGGAGTAAGCTTGTCCTGCAAGGTCACTTCGACACACATCAGTTGTTCCAGGATGTCATAGTTCGGTGCCTGCCATTCTGGACGTACATCCGTACCCACAGGTATTGTACTGTCGTCATCGTCAGATGAACAACCCCATGCCATGAGAGCAAAAGCAATAATTGCAAATATATACCTTTTCATTATCATTATACGTTTTAGAGATTAAAGAGTCAATAATTTAAGTTTCGCAAGTTCAGCTGACGCTTTACTTGCAAGTAGTTAAAAAGTAGTTAAAGAGTAGTTAAAGTGGAGTAAAAAAGACGGATGTCCATCGCAAAGTGGTTTTACAAGATAATCCGTAAACAATCAAACGTCTTTTTAACTTCCTATATAACTCCATTTTAATTACAATTTAACTACAAACTAAACTTGAATCAATAAATATCATCAACAGCCAATATCTATTGACTCTATATGAAAAACTACAGTTTAACAACCTTTCCGTTATGTATGTACAGTCCACTGGATACCGGTTTCTTAGGAAGAAGGATACCAGATATTGTGTACCACCTGCCGTCATGTGGCATCTGGTCGAGAGCAACGAAGCTGATGTCGGTAGGTTCATCTGGAGAACCGAATACCTTATCGGCTGCATAGCGGATGGTGCTGTTTGTTGTGGCAACCACTTCACCGTCACGTTCGATGGCAAAGATGAGTGTACCCATTGCCTTGTCATTGCAACCAATGCTCAGGTAGTAGAGCTGTTCGTCATCGGCTTCAATTTCTGCAACCTTTTCTGCACCGTTATACACTGTAAGGACATCACCCTGTTCTGTGTCAAAACCGCTCACGCTTGCCACAATGTTCATTGTAGTTGCTGTGTGTACGGCTCTACGTCTAACGTTTGAAGCAGAACCTGAATAACGGTTTTCACCATAGAAATATGGGTAGTAAAATGTTACGTTACTCTTGGCATGACGCTTCAGCATGTATCCCTTGCCATGCTCCATGTACTTGAGCGAGCCCTTCCATGCAAGACCAGAGGCTGTACGGCTTGCTACCGCAAAGGCATCCTGTGACTTGATGATGTCACCCTCAGACGCATTTCCCAAGTAGTTACTCATGGCCTGCTCTATTGGGAGATTGATTGTTGACATGTAGCCAATACGATTCCAGTCCTTATGTACTGTTACCCTGTGGTAATTAGGGAATCCGCCGAAATACACTGTCTTATCACTCTCAGAATAGATCATGAACATATTCTTGAACAAAGAGTCATCTGGCAAGACATCACCAACCCATCTGTACTTACGTACGGCTGTCGTATCTGCACGGCACATCCACTTCAATGTCTTTGTACCATTAACTACTACAATCTTGTCACCGACCTCCCACTTAGTATTGCTGTCGAGGAACTGTATCATAGTCTGATCACTTGGAATTACATTGAATGAAACCCAGTTGCAACCCTTCTTCAGTTTCATGGCCTGTACATCTGAGAACAAATCTTCAAGTACGACAGGACTTGTGGCTGAACCAATGACTGTATCCTTGCGGAAAGTGAAAGGAATGCTGTCCATCATGTCATTCGATTTGACAGTATAGATTTTTCCAGTCGAAGCATCGAAGAACTTGAAGTTAAGCTCAGTCGGCTTGAATTTAGAAGACTTCTTGTTGTCGTCCGTTGCTGAGTCGTAGATGGTCAGATATGCAAGTGCCTCATTTGCGTTGGCTTTGTTATCAACCTCAACATGTGCAGTTCCCAATACCTGCAACTTGTCATCAAATGCAGCGAGAATGTCGTCCGGATCGCTCTGGATTATACCATTAATCTTAACACGTGTGACTACCATCATGCTGCTGTTCTTCTTCAGATTGTCGCTGACTGCCCACATAGGTCCGTCATCACGGACATTGAGTACAAATGGCAAAGGTTCTGCCATGTCGTTGTCACCCACAAGAGTAATCTGTTCATCGTACGTACCCACATTGATGTAAGGTGAAACCGTGAGCGTGATTGTCTCTTCGCTCAACGGGTCGATGACGCCGTTTGTCTTTGATGCAGATACCCAGAGAGGAAGGTCACAGAGTTCATAATCCTGACGCTGTCCACTAAGGTTCTGTACCTTGATTTCCATTGTCAATCCCTCACCGTACTTGACGTCGCAAGTAACCTTTTTCTTGTCCCAACGCAACGGATTACGATAAACATATACGTTAGCCGTAACTGGACTTGCCATCAGGTTGCCTTGCAGGTCTGGCACTTCCTTGACGGTAAGATATACGTTTGTCTTCTCTATTGCATAGTCAGGCTCCTTGATGTTCACGAGCAACTCATTGCCGTTGGCAACGTAACTGAAGTTGAGGTTGTCCAGTTGCGAAGTGCTGAGCATTGGCGCATACGATGTACGGTCAACCATACCAGCGAAATCCTCCAATGAGGCGATGGTGTCACGACGTGCTACCACGTTGCCCTGGTTATCCTTGTATCTCTTCAGGCTTATGCCCGTAGGTTCGAGGTGCATGCTGTTGTCATCCATTCGTGCTGAACGCTCGAAGTTAAGATAAGCCATCATTGATGTCATCTTGCCGTCAGGAGTATGTGTTGACAACTCGTTCATGAGGTTAGTAGGAAGAACACTTGAGAACATTGCAACCTCATCGATGTTACCATTCAGCTGATGCTTCTGCGTGTTCTTGTCAACGTATGTAGAACCAAGAGCAATGTGGTCACTTGAGATTCCTTGCAGACTGTCAGCTGGGAATGAATCTACCAGTTTCTGGTCCAAATAGAGATTAGCCACATTACGTGAACGTGACACTGTCAAGGCAATGTGATGCCATTCGCCGTCAATCATGTAAACATCTGTATTCTTCTGCCATCCGTCAGAACGTACATACAATTTATAGCCATCTACACCAATGCTTATCTGGTCTTTCTTTCCGGCAGCCTTGGCCGCTTCTGTAGCCTCACCATTAGAGAAGAATGTGGCATTCTTATCGTATGAACGTACCCAGAACATCAACGTGTAGTCATGTTCCTTTGAACGCATGAACTTGTCAGGCTTAATACGCAAGCCCGTAGTACCATCCATCTTCAATGAGATACCATTAGGACGCTTCCATGCCGTAGCCAGGAGGTTGAGATCCATGCTGGCTGGTGCCTTGTCGTAACAGAAATTGCCCTTACCCTCATTCATTGGATAGTAGTCGAGAAGTCCGCTCTCGTAACCCGTAAGTGTCTTCTTGCCGTACGCATCGAGGCTTGATGCATCCATGGCACGGTTCCAGAGGCGGAACTCAAGCATGTCGCCCTTATAGTAGCGTGAATCGTCTTTAATGTCAGCACCTATCATGAGCACTGTCACATTCTCATTCACACCCGGTATTGCCTTGCTGCCAATAGCCTTGCTGCCATCATAGAAGTGAACCTTGATGCTGTCTGTTCCAGGCTCTACAACGTATGCAACCTCTCGCAATATGCCATTGAAAGGAACGATTGTGTCAGACATGTAAGTCTTTCCATTCACAGTGGCAGTAAGATAACGGTCGGCAGAGAGTCCGAAGCTTATTCCCTTATCTGTATCTCCATGACTGAAGACTGTCATGGCTCTCTTGTCAGTTGCAGGATTAAGCATCACATCAACGGTAAAGCTCTTGCCTGTCATGTTGCGTGTTCCATTGGAGTACGCAAAAGAATTCTCGCCATCAAAACTTAACGATGTTGATGTCGCAATATCCCTGCTCTTTGGTGTTCCGAGCAACTCGAAGTTGTTAATCTTGCTCAGATAGTTGCCCGCAATCGGCTCAGAGAACGTTATCTTCAGGTCATCACCTATGCCAAGGATGCCATTGATTGGTTCTGGTGTACCGAACAGCTCCGGCAAGCGTGTATCCTTGATACCCTTGAGAATAGGAGAAGACTTTGTGAGGAATCCTCCTGCGTATCGGCAGTAGTTCACGGCACGAATGTCGTAGTACTGCTCCACAGGGTCGTTCTCACCATAGAACGGTGCCATGATGATTCCGTTTGAAGGAATAGTGTCAGTC
>CAMOVB010000176.1:0-6741 GCA_946626925.1 uncultured Prevotellaceae bacterium
TGACTGTTTTTTTAATATGCACCTTTGTGCAAAACTACAACCGTACAGGTCGAAATTTTTCCGAGACAAAGGTCACAGAGTTTTTCTCTGAGAGAATCTCTGAGTCCTCTGCTCTCTGTGTTTCTGAAGCAATAGTAAACAAAGTAAAATATATTTTTCACTATTCACTTTTCACTCCAAACTATCTAGAGCCTCGTTTATATCATCCATCTCAAAGCCACGGGAAAGAGCAAATCGAATGAGTTTGCATTTTATTTCGTATTCAGACTTACCTTTCACGCTCTTACGTTTAGATGCGATAAGCGAGCGAAGGGTGTCGATGCTGTCATCTTTAGGTATCTCCTCAAGAGCGTCCTCGATTGTGAACTTAGCAATACCTTTGTGTTTTAGTTCAAGGCTTATGCGTACACGTCCCCATCTGTTGAAACGGAACTTTTCACGCACAAAGGCTCTTGCAAAGCGTTCCTCGTCAATGAAACGTTCCTTAACGAGTTGCTCAATCACTTTGTCCGCTGCTCCTTCTGGCATATCCCATTTGTCCATTTTCTTCCGCAGGTCGTACTCGCAGTATTCTGCACTCGCGCATAATGCAGACAGCTTTAGGTATGCCTCGTCCTTTGATACCTTCTTCTTGGGGGGATTGTTATACATGCTTCTTGAAATTCTTATTACCTCGAACTTATCTCATTCGCAAATTCCTTACTGATAGAGTTGTGAAGGCTCTGGCATACGTTGGCAGCAAGTGTCTGTCCCATATTGACAATCTTAGTCCATGTAGCTTCGTCAAGTTCTGCTATGTCGTCCTTTCTTACCCTATTGCTCATAAGTGCATACACCACACCGGCGTTGAAGTTGTCGCCGGCACCGATGGTACTCACTGTGTCAATCTTCTTTACTGCAAATGTCTTGTTACATGTAGGAGTGATGAGGCGTATGTCGCCATCGGCATCCGTACATAGCATTGTCTTGCAATGGAATGACACCTTGCTGTCGTAAGCTTCTTGTGCATCGGATATCTCAAACATATTGAAGAAATCCTCGGTTGAGCCGCGCACGATGTCTGCGTATTCAAAGTTCTCAAGGATGGTAGGGTAGAGCTTTATTGCCTCATCCTTATGGCTTGAACGGAAGTTGATGTCGTAATATACGAGTGCTCCGCGTTCCTTGGCATATTCGAGGAAATTCTTAACCTTGTCTCTCAATACAGGATTGAGGACGAAGTATGACCCCATCATGATTATGTCGTCAGGATTTATCTCAGGCCACTCTACATCAAGACGTGCCTTAGGATAGTCCTTATAGAAAGAATATTCGGCATCGTTCTTATCGTTCAGATAAGCAAGCGATATGGCGGTTCTTCCATCCTCATATACGCACACGCTATCAGTGTTGATGCCGTTGTCTATCATGAACTCCTTGATTTGCATTCCTACCTTGTCGTTGCCTGTTTCCGTAATCATTGTTACGTTCTGACCAAGGCGTCCTAAGGATATAAGTCCGTTGAATACAGAACCTCCAGGAACGGCAGCTGTTGGCTGTCCATTCTTAAAGATTATGTCCATTATAGTCTCTCCTATACCTATTATCTTGCGCATAAAATCATTAACAATTTACTAGTTCATTCTTTTGTCTTGTCGAATCAGGAATTTATTCCACATTCTAATTCCAGATACTTTATTCTTGATTGTTGATTGCTTCAATCACCTCCTCGAAAGTGTTTACACAAACAATCATATCCTCAAAAGGCTTGTTTACTACGTTCTTTTCGAGCAAACCATTGAAGAACTGTAGGAGTCCATCCCAGAACCCGTTTATGTTCCAAAGGATTACCTTTTTGTTGTGTATGCCGATGGTGTTTGAAGCCATTACAGTAAACATCTCGTCAAGCGTACCTATACTTCCCGGAAGAACGATGATAACCTCCGATTCATTCTCAAGGAACACTTTCCTATCCGTCAAGTCTTCGCAATGAAAATGTATGTCAATGTAATCGCTTACCCTGTCTCTTTCAACAAGTATTTTTGGAATTACTCCAAAGACAGTTCCTCCATTCTCGTGAACTGCCTTTGCCAATGTCTCCATCAACCCGCAGTTGGCACCACCATATACAAGCGTTTTATTGTTCATGCCCATCCATGTTCCAAGTTTCTCCGCTTCCTTGTAATATATAGCGTCCATTCTGTTGGATGATGAGCAAAATATACCTATTCTGTCCATAGTAGATTTTATTTTATGCAAATATCCGAAACTTTTGCGAAAGTAGCAAATAATTGCATCTATAATCATTGTTGATGCATGAAATGTTAATAAGTACAAATTAACCTATGTGTGGGTGCACAATTTGCTAAAATTGCCGTGTGTTCCCACACAAAACTTGATATTTGTCATTAAAACGCACTTTTTATGCATTTTTCTTTGCAATTCTTTTGTCGGTCTCTGAAATCGCCGTACCTTTGCAATGTCAAAAGGAAATAACAATCCAAATGGCAAAACAATAGTATTAGTTTAAGGTAAGAAAAAAGATTGTTTAAGGACCCTCAATAGGTAAAGGTAAAGATTGTTAAAGAAAAAGTAAAATAGGTTGATATAAGGTTTAGTTTTTGGTATTAAAGATTATTCAGGTTAGATTCAATAGTTTTAGTTTTTTCAACGGTAAAAAAGATTTGTTTTTCAAGGGTGATAATAAAACGTGACTTTGGTCACTCAACATAGATAATCAGTTGAATAGTTTTATGGTTTAGTAAACATCAGATTGCAAATATTTAGGTTAAGGGTTTTAAGGTATTAGATTTGGTTTTTTTCATAGGTTTGGTTAAGGTATTAGGTTTGTTTTCTTGGTTAACAGAGAGTCACAGACTCTTGTACTAAAGTTAAAGCTATTCTAACTTCATAATGACAGCAGTCGCAGAGACTCCTGTCTTTTTTGTTTTTAAAAGAATTAGTATAATTTAGTGATTATATTAATAACGTTATGTCTTTTGTTATATTCCTTTCGAGGAAAAATCATTTATGCTATGATAGCAGATTATCCACATAATAAGGAAAAAATCAATATTGGAAACTTCGCATGTATTAGTTCTTCTTCCAGAAACTGCGGGTGAAGAGGATTATTATTGGGAATATCTCAAGACGACCGATGAGCATTAGGAAAGAACATACCCACTTGGCAAAAGGATTAAGAATCATCCATGTGTGGGCAGGACCATAATAACCCATACCAGGACCTACGTTGCTGATGCTTGACATGGCAATACCGAAGGCTTCGTAATAGTCGAAATTTGGATGCACATCATTTGGGTCAACACCAAATAGGGCAAGTACAAATGCTCCTCCGAACAAACCGAGCACAAAGAGTGTGATAAAACATATAAGCGTCTGTACTACTGACTGAGGAACGACTCCGTTGTTCAGTCGTACGGGAACGACGGCACGTGGATGAAGAATACGTGTGAACTCGTTCTTGAGTACACGATAAATGATGCTCAGACGAATACACTTGAAACCTCCGCTCGTACTTCCCGAACATGCTCCAGCAAACATCACGAAGAGTAATATCGGCATGAGTTGTACAGGCCACAAGGTATAGTCGCAGGTGGCAAGTCCTGTAGTTGTCTGGAGCGAGATGACCGTGAAGATGGATTCACGGAATGCAAGTTCAACGTCATGTACAGGATTATCAATAGCAAGGAATACAGTACATACAAGTGTTGCTCCAAGTACGATAAGATAGAAACATCTTACCTCAGCATCACGCAGGAATTGCTTAATTTTTCCCTTGAGGATAGTGTAGTATATGAGTGTATAGTTGATGCCTGATACGAACATGAAGAACGTAAGGACATACTCAATCATAGGTGAGTTGAATACCTCGTGCAACATGGCAGAATGTGTGCCGTAACCTCCTGTTGCTGTTGTACACATGGCATAGTTTATGGCATCGAACGTACCCATTCCGCAAAGCATGAGCGAGATGATGCACAATATTGTGAGTACAACATATACCGAACCTATCCACTTGGCTGCCACGCTGATACGTGGATGCACCTTGTCGTGAAGAGGTCCTGTTGATTCAGCCGCAAAGAGCTTGACTTCTCCCACTCCGAATGCTGGCAGGATGGCTATGGTGAAGAACACTATTCCGATACCTCCAATCCATTGTGTAAGGCTTCGCCAGAAGAGGAGACAGCGAGGCATTGCATCTATGTTATCTATTATCGTTGCACCCGTAGAGGTGAATCCTGACATCGTCTCAAAGAATGCACTTGCCACATCAGGCACACTTCCGTCAATAAGGAAAGGAAGCATACCTATGATTGTGAATACAACCCATGTGGCAGACACAACGATATATCCGTCTTTTCGTCCCATCGTTTTGCCCGAATTACGTCCTATGAGTATGCATATCACACCTGTTACGCACGCTATGAGTATAGGCAAGGAGAAAGACTTTACGCCTTCACCATATATAAATGCGACTATTTGGCAAAGAGCCATCAGTCCTGCCTCAATATGAAGTAGAATACCAATAATCTTTAATATGAGTCGCCAATTTATCATAGAGATGCCCCCCAACCCCCAAAGGGGGTGTCCGTCCGGACAAGGGATTGTTAATTGTTTTTTATTGATGATTGAAAAATGTAATCTTAAAAGACATTTTCCTAAGGAAGATGCGTCTTTTAATTAAACCACTTGTCAAGTTTCTTGAGTGTGTTGCCTATGCAGAAGACCACGACCTTGTCGCCAGCCTGAAGCTGTGTGAGTCCTTGTACAAGCATACTCTTGCCGTCACGAATCATACCTCCGATGTTTACTCCGTGAGGCATTCCAAGATCCATAATTGTTTTCTTTGTCACACGTGAACCTTCCTTCACCACAAACTCTGCCACGTCGGCATCTGCCACGGTAAGCATCTTGACATTATCCACATCACCTTGCAGGAGCATACGGTAGATGTGGCTTGCAGCAATGACCTTCTTGTTGATTATAGTACCCACATCGAGGTCTTCTGCCATATCGAAATATCCTATGTTCTCAACCTGTGCAATCGTCTTACGAACGCCCCTACGACGAGCGGCTACACAGGCGAGAATGTTCTGTTCGTCATTATCCGTGAGTGCAAAGAACGCTTCCTGATTACTGAATCCTTCATCGTTGAGGAGTTCCATGTCGTAACCCTCTCCGTTGATGATGAGTGTACGTTGCTTGGTAAGAGACCCCAACTGCATACAACGCTCCTGATTTGGTTCTATAATCTTTACCGTATATGAATCAGGCAAAGCCCAGTCAGCACGTACGGCAAGCTTGCTACCACCTATGATTACCGTGTGGTTCACATTAGGATAGTCATCCTTACCAGAGAGGTGACGTATGGTGTTTATGCCTTCACGAGTGGT
Organism: uncultured Prevotellaceae bacterium; assembly: GCA_946626925.1. Taxonomy (GTDB): domain Bacteria; phylum Bacteroidota; class Bacteroidia; order Bacteroidales; family Bacteroidaceae; genus Minthosoma. The sequence goes on from CAMOVB010000176.1 coordinate 5,394, forward strand.
CATGAAGAACACAAGGTCGCGAGGAAGAATCTTTTCGTCTCCGTAAGGTACGACCGTCTCACCTCCACGCTTGATTGCCACCACATGGAAGTCGTGCCCATAGTTCACACCTATCTGTTTGAGAGTGTGCCCTACGAGTTGGTTGTTCTCGTTGCAGATACCCTTGCCGTTGATGATGTTGGTGTCGTGCATCATGACACTAAGGAGGAGCATGTCGCCATTATTGAACTCCCACAACTGGCGCACCCAACTGTAACGGGCAGATGCTGCGATATCGTATGAGGCAAGAAGTTCCGGATAAACGAGAGACTCAACACCCATATTGCGGAATATGGCAAGATTCTCTGGCTTCATGTATTCATAGTTGTCCACACGAGCCACCGTTCTTTGTGCTCCCAACTGCTTGGCAAGCATACAACAGGATATGTTCCCACTCTCATGTGGAGTGACTGCAATGAAGAGGTCAGCACCATCCACATCTGCATCCTTCAACCCTTTGATTGAGGATGGCGACTTAGGCAGGGTCATGATGTCCAAGTCGGAATTGACCTTGCTAAGCTTTTCTACGTCGCTGTCCATAAGGACTACGTTCATATTGTCCTTAGACAGCAAGCGAGCCAAATGTGTGCCGACCGCGCCGGCACCGGCAATGACTATTTTCATAACACTCTTTATAATGTCAAAACTATAATCTCAAATTTATGCCTTCGGCTGTATCAGAAGTTACGTCTGTGCCTTTTGCTTTACAAAGCGTTGTGGAGGCATAGATTATACATTTTGGACTTGAAATTTCAATATTTCGTTTGCTATACTTTCGGCATCCATGCCTACAATCTGGTAGAGTTCAGATACTTTGCCGTGTTCCACAAATATATCTGGAATACCAATACGCTTGACATTTACATCATAGCCATTGTCAGACATGAACTCAAGTACAGCACTTCCGAGTCCTCCCTTTATCACACCATCCTCCACGGTTATGATGTGTTTGAAATGAGAACCCACCTCGTGGAGTATCTCTTCGTCAATAGGCTTGAGGAATCGCATATCGTAATGCGCAACAGATAGCTTACCACCTTGTGCTGAAGCGTCAGGATTGTCAAACTTCTCGTTAGCACTCTTCATCTCGGCAATCATGATAGCCTTGGTTACCTCTGTTCCTATAGGTCCGAGAGAGAGAATTGCAATATCCTTTCCGTCGCGAAGCTTGCGACCCTTACCAACCGTAATTTCCTCAAAGTCACAATGCCAATCAACCTGTGAGCCTCTGCCACGAGGATAGCGAATTACGAATGGCCCATGTCCCTTAATCTGAGCCGTAAACATGAGTTTACGAAGCTCACGTTCA
>CAMOVB010000177.1:0-6715 GCA_946626925.1 uncultured Prevotellaceae bacterium
ACATCCGAAACAGGTTCTTTCACGACCTCGCTTGCAGGCACCTCTGCACGAGCCTGCTTGTCGCGACCAATGGCCGCCACAATCCTTCCATTGAGGCTGTCCATCAGTTCCACGTCTTCCGGCTTAGCCACATGGCCTCCATAGCGCACACGAAGAAACATATTGGTAAAATCGCGGAAATCCCTGTTGCCATACTCTCTCGTGTATTGGGTAGGAGTCTTATACAACTTCCACTTGATTATCTCATTATCGTTAAGCATGCGTAACGTCTGAAGATAGACGAGACGGACAACCTCGTTACAATCCCCATTCTTGCGTGCAAGCTCAAGCATGGCATCAAAATCCACGCCATAGATGGAATCCACGCCCACCTGATAATCCATATTGCCATCCTTAAGCTTCTTGTCAAACAGCTCCGGATGATTCTTTAGGTAAATGAATACAGCCACCGCAAGAACCACGAACAAGACAATTCCAACTATCCATTCGCCATATTCCTTAAGGAACTGGTATTCCGTATCATTATAAAACAGCTGACGCAGCCATCTTTCCAAATAATCCATAATACTTTCGGATTCCTTATGCACAAGCTCACGCGAATAGTTGAACTCGTCCTGGGATGCCAAGTCATCCAGCATCTCCGAATCCATATAAAGTGTGTCTATAGGATGTTGCATGAGTAATTACAGATTTTCAAAGTTATCAACATCATTCAGGTTCTCTGAGATACTCTCAGGAGCATCCAACGAGTTGTCCGACATCTTCTCAAAGTTCTCCACGTCTGCCACGACAGACACATGCTCCAAGTGCTCAACAGCATATCCATAATGGTAAACCGCAGCATAGGAAGTAATTATAGCGATAAAATGATATACAAATACAAATAGGATACCAAATACGAACATTCCGAAATTGACGAACACAAGTCCCCATGTACCTGCCCCAAAAGACTTTGACAAGGCCAAGATATCCATTACTATTACAATAGCATAAGGTACAAGGGCAAACACGGTCACAAATGAAGATATGACCTCTATGATTATATACATTCCCACCAAAGAACAGAAAGTCTTGAATCCAAGCGCAAACGCCCTCTTGGTTGACTCGATGACTCCCTTATTCTCAAGATAATAAACCACAGGAATAAGAATAACAGGAGACATGGCAAATGAGATAGGATATTGCAAGAGAGAGATTACCGAACCAATTACAGGAATGAAAGCCATTGGAACAAAAATAATCATCATCACGAAATATACGAAGAAAAGGAAGAAGAACAGACCTACACTCCTCCTTATGCCTCCACGGAGATATGGCACAAATTCCTTTATCGTCATGCGCCTTGCCCCCTCAGGATTGTCCTCGTATGCCTTGAATAATCCAAATGTGATAGCCAAGGAAATGACGGAACTAACCACGAGCAACAGCAAGAGCAGAAGGATAAACACCACATCCAGGGCACTCAGGTCACGTGCAACAGTAATACGGTTCACAAGAGTATTGATAAACGTGGCATCTATAACGCATATTGGCAGGATAAAACATGCAAGAATCTTTAACAGCACACGAATATGAAGCTTGATAAAGTCTATTGCAGCATTAAATCTCACGCCAAAAGGGCGGTCAACATATAGTTCTATTTTCTTTTGTGACAAACTTTCCATAAGTGTTTATTTTTCTATTTTTCGATTCTTTCTGTATGGCAGGATGATGAAATAATAAATAATAAATGCGGCAGACAAAAGGATGAGTCCGCCACGGAACAATATTGGGGCATGAGTGTGACGGGTAAGGAAACTCTCGATAAAGCCTGCCACGACAAACACAGGAACCGTTCCAACCACAATCTTAAATCCCCTCTTTGCACCCATCCTGAATGCAACCATACGTGAATATGTACCAGGGAAAAGCATACCTGAGCCTAAAGCAAGCCCAGCTGCACCAGCTATCACAATGGCTGATAATTCGAGTGTACCATGAAGCATGATGGCAAGAAAAGATTCAACCAAAAGTCCATGTTGAAAGAAAAACACCTCAAAGCATCCTACCATAACTCCGTTTCTGAATAACATTACAGCCGTAAGGATACTTGTGAATATGCCCGAGAGGAACACATTAAAGGACACCATGATATTATTTGTGGTTATTTGCAAGAACATGCTACCTTCATTAGCCGAGCCATACACACCCATAGGATTGCCTTTTCTAATGTTCTCAAGCGTCATTTCCACATACCCATCTCCCATTACGACTCTTGCAAAGTCAGGGTCAGCCAACTGAGAAATAACACCAACGAAAACCGAGAACATGAATATTGCAAAGGAAAAAGCCAACAGCTTTCGCTCCGCATACATCGTGCGTGGCACCTCATCTGACCAGAAAGTCAGGAGGCGGCTCCACTTCTCGCGCTTATTCCTATAGATATTATTATGGACGGCAGAAGCAAGATTATTCAGGTAAAGCGTAATCCTCGAATCTGGGTAATGAGTCTGCGCAAAAGCCAAGTCCGTAGTAACACGCGAATAAACCTCGGCTATTACATCGGGCGAATAGTCCTTTATGTGCTCCACCACAGTCTCAGCCTCCTTCCAATGCTCTATATTATTTCTGATGAAATTTATCTCCTTCATGAATTGTAAAAATAGTTAGCATCAAAGTGTTTGTTACACAATGACATGTAAAAGGAATTATAAAAAACTTTATATTTATGTACTAAATTTTGTAACGAAGTTACGGAATATTGTTTAATTTTGCAAACAAAAAGTAATAATTTACATAAAATATTTCCAGAAACCATAAAAAATATGCCAACATCTAACATCACAACAGGACAGTTTGTCCAGATTCAACAAACCCCAGCTGCCTTGACAACAAGAATTGGAGCAGCACTCATAGACTATGTGTTAATCATCATATACTATATTTTCATGAACCTCATAAATACCTATGTGCTTCCAAAAAGTGAAAACACATTTACTACGTACACGTCCTACGCATTATTCATGATTCCCTTATTCTATCAGTTCCTCTTTGAGACCTTCAATAACGGAAGGACTATCGGAAAGTTAGTATTCAAGATACGTGTGGTCAACAAGGACGGTTCAAATCCTACCATAGGTTCCCTCTTCATGCGCCACATCTTCAGACTGATAGACTACGGAGTAAGCGGAATAGGCATCTTCATCATCTTATTCACAAAGAACAACCAACGCATAGGCGACTTGGCAGCCTCAACCATAGTCATCCACGAAGGAAGCTACAAGCACATGCGCGTCACCCTCGACGAATTTGCCTACACAACCAAGGACTACACACCTGTCTATCCAGAAGCGCGCAACCTCTCCTTCGGTCAGGCAGAACTCATCCGAAGACTCCTATCCACCTACAATCCAAACAAGCCATTAACAAACACAAAGAACATTGAAGCTATAAAGCAGATGGACATATTAACAGGAAAAGTATGCAAATTGCTGAACATTGAAAAGCCAAGCAAAAAATCGTCATACGACTTCCTCACAACCGTCCTCCACGACTACCAGCACATAGCCCTCGAACTTATTTAATGTATAGCCACAAACTATTGAAAACAAATATATTAACATCAGTTTATGCAAATTTGAAGTGTCACTTCAAATTTGCATAAACTCGTCTTAACATACTAATATTCTTACACTTGCATTATATGCAATCATTTTTTTAGAGTCAAAAGGTAAAACGTAAATTCGAAGCATCACCGACCTCACTCTACCCTGTTTCAACATGCAAATTTCATTTCTCTGGGCAGAGAAATATTCTTCTCTGCCCAGAAACTTCAAAAAATAACAAATTAAGAATTCCTTACCTTTCTCTACATTCCTCTACAATTTCGTAGAGAGACATAAAAGAATGGTAAGGGAAAAGAGTTATCTTTCTACTGCCTTATAATTGGCGTAATCGTTTTGGATTTTCCATCAAACATGTACTATATCCATTGAAATGCTTTGATATTAGAAAGACATTACAAAATTTAAGGGTCAAGTTAGTGACTAAGTACTGACCTGTTAGCGACTAATATGAGACTTATGAGAGTCAAAAAGTGGGTGTTGAAACCTAATTTTAGTAATAGTTTACCATAACTGGAACTGGAACGCCCGACGCATATCTTCCCTATAAAAGCACATGGTATTTCTAAAACGGGATTACATTATAACCACGAACAAAAAAATGGCGAGCATCATCCGACACTCGCCATTTTCCTTTATCATGCAATACGTTATTACTTCTTCAATTTTGCGATGCTCTCTGTGAGGGCAGCAATCTTTGTCTCTGCATCTGCTTGCTTCTTCTTCTCAAGTTCAACGACCTGAGCAGGTGCGTTAGCTACGAAACGCTCATTTGAAAGCTTCTTCTGTACTCCTACGAGGAAGCCCTGAAGACGCTTTACCTCTGCCTCCATCTTGGCAATCTCAGCCTCAGCATCAACAAGGTCGCCAAGTGGTACGGCAAACTCTGTTGTACCTACGAGGAATGCAGAAGCTGTATCGTCCTTTGCAGAAACAATATCGATGCTTGAAAGATTAGCCATCTTCTTTGTCACGTCTGCAAGAGCAGGAACAGGGTTCTCACCCATAATCTGAAGCGTGAGAGCCTCCTTTGGAGCGATGTTCTTCTGATTGCGAACGGCACGTACGCCAGCAACAATCTGCTTCATCAGCTCTACGTCTGCAATAATCTTTGCATCAGCCTCAGTTGGAGCATCAATCTTGAGAGGGTCAACCATAATAGACTCTCCATCCTTACGCTCTGCAATATGCTGGTAGAGTTCCTCTGTGATGAATGGCATGAATGGGTGGATAATCTTCATGAGCTGCTCAAAGAACTTCAAAGTGCTATTCAGAGTGGCAGCATCAATAGGAGCCTGATATGCTGGCTTAATCATCTCAAGATACCATCCAGAGAACTCGTCTGTGAAGAGCTTGAAGATTGTCATGAGTGCCTCGTTGAGACGATACTTGCTATAGAGGTCGTTAATCTCAACTACGGTTGCTCGCAACTTAGCATCCATCCACTCGATAGCCTTCTTGCTTGCCTCTGGCTGAGCGATATCAGCTTTTTCCCATCCTGACACAAGACGGAAGGCATTCCAAATCTTGTTACAGAATGCAGCACCCTGCTGACAAAGGCTCTCGTCAAAGAGAATATCATTACCTGCTGGAGCTGAAAGGAGCATACCCATACGTACTCCATCTGCACCATACTTCTCGATAAGGCCTATTGGGTCAGGAGAGTTACCGAGTGACTTACTCATCTTACGACCGAGATTGTCACGAACAATACCTGTGAAATATACGTTGCGGAAAGGAACATCCTTCATGTACTCCTCACCTGCCATAATCATACGTGCCACCCAGAAGAAGATGATATCCGGACCTGTTACGAGGTCTGCTGTTGGGTAGTAGTACTTAATCTCCTCGTTGCCTGGATTGTTGATTCCGTCAAAGAGAGATATAGGCCAGAGCCATGAAGAGAACCAGGTATCGAGGGCATCCTCATCACGAACAAGCATATCTGCTGTGATATTGTCGCCATACTTAGCCTTTGCCTTAGCAAGGGCATCCTCAGGTGTGAGGGCAACGACAAACTTCTCGTTCTCGTCATCCTGTACGCTTCCGTCATTAACGAAGTATGCTGGGATGCGATGTCCCCACCAAAGCTGACGTGAGATACACCAGTCCTGAATATTCTCAAGCCAGTTGCGATATGTTGTCACGTACTTAGTTGGGTAGAACTTAATCTTACCCTCAAGTACTGGTGGAAGAGCGATGTCTGCAAAATGCTTCATAGAGAGAAACCATTGCTTACAGAGACGAGGCTCAACGGCAGTATCCTGATTACGCTCAGAATAACCTACCTTGTTCTCATAGTCCTCAATCTTCTCCATGAGACCTGCATTCTGAAGGTCGATAGCAATCTGTTTACGGACATCCATACGGTCCTGTCCTACATACATGCCAGCTGCCTCAGATATTGTTCCGTCAGGATTGAAGATATCTATTGTCTCGAGGTTATGAGTCTTACCAAGAGCATAGTCATTTACATCGTGAGCAGGAGTAACCTTCAAACATCCTGTACCGAACTCGATATCTACATAGCGGTCCTCAATAACAGGAATTACACGACCTACGAGAGGCACGATAACCTTGTGGCCACGAAGCCATTGGTTCTTAACGTCCTTAGGGTTGATACACATGGCTGTATCACCCATGATAGTCTCTGGACGTGTAGTTGCTACTACCGCATAATACTTGCCATCAGCATCCTTATGGATAACCTCACCCTCTTCACCTGTTGGCTTTACAGGATTAACATCTGCATCTGCAACATAGTATCTGAGGTTGTACAGCTTTGACTTCTCATCACGATAGATAACCTCCTCTGTTGAAAGAACTGTCTGAGCCTTTGGATCCCAGTTCACCATACGGAGACCACGATATATGAGTCCCTTCTCATAGAGGTCAACGAAAACCTTGAGAACAGATTCGCTACGCTTCTCGTCCATTGTGAAGGCAGTACGATCCCAGTCGCATGACGCACCAAGGCGACGGAGCTGCTTGAGGATGATGCCTCCGTGTTCGTCAGTCCAATCCCATGCATGCTTAAGGAACTCCTCACGAGTGAGGTCACGCTTCTTGATGCCCTGTTCAGCAAGGCGGTTTACCACCTTAGCCTCAGTAGC
>CAMOVB010000178.1:0-6644 GCA_946626925.1 uncultured Prevotellaceae bacterium
CGCCAAGCGGCCAATTAGAAAAACATGGGGAAAACCAAAGAAAACAAAAGAAAACCTGTTTTTTCTTGTTTTTGTTCTGTTTACTTCCCGCTGGTCAGTGAGAAAAGTTCTTGACTGTTTTTTTAATTAGCACTTTAGTGCAAGATTTCAAAAACAGATAAAGAAAATTTTCTTTAATTTTCCAAATTTTCGTTTCTCTCCAAAAACGTCATTTCGTGACCTTGTAGCACACTTCCATGAGCCCCTTGAAGATGAGCATAGGCTCTATGGTTATGCGTGAGACGATGTCGGCATCAAACTCAATCTTGCTGCCTCCCGTCACATAAACCATCAGGTCGGGATATTGGCGTGCAAGTCGGCGGATGAATCCCTCTATCTCGAGTGCTGCACCCATCACGGCACCTGAGCGCAGGGCTGTCTCCGTGTCAAGTCCGAGCAGCTCCACGTCGCCCTCTGGGTCAATAAGCGGAAGGAGAGCCGTGTGTTCGTGCATCGCCTTGATGCGGAGTGCCACACCTGGCGATATTGCTCCCTTGACCACCACACCGTTATGGTCTATGAGGTCGTATGTGATACATGTGCCAGCATCTATGACGAGGATGTGTGGCATCGTGCCATCCTTGCATCTATTGCGGGTGATAGCCATTGCACCTATGTCGGCAGCCCAGCGGTCAGCACCCAGTCCTCGTGGTGCCTTGGCATCAGGAAAGACTGGATTAGGTGTCTCGTATGTGAACCATCTTATCGGATAAGGCTGTGACTCAAGCGTGTGAAGCAGTTCCTTATCCACTCCTGCCACGTTGGATATTGCACACTCATCAATTGAGTATGTGGCAGTAAGGCGCTGGAACAACGTGTCCCAGTCCTCATCACGATGCTCGAAGTGTACGATTTCCTGTTCGTTCACCACAGCCACCTTGGCGCATGTGTTGCCTATGTCCAGAAGTATCTTCATGTCCTTTGTCCTGAAATAGAGTGCAAAAGTAATAAAAAATAATGAAAGGGCATACTCTACATTATATAAAACAACAAAAACCTCTTGTTTTTTGTCGATTTCGCACATGGAGCACTCTGTCAGGAAGTTGAAAGACGTGGAAAGATGAGTGTCAAAAAGAAATAGTCATGAGAGTCAGTACTTAGTCTCATGTGAGTCTCATCTTAGTCAGTACCTGGACTCTGCATGATGTTTGTGAATCTTTGCAAACAAAAATGTGCTTTTTGCTTGCATTATGATATTTTCACAATCACGGGAGTGTTACGAATGGTTACCGAAGGGTTAGCGAAGCATTATGATGAGGTGACGGATTGACATAATGATACAAAAAAATCAACAAACATGTCGTGAGTGTGAAAAAATGTTTTTACCTTTGCTTGCATAAATGAGATAGCGTAATTATGAAGAAGATATTGATTGCATTCGCGACATTCATGAGTTCCATTATTGGGTTGGATGCTCAGATACTTTTTGGAACATCGGGACTTGCCAACGTACCTACTGCCGACATGAAGCGTGAAGGTACATTTGTGGGTGGTGCTACACTCCTGCCAAAGAGCTATCTTGATAGTAAACATCCGTATGTGGGAGGAATGTACTACATCACGCTCACACCTCTGCCTTTTGTTGAGTTGACGTTCCGCGAGACGCTTTACAAAGCGAGAAGTAAGTACCGTGTGGATGTTTTCTTTGATGAAAATGGTAATCTGGTGGATGGCGATGGCAACTTCATTCAGGAGAATGGTAATGTGCTTGATGCCAACGGCAATCTTGTGTATAAACTTACTCCGGGCGATAATATCAGGTACGGCGATGTAGGTTTCCATGGACAGGATAGGTCATATACCATTCGTGTTGCTCCTCTTTGGTGGGTTAAGGCAGAGTGGTGTCCTAAGCTCGTTCTTGCCGCTACCGACCCTTGGAGTGATAACGGAGGAAGCCATTACTCTTCATATTATGGAGTGCTGACCAAGCATTTCACGTTTAAGAAGATTGGCGACTTCGGCGTTTCGGCTGGTTATTACAAGCCTATAGGTGACCGTTTTGGCGAAGCAGAGGAAAAGTCGTTTAAGGGATTCTTTGGCGGTATAGGTTACACTCCAGCTTTCTGGGATAAGATGATGCTCTCCGTGGATTATGACAAGAAGGGTGTAACGCTCGGAACGAACGTGTGTCTCTTCAACCATTGGAACATATATGGCTATGGACGTGACCTCAAGAAGTTCGGCTTCGGCATGAGTTATCAATATACAATAGACTTTTAGGGAGGCCCCCTAACCCCAACTTAGCGTAGCGGTCTCACTGACCGAAGGGAAGTAACGGGGCAGCCATTCGGAATATGGGTGGCAATTCATTCGTAAACAATAAATATTAACAAATAACAATCAAGCCTTCGCCAGTCAGGACGGCTGTTTTTGAGACCGTATTGTATGTTTCGGAACAGAACCTTTATCCGGATGGCTGCCCCCTTTGGGGGGTAGGGGGCTCTTAATATTATGGACTTAATTCCTTCATTTCAGGTAGATCATACCAACTTAAAGCCGGGAATATACATCTCCCGCAAGGATAATTGTGGTGATGCTACAATCACAACTTACGATATTCGTATGACGTCTCCTAATCAGGAGCCAGCTTTGGCACCATCTGCCATCCATACCATCGAACATATCGTGGCTACATACCTCCGTAATGATGAGGAGTGGAAAGACCGCATCATATATTGGGGACCTATGGGATGCCTTACTGGCAATTACCTTATCATCAAGGGCGAATATGCTCCAGAGGAGGTGCGCCAACTCATGATTCGTGCTTTCCAGTATGTGGTGGATTATGATGCAGAAGTACCTGGTACTACGCCTGCCACTTGTGGCAATTACCTCCTCCATGACCTTCCTATGGCAAAGTGGGAGTCACGTCGCTATGTTCAGCGTCTCAAGAACGAGTTCTGTTGTGAATATCCAGGCATAGAACGTCCACAGGATGCAAGCGGACTCCAGTTCCATGATGCGTGATGCTTGGAAAGTTCCAAGGACAAAAAGTGTAGAATCCAAATACTAAGGATTATGATGCTTAGAAAAACAACAATTCTCTTTTCGATGTTTCTTTCTGTCTGTGCTGCCACGTACGGTCAAAACATTAACGACACAATAGTGTGGAGTATTGGTAGGGATTCCAATGCTGGTGTGGTTTATGATGATACTTGTCAGATAAAAAAAGAGTTCGAAGACCAGTCTCCCTCAGGTCAATTGTTGATTGTAAAAGGACAATGGTATTATATACTTAGGTCTATATGGGGGTATGGGAAGATACGTGATAGATTCAGTGTTTTCCGACAGGAAAAAAATAAATGGGTATCTATTGCAAGAGGGGAAACATTCAAGAATGTTGTAGATTTGGTTGTAAGGTATGATCCTATAAATAATGAGCTTGCTTTCTATAGCAAGTACTATGAATTTGATATTAAGGCGTTGAAGAATAAGCCATATCCGACGTTTGAATATATAGGAAGACTGCCAATTATAGCTAACTCAAAGAATGGTTAAGGTGGTAAGGACTTATATCTTGAACAGAATACAAAAAGGCGTTACCTGCTGATGCGGGTAACGCCTTTTGATTTATGACGTACAAAAACGTTGTGTCTTACTGCTGAACGAGCTGTCCTTTGTATGTTATATTGTAAGCCTCTTCACCCATATATACGCAAGCCTCGAATGTGAGGATGGCGGAGTTGTCAGCAGCAGATTGGATTGAACCGCTGAGGAGGTCATAGTGGTAAGTAGCCTTATTGTCATCTGTCACAGTAATCTGCTCAGCAGCATTTGTTCCGTACTGTCTTTCGCAAGTGTAAGCCCACTGGTAGCCACCTTCGAGAACGCCGTTTTCGATAGGTACTCCTGCTACCTGAAGGTTTGTGAGTGTGCGACCGCCAATTTCAACCTGTGTGAGAGTGATGGTTGCTGTGTTCTGTGAAACCTGTACGGTTGCAGATGCAGTAACGGATTTCTTTTCTGCTCCTGGCATCTGGCTGTATCCTGTGCTACTTGTTTTGTCAACAACAAGTCCTTCCACCTCGGCAGTACCAGAGTATGTCTGGGCCTGTCCGCCCATGAGCATCTGAATGATGGCAGGAAGGAGAACCTGAAGTGTCTCTGAATCACATGATGTAAGACCTGCACCCGAACCGAGGAGTGCAAGTGCTACGAATACATTACGAATGACTTTTTTCATATTGAGTTAATTGTTTTATTTATTTGTGCGGCAAAGATATAGAATATTTTTCTAAATATTGGAGAAAAACAAGGTTAATTATTGATAATACCTGAAAAAGCCGTAACTTCGCATCCTAAAATCGAGTTTAGAATGCCATTAATATTGCCAGATCAGCTTCCTGCGGTCGAATTACTTAAGCAGGAGAACATATTTACAATGGGGTATAAGAGAGCAGACAGTCAGCAGATTCGTCCGCTTCGACTTGCTATTCTCAATCTTATGCCTATCAAGATAACCACGGAGACGGACTTTGTGCGTATCCTCTCCAACTCTGCCCTTCAGGTGCAGATTGACTTCATGAAGATTAAGTCGCATACATCCAAAAATACGCCGATAGAGCACATGAAGATGTTCTACCGCAACTTTGAGGATATGAAGAAGGAGAAGTACGATGGTCTTATCGTGACTGGCGCACCTCTCGAATTTATGGATTATGAGGAGGTGACGTACTGGGACGAGCTTCAGGACGTGTTCAACTGGGCTCACCACAACGTGACGAGTACCATCTATGTATGCTGGGCGGCTTTTGCTGCACTATACCATTTCTACGGAATACCTAAGTACAATACGGACAGCAAGATATTTGGTGTGTTCAGCCATCGTATGCTTGCACCTGAGTTGCCTATATTCCGTGGTTTTGATGACGAGTTCTTTGCACCTCACAGTCGCCATTGTGAAGTGCATCGCGAGGACATAGAGGCAGTAGAAGGACTTGATATCATCGCCGACAGCGAGGATGCAGGAATAACGATGGTGAGTGCACGCAACGGTAGGGACATATTCATCACCTGCCACTTTGAGTATTCGCCTCTCACCCTTGATGGAGAGTATAAGCGTGACGTGGCAAAAGGACTGCCTATTGCGTTGCCTAAGAACTACTACAAGGATGATGACCCTGATAAATATCCTGTGGTCAGATGGCGTGCAGCTGCCAATCTCCTATATACCAACTGGCTCAACTATTATGTATATCAGGAGACTCCGTTTAATATCAACGAGATAGAGTAAAGCCCCCGCAGGGTGGTCTCTGTTTTGGGGGAACGAAAATTTTGAAAATTAAAGAAAATTTTCTTTATCTGTTTTTGAAATCTTGCACTAAGGTGCCAATTAGAAAAACAGTCAAGAACCTTTAGCTCGGCGAAGCCAAACAGAACAAAAACAAGAAAAAACAGGTTTTCTTTTGTTTTCTTTGGTTTTCCCCGTGTTTTTACTTCTCGTTGGTCAGTGAGACCGCTTCGCTAAGTTCTAATTGGCCGCTTTGCGGCACCGATATAAGCAGGAATAATAATTTTCTTTAATTTTCTAAATTTTCGTTATTAAAAAGAAAAAAAGGTAAATGAAGCAGATTGAGTTACTTGCCCCTGCAAAGAATGCAGATATAGGCATCGAGGCAATACGTCACGGTGCCGATGCTGTCTATATTGGTGCAAGCGAATTTGGCGCACGTGCAGGAGCAAAGAACGATATTGACGACATACGGCGATTGGTGGATTACGCTCACATCTTTGGTGCAAAGGTGTACGTGACCGTCAATACTATTATATACGAGGAGGAGATAAAGGATGTTGAGGCTATGATATGGGAACTCTACCATGCTGGTGTGGATGCCCTTATCGTTCAGGACTTCGGACTGCTCAAGATGAATCTTCCTCCTATACGTCTTCATGCAAGTACGCAGATGGACAACCGTACTGCCGATAAGGTACGTTTCCTTGCTGACCTCGGTTATGAACAGGTGGTACTTGCACGTGAGCTTACTCCGCAGCAGATTGCAGATATTCATGAGGCGTGCCCAGATGTGGCTCTTGAGGTCTTTGTGCATGGAGCCATGTGTGTAAGCTACTCAGGACAATGTTATGCGAGCGAGGCTATCTTTGGTCGTAGTGCCAACAGGGGAGAGTGTGCACAGTTGTGCCGCATGGAGTATGACCTCATCTCACGTCGCAAGGGTAGTCATGATGAAGGCAAGGTACTTGTACACAATCAACGTCTGCTGTCAATCAAGGATAACTGTCAGATTAAGAACCTTGAACGACTGATGGATGCTGGTGCTACATCTTTCAAGATTGAGGGACGACTCAAGGATATGGATTATGTCAAGAACGTCGTGGCAGACTATTCACGCCACCTTGACGAGATTGTTGCACGTCGTCCTGACGAGTATGTACGCGCCTCTTCGGGCAAGGTAAATCTTTCCTTTGAGCCTGACTGGCAGAAGAGTTTCTTCCGCTCCATGCTCTTTCAACACAAGTCCATTGGCGAGTATCTTGGTAAAGTAAAGGATGTTTACACAAATCATTTTGTTGTCGCAACTACCAAAAAGCTGAACAATGGTGACGGTGTGTGCATCCTCGATGAACGTAACAACATATCTGGTTGC
>CAMOVB010000179.1:0-6628 GCA_946626925.1 uncultured Prevotellaceae bacterium
TACTGGCAGCCGTCACCAGCAAAGTTGCCGAGTCCTTCCATCTCATTCTTTACTGCATGAGAGTGTACAATGTCCATGATTACGGCTATTCCCATCTCATGGGCGGCATCAACGAGCTGCTTCAATTCTTCTGGAGTACCGAAGCGACTTGAGCAGGCAAAGAAATTGCTGACATGATAACCGAATGAACCGTAGTAAGGATGCTCGGCTATTGCCATTATCTGGATGGCATTATAACCCTCGTTCTTGATGCGAGGTAGTATGTTGTCCTTGAACTCAAGGTATGTGCCCACCTTCTCAGCATCCTGTGCCATACCAATATGGCACTCATATATGAGGAGTGGAGACGTGGAAGGTTTGAAGTTATTCTTCTTCCAAGTGTAAGGCACTTCGGGCGCCCATACCTGTGCAGAGAATATCTTGGTGTTGTTGTCCTGTACCACACGATTTATCCATGCAGGTATGCGTTCACCTTCACCGCCATTCCATTTAATCTTGAGCTTGAAGAGGTCACCATGCTTCATCTGCCCCGACTTGAGCTTTATTTCCCAATTGCCGTTGTCGATGCGCTTCATACGATACTTCTCATTCTCCTGCCAGTCGTTGAAGTCTCCTATGACAAATATTTCATTCGCATTAGGTGCCCACTCACGCAACACCCATCCACCATTGTCGGTCCTGTGAAGACCGAAATAGAGGTAGCCAGATGCAAAGTCAGAAAGTGACTGTTTGCCTCCCTGTGTGAGTTCCGCAATCTTGTCTATTGCGTGTTGATGACGTCCAACGATAGCAGGTTCGTATGGTTCGAGCCATGCGTCTGCCTTGACAAGTCCGATATGTTTAACGGCAGTAGCCTTTTTGGCTTTAGTAGCCTCAGTTGATTTCTTACAAGCCATATTAGATTTATGTTTAATGAGGAATTGGTAATTAGGAATGAGTAATAGCCATCCGGATTATGACGGACAAATATTATTACTCATTACTCCTCACTAATTACTAATTGTTCTTTACCTTGAATATCACCTTCTTTATCTCAGCTTCATTTGAGATACATGGAGCGTGTCCGTCCTGTGGGAAGAATATTACGAAACTGCCTGGGTGGATAGTCACGTATTCCTTGGCACGTCCCTTATAGAAAGTAATGTCTTTCTCAGCGTTGTACTCCTCTTCTGAAAGTTCCTTACGTGGAGTGTAACCCATTGTCTCAGGGCAAGAGAGAGGAATCTGAATGTCAATCATGAGATTGTGAGTTTCAATCTTTGCCTCCTCTGGTGTCTTACCCTTTGATACTGCGTAGTTGACAAAGAAGTCTTTGCCCTTTATTTCTACCTTACCTGGCTCATGAGCGCTGAGGTCATTAGCCTTGATGTATTCTGCCACTTCCATGAAAAGTGGATTGATACTTGCATACTTTGCAAGATTATCAAGAGTGTCTATTATCATAATCTTAAAGTTCCTAATCCGTCCACCCGGAGAATGGGGAAAATTACAAATTATAAATTATCAATTACAAATGCTTACGCATTCTATCTGCAAATATAAGCATTATGCTTAATTTGCAATACAAGTATGGAGTTTTTTTATCTAAAACGACCTAAAAACTTGCATTTACAGCCTCTTTTGATGCCATAACAGCTGAGAGCAGCTCTGAATGAATCTTTCCGTTGGTTGCAAGCACCTCTCTACCCTGTTCCCAAAGGTCGTTGCCACCGCCGAAGTCGCTTATCTTGCCTCCTGCCTCCTGTATGATGATGCTACCGGCACACACATCCCATGGATAGATACATGGCTCTACGTAGGCGTCAATCCTTCCGCACGCCACATAGCACAATTCTGCTTCTGCAGAACCGAGGTTGCGTATGCTTGCCACGTTGCCGTAGAGTGCACCTGACAGATGCTTGTAGAACTCCTTGTAACGCTTCACGTCGTATGGGAGGCCAAGCACGAGCAAGGCCTGATTTAGGCTCTCTGTGGATGATGCCTTGATTGGTTTGTCGTTACAGTATGCACCACCCCCTTTGTACGCCCAGAAAAGTTCATCATTAACTACCTCATACACAACACCTATGATTACTTCCGTTGAAGTTCTGAGTGCAATGCACACGCAGTATGGTGCCATGCCGTGAATAAAGTTGGTAGTACCGTCAAGCGGGTCAACCACCCAGCAATAATCCTTACCTTCTTCCATGATGGCACGTTCGTCACGAGTAGCAACAGATGTACCTTCCTCGGTCACGAATCCTGCTTCTGGCATTATCTTCCTGAGTCCTGCCACGATGCGTGCTTCTGCTTCCTTGTCAACATAGCTCACGTAGTCGTGTGAGGACTTCATGATTACCCTGTCGGGATTGAATTCTTCCCTCTGTTGACGAATAAAAGCGCCAACCTCTATGGCAAGCGCTTTTACCTGTTCAGTTATATTCTTAATATCCATAAGATAAATTCAAAATTCATTTTACATCTCCTAAGTATTAGTGATTTAATACGGAGGATGACGAGTTTTTAGAATCTGAGCTTAGGATGGAGTTCAAGAACCTTGCGTGCGTAGTCAATCATTTTGATGGCTGTCACGGCACATTCGTCGCCCTTGTTACCCATCTTGCCACCACAACGGTCAAGAGCCTGTTGCATGTCATTAGTTGTGATAAGTCCGTATATTACAGGTTTATCCTGAGTGGCATTAAGACGAGCAAGTCCGTAGGTAGTACCCTCACAGATGTAGTCAAAGTGTGGTGTGTCGCCACGTACAACACAACCGATGGCGATGACTGCATCCACGTCAGCCTTGGTCATCTGTGTTGCTCCAAACACGAGTTCAAAGCTTCCTGGCACTCGGAGCACCTTGATGTCCTCTTCTGCCACACCATTCTTGATGAGTGTGTCCATTGCGCCCTCAAGGAGTGCGTCTGTGATGTTGTTGTTCCATTCTGCTACTACGATACCAATCTTCATGCCCTTAGCATCTGGAACTGAATTGATGTCATATTCTGATAAGTTGTGATATTTGCTTGCCATAACTGTAATTTTTTTGCCCCCCAACCCCAAAAGGGGGCGGCCATCCGGACGTCAATTAACAATTAACATGCCATCCGGTCGCAGGAGGGTGCAATTTTCGTTTCTTAAACTTTCTCTGTCTCCCGATGCTAACACATCGGGAACTGTGACAAACCCCGTGGGTGTCTCTTTCTCCTCCCCTGCGGGAGGTCGGGAGGGAGCCTCCTTTTATTTATCGAAAAAGGAAGAATGAGACTATTCCATCTTCATTCTTCCTTTATTATGTCAGTCCGTTGTATGGAACTAATTACTTTGTTGCTCTTTCGATGTACTTATCGATGTCCTGAGCTACTGGAGAGAGATAGTACTTAGTCTTAATCTCGTTGTAAAGCTCAAGAGCCTTTTCGTTCTGATTCATACCCTCGTATGTCTCACCTGCCTGAAGAAGGAGAGCTGGAGAGATTGCATCGTTGTCTGCCTCCTTGGCAGCCTTTACGATAAGCTCAACACCCTTCTCGTTCTCACCTTTCTGGATGTAGCAGTTTCCGAGTGCTGCAATAGATACTGGCGAAATCATCTGGTCGTCCTGCTGGTCAAAGTCCTCGAACATCTTGATAGCCTCGTCTGTCTTGCCTGTGTTAGCATAGCAGAGTGCTGCATAAAGCTTAGCGAGGTTAGCTGTCTTTGTTCCGCTGTAGTTGTTGATTACAGCGAGGAAACCTACTGAACCAGTTCCGTCACCATTGAGTGCCTGCTCATACTGCTGAGCCATGAAGAGGTTCTGACTTGTTGCGATTGCCTTCTGAGCGTCTGACTCTACAGAATCCATGTGGTTCTTCCAGAGGAAGCATGCTACTACGACTACGACAACTGCAGCGATTGCGCCAGCAATAATCTTCCAGTTTTTCTCGATTACAGCTTCAGCCTTGTGAAGCTCTACGTCCAAGCCTATTGGCTCGTCTTTCTGTACATTTTCTTTTGCCATTTTATTTAGATTTTTATTAATTTTCAGATTAGGTGCTTTACTCAAAGCACGCAAATTTAAGATATTTTTTCCTAATAAAGAAGTATTTTTTCAAAAAACTATATTAAAACTTTTTTATTATTTCAATTTATACTACTTTTGAAACATATTTTCAATAAAAAACTATAGTATGACAAAACGTTTTGTACAATTATTGGTATTTTTTTCAGGAATGTGTACCCCTTTAATTGCCCAGAATTATGAAGTCGGTAATATCAAGGCAAAGAGGGTCGAAATCACTAAGGCTTTAGACAACAAACCTGGCTACAAGGAAGCAGAACTTTTCCTTGCCCCTTATAAGGAAAAGGTGGACAGTTTCGTAGGTCCTGTCATTGGCAACAGTAAAATATATATGAGTGCTGACCGTCCTGAGAGCCTTCTCAGCAACTGGGCAGCAGACGTGCTCCTTACAGAGGCTTCGAAGAAATATGGCAAGATTGACTTTGCAGTCATCAATATCGGAGGATTGCGTAGTTCCATGCCTAAGGGTGTTATCCGCCGAGGTGACATCATAGACATTGCGCCTTTTCAGAATATGCTGGTTATCATTACACTTAAAGGCACTGAGGTAAAGGAATTGTTTAACCAGTTTTCCATCTACGGAGGTGAGGGGGTGAGCCATGGTGTAAAGATTCTCATGGACACAAAGAAGCTGAAATCAGAGGGCACGTTGAAGGGCAAGAAGATAAAAGACAACAAGCTCTACCGTATTGCCACACTCGACTATCTTGCCGAGGGTAATGACAACATGAAGGCTTTCTGCAAAGCTGTCAAAATCATCCGTACTGACACACCTGTCAGGGAAATCTACATGGATTACATCAGCAAGCAGAATGCCAAAGGCAAAAGTCTCAGCGCTAAGATTGAGGGACGAACGGTGATAACAAATAAAATCAGGAATGAGAAATGAGGAATGAGGAATTAAATGTCACTAATGAATAATAAGTAGGTGTGCAACAAAACTGCTAATCCTAATTCATAATTCCTAATTCATAATTCGTAATTATTTCCACATTATTATACATGAAACATTTAACACTTTACATTATAGCATGGGCATTATGTCTGAGTGCCTATGCACAGGACAAGATAAACTTGAAGGTCATCCACACCAACGATACTCATAGTTGTGTGCAACCTCTCAATCCTAACCTCAGCGACACATCTATCGCTAACAAGGGCGGGTATCTGCGTCGCAAGGCATTCGTTGAAGACATGCGCAAGGAGGATTCCGACCTTTTACTCTTTGATAGTGGCGACTTCTCACAGGGTTCTACATACTACAACCTCTTCAAAGGCGAGGTGGAAGTGAGCCTCATGAACATGATGAAGTACGATGCCGCAACTATCGGCAACCACGAATTCGACTTCGGGCTCTCAAACATGGAACGAATCTTCAGGATGGCAAACTTCCCTATCGTTTGCAGCAACTACGATTTCTCCAAGACACAGCTTGCGGACATCGTCAAGCCTTACACCATCATCCACCGCAAAGGTGTGAAGATAGGTGTCCTTGCCGTATGCACTCGTCTCAAGGGGCTCGTATCTGAAAAGAACAGCGGTGCAACAGTATATCTCGATCCTATAACAGAAGGTAACAAGGTAGCTGACTATCTCAAAAACGAGGAGAAGTGTGACATTGTCATCTGCCTCTCCCACCTTGGCTGGAACATCAGCGGCGTAGATGTGGAGGACGAGAAATTCATCAAGGCATCACGCAACATTGACATCGTGCTTGGCGGACATAGCCACAGTTATTTCGAGCATCCTGAGACAGTCATCAACAGTCAGGGTAAGCCTGTCCTCTGCAACCAGATGGGCAAGAGTGGTCAATGGGTCGGAGTACTTGACGTGGAAATGAAGAAGAGGTAAGTTTAATTGACAATTGATAACTAAGCAGTTCGGATTTTTTGTTCGAACGGCTTTCTTCGATAGTCCAATTAAAAAACTATTTATCCGGTATAACAAATAGGACATCCTACTTCTGATAGTAAAATGTAAGCAAAACTTGCCAAAGCTTAATGATGAATATTCGACAAAAATCCGTACATTTGCACATAAATACAAAATTATGGCAATAGAACAAGCAATATTTCGCAGAACAGAGTTATTATTGGGTGACGAGGCTATGACTGGACTCGTCAACAAACGTGTAATCATATTCGGTGTAGGAGGCGTAGGTTCATGGTGTGCTGAAAGCCTTGTGCGCTCTGGTATCAGACAGATGACAATAGTGGATTCTGACAGAGTGTGCATAACAAACATCAACCGCCAGTTGATGGCTACCACAAAGACGGTGGGACAAGTGAAGGTAGATTCTTTGCGTGAACGATTACTCACAATTAACCCATCTGCCGACATAACAGCCATACAACAGATATTCACGGCAGAAACTGCTGATAGCTTCCAACTGGACAGCTACGACTATATTATTGACGCTATCGACTCCTTGAAGGACAAGATGCTTCTCATCAGAATGGCATGTGATACCAAGGCACGACTGTTCTCTTCCATGGGTGCAGCACTCAAGATTGACCCTACACGCATACAGGTTGCTGATTTCTGGAAAGTAAAGGGTGACCCTCTTGCACGTGCCCTACGCAAACGCAT
>CAMOVB010000180.1:0-6627 GCA_946626925.1 uncultured Prevotellaceae bacterium
CTTCCATCTTACGATAGAGGATAGCACGCTCGTTCATCCAGCTGCGGAACACAGCACAGATAGCCCCCCAGAGCTGAACGACAGGATCTGTCGGGAAGTCCTGACCTGTCTGCTCCTTGATTGCTTTCTTGAAGAGTTCAACAAGACGCTTGAGTGACTCGACAGAGAGATCCTTGTCAAGTGTTACGCCCTGCTCTTCCTTCACCTTCTCGATGATAGCCTCGAATGGGTCAATATCTTCCTTATTAACTGGTTTAAGTCCAAGCACCACGTCGCCATACATCTGTACGAAACGACGGTATGTGTCGTAAACAAAGTGAGAATTGCCCGTCTTCTGAGCCATACCCTCTGCCACCTCGTCATTGAGACCGAGGTTGAGGATGGTATCCATCATACCAGGCATTGATGCACGTGCACCAGAGCGCACGCTGACAAGAAGCGGGTTCTTAGGATCACCGAACTTGCAGTTCATGAGATTCTCAATGTGCTTAACGGCAGCATTGACCTCGTCCTGAAGCAATTCCTTAATCTTAGCTTCACCCACCTGATAGTATTCGTTACAACAATCGGTAGTTATTGTAAAACCTGGAGGGACAGGCACTCCAATATGATTCATTTCTGCAAGGTTAGCACCCTTGCCACCAAGAGCTTCTCTCATCGAAGCATTTCCTTCGGCATGACCATTGCCGAATGTGTAAACTCTTTTTTGAGACATACAGTTTTAATTGATAATTTAAGGTTCGTTATGTTTTTTATTATTGTTAGATTTCACTTTTGGTTCATCAGGTTAGTGTGGTTTTGTCCGGATAAACGAAAGATAATGAAGGTTGCTTTATATCAATCAAGATTGAAACACTGATTCCACAGAGAACACATAGGTTCATCTGTTTCTTTCAGTCACAAAATACCTTCGACTATATTTTTCAGCGAGAAAGTTCTGAGTTTCCGTTTTCCAAAATCACTTTAACACAATTTCCAGAAGGATTTCTCTCATTTGTTGTTAAATTTCTACTGCAAAGGAGAGAAAATAATATGATATTACCAAATGTTTTGCAATTTTTTTTTGCTGTGTGCGCTTTTATGAAAAGTCGAAATTGCAAATAGCGGTTTTTCATAGAATCTAACAGGAATAATGAGGAATAAAAATGTACGAAGAAAAGATAAAATGAAAGAGCATGCACTATATCCACAAAAAAACGGAAAAGCGTTTGAATCATGCAACGCTTTCCCGTTTCTTATTGTATCGGTGACAGAATGTATTATGCAATCACACCTGAATGCAACTGCTCAACAGGGAACATCAAGTCCCAGTTCTTGCCCCAAACTATATTACCGTTCTCAATAGCAAAACTACGGAACTTACGAGGGTCAAGATATTTATTATACTGCGGATGTGGATGACGACGAATAAAATCGCCTACATCAACGGTCTGCACAGTATTGTCGCTGAACGTCAGATTTACAGTCAGGTTGCCTGCATTCTCTGCTTTCGTAATATAAAGCCTGTCCATATCGCCATCACAATTTAATAACGATGCAAAAATACACAAAAATTACGAATACAAAAAAAATTAGGCTACCATTCCATAATCTTTTATGACAATTAGGAATGCACCTTGGTGCTGTTTTGAATTATCAAAATAATTAATGAATATTCGTGGTCAATTAATGGTAATTCGTGTCTTAAAAATTCTGCTGTGTAGTTACAAGAATCAGACAAATAATTTCAATGTTAAAGAGGGCATTTCCTCACCACATACGTATATATAAGGAGGACGATATTCATAAGAAGGGCGTAGATGATGGCAGGGATGGAAATCCTTACATCATTGAACACGAATGGGCTTGAAGCAAGTGCTATGGCTTGTGCCGCATTCTGCATACCGACCTCAATGACGATGGTACGACGCTGCGCTCCCTTGAGACGGAACAAGTATGAAAGTGCAGCACCGATTGCAATACACACAAGGATGAGAGCAAGCACGGCAAGCCCCATCTCACCTATGTGGTCACGAATGCTGTCAAACTCCTGAACGAAGAACGTACCAGCAAGGATGACAAGACATGGGAAAGCAATCTTTGAGAGTACCTCTTCTATCTTTGCAGCCTTTTCACGTGCATAACGGCGCATAGTAATACCAAGGCATATAGGTACAAGCATCGTGAACACATTCTGCATCACAAGCTTACCTACTGGCAACTGTATCTGCGTACCATCAAGTATTCCGCTCTGTGACACAACCCACTCCATGATGACAGGAAGCGTAAAGAGGGTGATGACACTACTCAATGCTGTCAACGAAACAGAAAGCGCAACGTCACCCTTTGCCAGCAAAGAGAAAACATTACTTGAACTACCACCCGGACAACATGCAATAAGCATGAATCCAACAGTAAAAATTGGTGGTAGAGAAAAGACATAAGTAAGTGCAAATGCCACAAGTGGCAGACACACCAACTGCCCAATGAGTCCGACAATCACAGGCTTTGGTTTAGTCAAGAACAACTTGAAATCCTTAACCTGCAATGTAAGACCGAGGTCAAACATCAGAAGTGTGAGTATCGGAAGAACTATAAAAACACTATTCATATTCTTTTTTGAAAACTTTAACAAATAATTGTCTAATGAAAGCGGATAACTAAAATAGTATTCCTTATTAGAACGCAATCTGGAACTGTGTTACCCACATATCAGTAGGTGAACTATTCTTCGGATTCTTACGTACATACTCACTACGGATGCAACACTGGCGATAAACCCAATACTGGAGACCACCGATGTAGTTACGTGTGTAAGCACCAGAAAGTGACGTGTTGCGATCAAGATAGTCAAAGTTAGCAATAAGATCAAGTCCCTTAAAGAGGTGGAACTCTGCATTGGCATAATAGCCGAAGCTCTTGACACCACCATCATTACCCCACATTGCCTCAGAACGGAGATTGACAACAGGATTCTTGTGTTCAACACCTACAGAAAAACGGTTGCGCTTGTAGTTCTCACCAGCCATGAACTTGCCAAAAGATGATGGAGCCAGAGCACGTGCAGTGCCAAGGATGAAAGATGCGCTGAATTTTGTCTTAGCAAAAGGCATTACATTGAGCATACCAATCACGTCCTTCTGAGTGTTGTTCTCCTTCTGATTCATACCCGCACCATTGAACACGCCAAGGCTATAATTGAGCAATGGAGCACCATCCTTCACAATAGCATCACCCGTAAGCATGATACCCACGTCACGACCTACCCTACCAAAACCATAACAAGGATCATCGCCTCCAATACCAGCCATGAACGATACACTTTCATCCATACCGATGTTGCTGATGACTGTCGGTGGCAAGAGGCTTTCGAGTGTGAATGGCTGCTTGTACTGTCCAACACGAATCTTAAATGCAGGCGAGAAAGCATACTGTGCATAGTACTCATGCAACTTACTATTGGCAATGTCATACATCAGCCAGAAACTTATCTTGTCGTTAATCTGGGCATCTGCCATAAGGATGAAACGCTGAACCTCCATCTTGTCGCTTGACTCACCATCCTTCCACTCTGCTGTGGCAGACGACTGGCCATAACCCATAAAACGGATTTTGCTTGTTCCTATTTGAACTGTAGGAATGACACTCTCATTCTTCACGCCATCAGATGACGGCATTTCATCTACTTCGGTAGCAAATGAAGACATGGAAAGCACGACAGCTCCCATCATCAACGCTACACGCTTAAAACCAACACTTTGCATAATTTAGAATATTTTGCTTTTCAAATTTGAATGCAAAGGTACTACATTTAATCAATAATTCATAATTATAATTCTGTAAGTTTCCAATTTGAACCTTTTTGGGCATTTCAATAAAATCTGCGAGATAAAAACTGATGGAACTACATAATCAAAAACGACGGTAGTATCGTAATGTCCTACTATTCCATAAATACATTAGACATGCGTTTGATCTAAAAACAAGCCAATAAAATACACTATAGATATATAAAATACGTGATTACGAAATGATTTTTATGTATTTTTCCTTCGTCTTTCCTTCGGGAATGCTTCGGGGATTGTTCGGGAACAGTTCGGTTCCCCCTTTAGTCATATTGTCCAAACACTTTACTGTTTCTTGCGGAGTTTACGATTGTCCTATTTTTCACTTCTGAATTATCGTCTGTTGACTTCAACAAAACAAAAGGGAAAATCACATAGGAGTCAATACAAGTTTCGGAAGTATTTACCACAAGAGAAATACTTCCGAAATAATGCGTCCTAATTTACTTATTGATTACAGCCATCATCTTTTCAGAAATTGCCTGAGACATCGGAATGAAGTTGGACATCATATCCATGTTGGCAGCCTTGAGATGCTGACCCGCCTCTGAATGTAACAGACTTAAACTAAAGTCAAGGTCAGCCTCCGTATATACCTCACCAGCTGTATTGCATACAACAACAAAGACATCTTCCATGAGAATACGGATAAGAGCCTTGACACTTTCCATCTTCTCAGGATTATTTTTCTTTGCAACTGATTCAATCTGATGAGATATGTTGCCCATTACGGCATTGACGATCTGGTCAGAACCAGATTCACGAACCATAATATCCCACTTCTTCTTGAAACTCTCAGGACCTGTATATTTAAGAGGTTCCACTTTCTTGCCATCCATACAAGCCTGCATCTTTGCTGGCATATTGGCTTGCAGATAGTTCATGAGTGCTGGCATGAATCGCTTCATAAGCTGAGAGTTTTTCTCTACAATGGCGACTCCTTCTGGTGACTTATATGAAGCAAGCAAGAATGTGTAGTCAGACTCAGTCACATGCTTAGCATAGTAGTCATACATGATATCGCAACAGTCATCATAAAATGGTCCTGACAAATATGTCTTAAGGCGTTCCATGGATTCACGTACACGTTCCTTATTTCCATGATTATGACGTGCCGTCAGTTGTCCGATGAACTCATCAGAAGTGAAACTTGACAAGTCAACAGCATTAGCCTTAAACAGTTCCTTAAGTTGTTCCTTGGTAATCTGCTGTGCACAACTCATTGTCGTTATTCCCATAAAAAGAATCAGCATCAGTGTGATGCGCCATACGATAGTCTTTCTCATAATGATTAGGTTTTTATTTAGTTGATTATTGTCCTTATTGGTCTTTGACTATTTGGTTTAGCCAATTGGTTTAGTTTCTCTATCCTTCTTTCTTGAGGCAAATATAAAAAGTTTTACAAAAAGGAGACTGCTTTTTATCGATTTTTCTTAATAAAGCTTAAAAGACACAAAAAAAGGGCAAAGAACTTGCCCTTTTCGTGAAATGGAGATTGCAAAAGCAAAAGAAGAGTCAGTTTAGTTGACTTTCACAAACCTGAAGTCAGTAGCAGAGAACCATCCGTGATAGTCGCCCTTGCCATCCTTGAGAGTTGTGACACCATACTTAACTGTGAGAGGCTCCTTTACAACTATGTCGTCAATATACACATAGCTCCAGCCATAGCCTTTGCCGTCATGTACATTTGCATATTCCTCACCACGAGTTACGGTTCTGTCCTCGTCCTCAAGATGAGTTGAAGGAATATTGCGGAACTCATCCACAAGTGCCTTGACAACCTTATCTGTATTATATGTGCTATCCACGAGTGTCAACCATATATTACCACCCTCATTACCATAGGCAGGAATCTCTGCATACTTGATGGTCTTGTCCTTGCCGAACTTGTCGTTGTAGCAGAAGATGTAAACCTTCTCATGCTCTGCACGACAGTTTGCAACGAGGCGATAAGTTCCTGGCTGAAGAGTTTCTGTATTTTCTGCCGTATAGCGAACATGATTACCCTCTGTGTAAGCATCGAGATAACGTACATTTCTGTCACCATTCATATACTCACCCCATTTGGTATATCTTTTACTACAATCTGCTTCCACCATCTTCCAGCCATTGTTGCGGAAATAATAGTAGTCCTCCTCATTATAGAACTTAATGCCATCCACAATCCACTTCTTTTGCTGTTCCTCATAATATTCTTTCCAATGCTCTTGATTTTCTACTCTGTACTTATAAATCAAAGAGCCATAAGAAAGACAAGCAATGGCAAGAGAGGCTATACACACAATGATGAAAGATAAACGAGCACCAGAAGAAAAACGCTTACGATCAGCCTTACGCCTGCGAATTAAAGCATATATTGGAATACAAATGAATACTAATGCTGCGATGGTTCCTGCCAATATTGTCAAATAATTGTCTGCGGCAAAAACCTCCAAAGGAATATCTACACTATTGGTATTATAATTCACATCACCAAATATCAATCCAAAAGGAATACACATCAAAGCAAACAGGAGAACAACAAGAAAAAAGAGCAAGCAAAAAACAAATAAGATGACTGGTGAAAAGATGATTGCAAGACAACCGATTCCACATCCCTTAGCTATATTCACGCCAGTACTGCTATGATTTCTCTTGTAGTACATGTACTGGTCGTATGAAGCCTTTGCCCTACGTGCATGCTCTTCTTTATCCGCTTGAGAGTCGGAGGTAAAACCTGACTGAGCATTACCTTCGGTATTCACACTCTCATCTTCACCTGTAGCAGATTCCGCACCAGCAGCATCTGACTTACCCTTGACAC
>CAMOVB010000181.1:0-6626 GCA_946626925.1 uncultured Prevotellaceae bacterium
GAATCGAATCATTGGATTGCCAGAATACATTACCGTCAATGGATTCAGGTGTATATATTGGAGACAATGAGAAGGTGTCTCCTTCCATTATATATACGGTGTCCTTATTAAGATGCAGCTCATATCTATCCTTCTTAACCTCGTCGAAATCGAAATCGACGAGGCTGCAAGAAGAAACAGCGATGATTGCCGTTGCCATCATTCCTATGATTGATATGTTGTGCATAAGTTTCATTTTATTCTTAACCTTCTATTTGGGTTACTTGACAAGATGTTTCATTTGTTTTGTTGCAAGGTATTCCGTCTTTTGTATGGACGAGTAATACACTTGTGCGTTTCGTGCAGACGCCTTTGCCCTGCCCACGGCTTCAGCACATTTGTCATATATCTGACGTGAGTCAGTATCTTCAGATGACGTTTTGCTATTGTGGTGTTGGTGGTCAAGCTTCTTGAGTGTGAGATATGCTGTCTTGTACTGGATGGCAGCGATATCGGAAGCCTTCTCTGCTTCTGCCATAAGTCTCTGTATGTCGTGGTAGGCATTCTTTGTGCTATCTGTTATTCCTGCCTTCTTTGCAGCCATGTGAGTCATATTGCCTATGGTCGCAATAAAAGCATGCATTTCTCTCAGTCGTTTTTTTGCTATTGAATCATATTCTATGGTGCGTGTTTCCATCTCTTCTGCAACAGAAACACAATCCATGATTTTTTGACCGTACTCTTCAATGGAGGTGATGTCATATTCGTTCTCGTCTTCATTGATGCCATCTGTGAACTCCATAAGACTTTCGTCACGAAGGGTATCTTTTGGTACAACCATTCTATGGTGTACGGGAACTATGCTGAATACTTTAATATTGCTCTTACCTTTGTTTTCCACAAGGACGAAATCAAGTAAGCCATTAGTGCGAGGTGTTGCTGTCACCTGCGCTGCATATATCTTTGATGGCGACATACGATTCGTAACGTAGTTAGAAGGTATGACGCACATTGGTGACATAAGGTTGCGGATGTGATATACTGCAGGGTTGTTCTCCATTGCATAGTCTATTGGTTGGTTAGGTAATACTTCAACAACCTTAAAGGAATAAGTATAACGTACATTTGTATAGTTTGAAAGCACAAGTGACTCAGACCAAGTGAACTGTGCGTTCAGAGGGTCAACTTCGGCATATTTACTTTGGAGCGTAATAGGAGCGATTATCTGTGGTGCCTTTGCAAGGTAGCTTACAGAGAAGGTGGCATGGCTGTTTAGAGGATTGCTTTGCATCACGGGTGAAGCGTACTTAGGATTATGCCACTTATATGCTGCAAAGTTTATCTGATATCTACCTTCGGGTAAAAGACCGTATGAACCACCACCATAACCGCTGAGAAGACGACTGGATACTTGCACGTTTCTTGACGTAAGATGTCCAAACTGCTGTTTTAGGTCTGCCATTGACAAGTGTAGAGTACGATTTGGCGCAATGGTTATTGGACGTTGTGGTTGTATGGTTGATGGAGTGGAGATAACGCTCATTTTTTCAGGAAAGACACCGTCGATGTTCATAGTGAGATATACATTCTGTATCTCTGAAGTTGTGTTAGTGAGTGTTATGTTGAAATATTTGCCTGGATTATCAATGTACATCAATGCTTGTGGTGGTAACACCTGTTGTACTGGTACAACTGTTACCATCACTTCCTGTGCAAGCATTCTACAGATGCCAAGCACAATCATCAATGTCATTATCAATATTCTCATATATGTCTATTATTATGTACTGTGTAATGTACAATAATGTTAACTATCGGAACAAGCTGAATGTATAGGCGTAATTAAGACTTACTGTTAGGTCTGTACCTTTGATGTTTGAGTCTAAGATCACAGAATTGACATCAGTATATTTATTTACTCCTAAATTGGCGGAGAACAAGTGAACTTTATCAAGCGTATAGCTTGTGGAAAGTTCAAGGCCAAGGGAGAAACTATTGCCGCTGTTTGTAATCTTGTTGTTGCAGACGGATAAAGTGGCTGATGCGTCAAGATTGCTTTCGCTGAGGAATGAGCGGTTGGCAGTGAATGAGCATATATCGCTCGTGTATTCAGCATAGTAGTCTTTTGTGTTCTGGTGGCTGTACGAACCAGTAAGGTTCATAGCCAATGCATCTACGTCCACTCCGTATGAGCAGCCTGCGGCTAAGGTCTTGACGTTGCTTTCGTTTATAGTTCTTTTGTTCAGATTGACATTCTCTGTATAGTTGAGAGATATACTAACATTGTGCTCTAAGCCTATTGTTTCGAATACATAAGACGGCATAAGACTATAGCTTGCCATGCATCTGTTTATGCGTTCATTGTCTTGTATTGTTGCCATACCGTTCTTCTGATTCTGTACATACCCATTGAAGAGAGCACTTATGTTCAAATTGTCAGTCAGTCTGCTTGATGCACATATATTATAGATATATCCGTATGTCGTGTATAGCTGTTCGCCAGAGATGTTGTCCGACTGACGAGAGATGGAACCAGACAAAGCAACTTTTCTGAACAAGAAAGAGCTTGCTGTAAGACCTATGCTTTCGTAGTTGTTCGTCATATAATACGTTCCGAGTGAAGTGTAATCTGGCTGTATGAGACGATAGCAGAGCGAGGCATTGACGAATGGTAGTGATACATTTGCACTTATATCGCCAGCAAAACGCGAAAGAGTACTGTAGCGAGTGTCAAATATCTTGTCGAATGTCGTTGTTGTGCCTAACCTATCCGCATCCATGTCCGTAGAAAAAGCCGATGTTGCAAGATTGGTAGTTATGGACAGCCAGTCAAGTACGTTGTATCCAGCTTTTACACCAAACACAAGACTCTCTTGTGGCTTGATAGTTGAGCGAAAAGAATTGTCAAGTGAGTTCAGACAGTCGTATGCGCGAAACAGATATATATCTGTGTAATATTTTCCTCCTTTAGTATAACCAGCCTTGAATCCCCAACCCATTCGCTTGTACTGAGGTGAACGTGAATGTGGATCTGTTGGGTCATCATTGATTGCATTGCGCAGACGTCCGTAGAAAAAACCTCCACGCCAGTTACGGTCTTTGTATTCAAGTCCCACGCCATTGAACGACATATTCATTATGTAGTTGTTGAAATCCATAGATGAAAGTCCGAGGTAACCTTGCCAGTTGCCATACGATGGAGAAAGACTGAAAGCTATGTTTGGATGGTTGAAGTCCAAGCTACTGTTTGTATAGTAAAAGGAAAAAGGCATGCTTATGCCGTATAGATTAATATTGACATTAGCATATATGGCATTACTCATAGGTGACGAGAATCCGTCACCTAATGAGGAATACCTATATGTGTTCTGTGTTCCCACCGCACCAGTTATTATTAGCGGTGAACTCTTGGAAATCTGCGATATGTTTTGTGAAAAAGAGTGATGACAGCATCCCAAGAATAGAAATAGTAATGTCAATCTATTCATCTAATTCAAGCTACTTCTGCACCACCTTCTTTGTAATAACGGTACCGTTGTTATTGTAAGTAACAAGATATGTTCCACGGCTCATAGCTTTGAGCTTACGACCTGCGATGTCGTGAATTTCTGTGATATCGGCATTTGAGGTGTCAGCAAAGGATATGCCTGTGGTCAAAGCATCAGATGTGAGAGTGACAGGCTCGCTTATTGAACCAATAATCTTTGTGTATTGGAGTGATTCGTTAAGTTCTATCACCTCTTCTGTTTGCTTGTTGTATAGCTTGAATGTAACAACTTCGCCACTTTTACCAGCAACGTTGATGAACATATTTCCTGATTCGGAAGCCTCGCCTTCGCCTCGACATTCGTCACCTACGAATGCTCCTATGCTATAGTCGGAAGGATTGCTTATTCCTTCAAGCAATGCTACGACAGCCATGTTGTCAGCAAAACGTGAGTCATCGTATGTCCAGTGTGATTGTTCTTTTACTTCTGCTATTCTGCGACGTGTGCCAAAGCTGAAAGGTATATTTACGAGTGAATTGACAAGGGAATTGCAAGTGTATGTGATATCGGAGTTGAAGCTCATTGTCACTACATTTGGATTTGTTGAGTAGTACATGTAACCTTGTCCGGCTTCAAGTACGAATGAGCTTGATGACTGCCATTTCGTTCCGTTATATTCTGCAAAGCTTGTCTTGCCAATAATCTTGTCACCGTTTCTTGGTGAGATGTTTAGTGCTGATGAGAGTTGACTGAGAGTCAAATCAAGTTGGTAAGGGTTATTGAACCAGTTGTAACCCTTATGGATGTCCTTTATTACTGTAAAGCCGTTGGTAGTCTTATGGCCAAGAGTTATTTTTGTGTCAGCATTAACCTTGACTTTATACATACCATCTGCCACATTCAAATTCTTGATCTCGCCAAAAAGACCGAACAATGGGTCGTTGTATAACAGATAGAATTGTGAACGTACTTCATTGATGTATGACTTTGCCCAGTTATTGTATTCACTCTCGGACTTCATCAGGTTGAAGTTGTCTGTTACATCGTCTGTAGCAAACAATGACAACCACGACCAGCCGCTTGGTATGTCTTGTGAGGCAGTAACCGTTACGGTTGCCGTCTCAGAATTATCCGTTGACTTGAATGGAACGCCGTCATATAGGACCTTGTAAGTGGCTTGCCCTGTGATGTTTCCATAAATCTTGAAGTTCCATTTGTTATTTGTTCTCTCGTATGATACGTATGCCATTGGAACACCACATATTGTAGGAAATTGGAACTCAACGAGAGATGGATCGAAGATGCTACCAATGAGATTAGGCAAGTTGATAGTCGTTGTTTGGAAACGATTCAACTCAAGTGAAGCAGGGAAGTTGAAGCTTACAGGATAAGAGGCAGTAAGTTCTGTTGAACAAGTCTTTGTGAATTGTTCCGTTCCATACTTTGGACCTTTGACTGTACACTGTAGAGGTACTTCTGCGCACTCGCCAGTTATGTTCAGTTTATCTTTGTTAATAGTGAAATAATCTGAATTTGTTGGTGTCCAGGAGAACGTGAGTGGACTCAAAACCGTACAGCGACTTGATGGCGTGATGTTCTTTCCTTTAGCATTATGGTAGAGATAAGTATAAACAAGTGTCTCCTCGCATGGTAAGTTTGCAGTCACGCAAAGAGGATTGGTTGTTGTGATGCCAGTAATGGCGGAAAGTGTCAAGTTGACGTTTGAGTTAGTTATCTCATCATTGAATACCGTAGGCGTTTCAGGTTGAAGTCCATACTCCAATCCTTTGTGATAAGCCTTATAGACAATGGTCTTTCCGTTGTCCGTATTTGTTCCTCTTACTCTGAGAAGGAACTTGCCATTGGCAACAGGTGTTTTGGCTATGGCACGACATTCATCGTTGATAAATGCTGCAAGCTCTACTATGGTGTCAGCAGTAGCTACACCATTATTGATTGTTAGAGTGACATAAACAGGACTCTCCGAGTCATAATCGTAAGCTGACGGAGCTGTCCAATGGTCTGCCCATGTTGATGTGCAAGCCAATAATAGAGTAAATGATAGAATGATTCTTTTCATAATATTTGAGTTTTTAAGTTCGTGAGTTTTTAAGTTTTTATGTTTTTATGTTTTGAGTTCGTAAGTTTTTGAGTTTTTAAGTTACTCAACTTTTACCCCATTCATATTTTACATTCGTGGCAAATATACAATTTTTATTTAATTGTTGAGAATTTTATCGTTATAAAAACGAGGTTAAAAACAATTGTTAGATAATTTTGTGTGTTTACAGAAAGAAAAACAACTTTTTTGAGGATTTGCTAAACAATTCTGTGGTGTAAATCAATTAAAATTGTTAAATTTGCATTTAGAAACTATTTACACCTATGAAAATTAAGAAAAAGTTAATTTGTTTTTTCGCCCTCCTATTTATAGCTGCATCTTTCCTGTCATGTGGAGATGACAAGACAAGACATATTGTAAGTCCTTTGAAGAAGGAAGCTCAGGCTATAGCAGACAGCATTCAGTCTCTTGACGACTATCCTGGATACATTCAGAAGTATAGGAAAAAAGGAGATAGGGATTGCGAGTTGGTCATGCGTATGGCTTATGGCAAATGTCTTAGAGACAATTGCTTGTTCAAGGCTGCAATAATACAACACGATTCTTGTATAGCTATCGCAAGGGAGATTTGCGATACATTCGAAATAGTAAACGCACTTAATAATCAAGGCACAAACTACCGAAGGATAGGTATGATGCGTGAGGCCTCAACAGCCCACTACGAAGCACTTAACCTTTGTGCAGTGTTCTCTGATGACACGAGCTTTGTCGCCAGAAAGAATGTTACGCGTGCACTCAACGGTCTTGGTAATGTGTTCCTCTCGCTCGAAAACCACGATGCTGCAGAGGTTATGTTCCGTCGTGCCCTTTCGTACGAGACAGATGCACGCAATCCTGTGGGTATTGCTATCAATCTTGCCAACATCGGAAGTGTAAAGGAACATCGTAATGAGATGGACTCTGCTTTGGTGTATTACAAGCAATCACTTGAATATAATATGAGTGCCCATAATGATGTGGGAATCAGCCTCTGTTATCTGTACCTCGGTAAGCTTGCAGAGAAGCACATTATTTAGTAAGGTTTGACGGATAGGAGG
>CAMOVB010000182.1:0-6592 GCA_946626925.1 uncultured Prevotellaceae bacterium
CATCTCATGGAAAATAGTCTTCATGGTTCGCCATCACATCTACACTTTCCAGATGGGTGCAATGCACAGATTCAACAGAAGGCCTCCTATGAATAATAACAATAACAACAAGAAATAAAAAAAGAGCAAGCCACTTTTACGTTGGCTTGCTCTTTTTTCATGTCAAATATATTCAAGAATCATTCTTCTTTCCTCTTTCCTGACAACTTACGCATAATGTCCGAATTGAGTTTTCCAATACGTTGCTTCATTATGAGGTTTCGCTGAAGAAGTTCTTCTGAACGGAGATACATCTCATTAAAATGCTCGGCTATGAAATTCTGAATATTCTCAGCTGGAGCTACCATACCTTCTGAGGAAGAAGCTACACAAAGAATACCTTGAGGGACAATCTCGACATCCATATCCTTACCCGTCACTATCGGGTCGCCATCATAATGAATTGCACCCTTGTCCTGACGATGAATATGAAGTTTCTTGCAACGGAATGTCTTGATACGGCTATTCTTGTCAAGTGTTCCATTGAATAACTGGAACGAAATTGCAGGAGCATCAATAGCACCAAAAGGCTCTATGATTGTCACGTCAAGCAAACCATCACGCACAGATGCCTGAGGTGCAATATAAGCATTATTGCCATACTGACAAGCATTGGCACATGATATGAGAAATGCCTTATATGAAGTCTTGTTCTTGGCATCATCCTCCACCTCCACATCGTATGTCTCCGGATTATACTGGAGACCCGTCTTAAGAATATTCTCTACGTATGTAAGAGGTCCACGTTTTCCTGCCTGAGCAAAGCGCATAGAGATGAATGCATCAAATCCCACACCACAGGTACAAAAGAAAGGATGTTCGTTGACAAGTCCATAATCCATAGGTTGAATATAACCCTCGTTAAGAACCTTTATAGCACCTATCGGGTCAACAGGAATATGAAGATGCCTTGCAAGACCATTACCCGAACCGCAAGGTATGATGGCAAGAGCCGTCTCAGTATGCACAAGCGCACGGGCTGTCTCATTGACAGTTCCATCACCACCTATAGCACACACAATGTCCACACCTTGGTTTGCAGCAGCCCTTGCTATCTCGGTAGCATGACCTTGATACTTTGTTGTAACAATATCATAACTATATTTCTCCTTATCAAGACGGCTCTCTATAAGTTGCAATATCCTTTTCTTTCCCGTAGTACCGGAAATAGGATTGACCACAAATATTATTCTTTTTGTTTCTAACATAGAAATAAAAAAATCTTACACAAATGCGTCTGACGTTTTAGTTTTTGAGTTCTTAAGTTTTTATGTTTTTGATTAAAGCATTTTTATGTCTTTAAGTCTGGAAGTATTCATGGGAAAAGAGGAACATTCTTCCCCACCATTCTTCTCAAGACCCTTAACCATCAAACGTAATCCACAAACCTCCCCCACTACCATCATATAAAACAGGGGGGAAACAGACGCCAAGAATCTAATTAACCTAAAATGCAATGCAAAAGTACGATTTTCTACTCCAATTATTGCAAAGAGTCAATACTTTTTACTTTCAAACGATTTTTTTTAACAACAAGTGCGTTTCAAAGTGGATTTTTTTGTAAATTTGCAGCCTAAATGATATAAATTCTAAACTGAATACTAAAAAATCAAAAAATACGCACACTATTCATTGATATCTCTGCCCGAAAAAAGCACCGAGATATACATACAAGTGTGTTATAAAATTGACTATGGGTTTATTACAAGAAAGAGCAAGTAAGTATAGAGAGCCTCAGAAATATATGGAGGCTGGTATTTATCCTTACTTCAGAGAAATTGACAGCCACCAGGACACAGAGGTGACTATGAGCGGCAAGAAAGTCCTCATGTTCGGTTCAAACTCTTACATGGGACTCACATACGACAAGCGTATTTGTGATGCTGCTATCAAGGCAATCCAGAAGTACGGTACAGGATGTGCTGGTTCTCGATTCCTCAATGGTACACTTGACCTCCACGTTCAACTTGAACACGAGTTGGCTGAATTTATCGGAAAAGACGAAGCACTTGTTTATTCTACAGGTTTTACAGTTAATTCAGGAGTTGTTTCATGTCTTACTGGTCGTAACGACTACATCATCGGTGACGACCGCGACCACGCATCTATCGTAGATGGACGTCGTCTTTCATTCTCACAGTTCTTCCACTACAAGCACAACGATATGGAAGATCTTGAGCGCCAGTTGATGCGTTGCCAGCCAGAGGCTATCAAGCTCATCGTAACAGACGGACTCTTCTCTATGGAAGGTGACCTTGCAAAGCTTCCACAGATTATCGAGCTCAAGAAGAAGTACAACGCTTCTGTAATGGTTGACGAGGCACATGGTATCGGAGTATTCGGCCGTCAGGGTCGTGGTACATGTGACCACTTCGGCTTGACAGACGATGTTGATCTTATCATGGGTACATTCTCTAAGTCACTTGCATCTATCGGTGGATTCATTGCATCAGACAAGGAGACAATCAACATGATTCGTCACACTTCAAGAACATACATCTTCTCTGCTTCAAATACTCCTGCTGCTACAGCTGCTGCACTTGAGGCACTTCACATCCTCCAGAACGAACCTGAGCGTCAGGAGAACCTTTGGAAGATTACAAACTATGCACTTGAGCAGTTCAAGCAGGCAGGTTTCGAGCTTGGCGACAGCGAAAGCCCAATCATCCCACTCTATGTACGCGATGCAATCAAGACATTCCAGGTTACAAAGCTTGCATTCGAGAAGGGTGTATTCATCAACCCAGTAGTTCCACCAGCATGTGCTCCACAGGACACTCTCGTTCGTGTTGCACTCATGGCAACCCACACAAAAGAGCAGGTTGACCGCTGTGTATCTATCCTCGTTGACAGCTTCAAGGAACTCGGTATTCCACTCAAGAAGTAAGAACAACTTACAACATAACATTAGAGCGACAATTGCCAACGGCAGTTGTCGCTCTACTTTTTATAGGCTCACCCAAACCCTCGAAACATGGAGGGAATGGTTACCATGAGAACTATTTATTATAATATGGAGGACACAAGCATTATAGTTGAGGTGTTAGTGAAAAAATAAGAGAAAAT
This sequence comes from uncultured Prevotellaceae bacterium, assembly GCA_946626925.1. Classification (GTDB taxonomy): domain Bacteria; phylum Bacteroidota; class Bacteroidia; order Bacteroidales; family Bacteroidaceae; genus Minthosoma. The sequence continues at coordinate 3,106 of CAMOVB010000182.1, forward strand.
TATGGCGCAAACGCTCTATAACTATTAAAAACTGTTAAAACTAAGCGAATAACGTAAAAAATAGAAATAGAGATTATGAGTGTCTCGGACAAAGGTTGTTTCTTTGTCATCGAAAATCAAAGGGTACTTCTGATGAACTCCAAAGAATTGCCCATAACCAAGATATGAAACAAAAAGAAAAAACATTAACAAGGGTCGAATTTGAAGTGATGAACATACTGTGGGACATCAATCATTCGGCATGTGTGTGGGACATACTTGAGCACTATGAAGAGCCTAAGCCTGCCTACACTACGATATCCACTTACCTGAAGGTGCTATACGAGAAAGGCTTTGTCGATTACTTCAAGTGCAAGGGAGAGGGCAAGACATACAAGTATCTACCGAAGATTACCAAGGCAGAATACACTCGGCTTACTGTTAAAGATGTGAAGAAACGCTTCTTTGGCGATAGTCTTCGCTCAATGTTCTCCTACTTTGTGGAGGAAGAACACCTGTCCGAGGATGACATCAAGGAACTGCTGGATATGATTAAGCAGAACGAAACAGAGTAGCCCTAACAGAAAGAAAATGACGTAATCTATTTTGTCTGACATCTTTACGATTAATTCTGATTTTAGAAACCTTAATTTACATAGCATATGTTTTCTTCATTAATTATATACGCTGTTAAGTCGGCATTCGTACTTTGCCTTCTATATATGCCTTACGTCATAATGTTGCGCAAGGAAAACTTCTTTGGATTCAACAGACGCGTGCTTGTAACGATGATGTTGTTGTCGCTTATTCTTCCTTTCTGTAATTTTTCACCATTATCCGTTGATGAACATCCAGTGATGCATGATGTGCAGTTACAGATGATAGACTTCGGCATTCCTATTGAACAGGGAGTTGTACGTGACATTGCAATAGATGACATTCATGATGACGTGGTTGCAGATGCTGAATATACGGAAGACGGAGGCATCACAATTACCTGGTTCATGCTTGTCGGCTTTGTCTATATCGTAGGCATGATTGCGGTACTCGTCATTCGGGTGTGGCAATTTGTGAAAATGTGTATTGTCCTGAGGAGTGGCTGTCTGTGGACGGATGAAAAGGATGGGTATAGGATTTATTGTCATTCAAACGATATTGCTCCTTGCAGTTGGTTCAACAATATTGCCATAAATGAGGATGACTACAGGCATGGAGGGCAGGGAATCATCATGCATGAGATAGGGCATATCCGTCATCACCATTCGCTTGACCTAATCCTACTAACGTTCCTTCAGATGATACAGTGGTGGAATCCCGTCGTGTATGCCCTGGGACTCAGTTGCCGTGACGTGCATGAGTATGAGGCTGACCAATATGCCCTCTCCTGCGGAGTGCGTACAAGCGAATACCAAATGTTGCTGCTAAGGAAGGTTGTGGGAGGCACGTCGTATGCCTTTGCCAACAACTTCAATCATAGTCTAATTAAAAACCGAATAAAAATGATGATGAAAAGTAAATCAAATCCGTGGATGCGAGGCAAGGCACTCTACTTCCTGCCTATGTCATTTGTAGCCTTGTGTGCATTTGCCACACCTGAGTTTGTCAATCCTATCGAGGAAGCTGTGACCGAGCTTGCAAGCTCCGACACCCCAATACTGGAGAACCGTTCTCCTCGCCTACCCGACATCAACGTGATGGACAACAACAATGCAGCAGCCGCACCCGCCATTGAGAGCACAGCCAAGGAATACACAGACTCAGTCATGTGGTTCATCAATGGCAAGATGGTAACAACCGAGCAGCTTGACGAGGCAAAGAAGGCACACAAGATCAATGGCTTCACGATGTACGTCGACGGTCTCTCAACCTCATACGCCATGGAGATATGGGTTGACACAATGGTGCTTGGCGACCGCTTCGGTGCTTCCGAAGAAGAAAATAAAGCAATAATGGAGCAGTTCCGCAAGAAGTACAAAGCCAAGAACCTGAAGTGCGTGGTCGAATATACAACACCAATAGACTTTGGCGACAGAACTGTATTTGAACTCCTTGCCAAGTCCGACACCACAGCAGCACAGCCTCTTATTGACAAGTACCTCAGCAGCAAGGTATCAAAGGAGATGAAGGCTAAGTATCTCGTGGAGTGCGTCAATGCAACAGAAAAGACATATCGTAATAACGCATACATCGATAGACTGTGTAGCCAAGCCCTGTCATTCAATCATAATGAAGCCGAGGCGTACATTGTACTCTCAGAACATATCCATAGAACAGCACCACGAGCAGGAGGTATAGGTACTACAAGAGACCAACTATACTGGAACTTAGGTCTCCACTGCTGTCTTGCACTTGACAAGTTGGACATGGCAGTCAAGGTCAATCCAAAGTATGCACAGTCATCACGACTCAGAAAGCAACGTCAGATTGTTTCCCTAAACTTCTTCCCACGCTCAGAGACTCAACGCGAAGGTGCACCGTACTACGGCATGAAGGAGGGACAGGAGTTCGAGGTCCGTGGAGAGAAGACGAAACTGAGACTTAAATAGTCTTCATCATTGTCAATTGACAACTAAGTTAAGTGGTCACTCTAATCTGACCACAATGGAGTAAGCGACAATTGCCAACTGCAGTTGTCGCTCTACTATTATTATATGGAAGATGGTAAAACACAAAGCCATCAAGGTAACATAATCTCTTCAGAGATTGCAGGCGATTCTAAAATCGAGGTACAAAATTTCACACATTATCCCCCAAATCTCCACACGAAGAATTGGGGGATAATTGCGTATAAAAATTATTAATTGTTAATTTTCTACTTAATTTTTAGCTTTGCTCCCTTTGACTCGTTACCGAGACGGTCGAGGGAGGTGACGACATATGTCTCGCCGTATGGGTCGCCGTCGAGGATGAATGTGCCACCACGAGCTTCAAGGTCACGAGGAGTGATTTCAACGATATGGGAAGGGTCGTTAATATCAACCTTTTCACCACGGAGGAAACGATAGACAACAAACTGACAGACCTTGTCAAGCTCTTTCTTTGCCTTTGGAGCATTCCACACAAGGAACACCTTTCCGTTGTGACCGACAAGACGGAGACGTGTAGGTGCCTTCGGTGCCTTATTGTCCAACCACTTCATCTGTGGCTGAAGAGCTGGGTAACGATGGTAGTCTTCCTCAAGAACGTCACGGTAACCGCCTGTATTGTTAGCAACGGCTGCCGCATACCACATACAACTGCCTTGCACGTTTGGAAGACTACGCTGTATGTCAAGTTTGAGACATTGTTGGTTGCGTGTGGAATCGTTAGGGTCAACACCAGCTACGGTACGGTCAACGTCCTGCCCGATGAAGAGCGGACGGTCGTTGCAATAGTCGTTCCACCAATGGCAGAGCACCTCATAGTCGGCAACGCTTGTTCCCACGTTCCAGTATATCTGAGGCACGGTATAGTCAACCCATCCTTCCTTTTGCCAGAGGATGACGTCCGCATACAACTGGTCATAATT
>CAMOVB010000183.1:0-6577 GCA_946626925.1 uncultured Prevotellaceae bacterium
CCGTATTTGCCTTGTGGAAACTTAAATGACGCTGTCAACGCTACCGAGGAAACACATGTTGAAACGCCTGCGTTGTACAACGAGGCATCTAAGAAGTTTGACATCTTCCATATTGCCGTAGACAGTCCAAGAGACTGCTACCAAAGGTATAAGACCGATGTTGACAATAGCTTTGGTCAGCTGCTTGGTACTCGTTATAAGGTTGCTTCCATCGACAACCTTGCGCAGGTGATAGAGGATTGCATAACAGAATCCGTACAAGGAATCAACTCCGATTCTGTTCATGTGAATACCGCAAACAATAATGGCGACATAAGTTGGTAGAATTATGAAAGCAAGTATTGTTATAGGTGCTAACTATGGTGACGAAGGTAAGGGTACTGTTGTTGCTCACCTTACCAAAGGCAACACCAACGTACTTAACGTATTAACGAATGGAGGCTCACAACGTGGGCACTCCATTCTCACCAAAGATGGTTCAATGACATTTCAGCACTTCGGAAGTGGTACGTATCATGGTGCAGACAATTACTATTCTGCATGGTACATCCTTAATCCCATGCAATTTGTCAAGGAATACTGCGAACTTGTAGTTAAACCGAAACACATCTATAGGGACAGACGTTGCAGATGGAGTACACCATACGACGCAATGGCTAATCTTATAGATGAGGAGGCAAGAGTTAGACATGCATCATGCGGCATGGGTATATGGATGACAATCAGACGTTGTGACAGGATGCCAATCATGTTGTTTGACGACTTTGTTAAAAACGAGGACAAACAATATCCGTATCTTGAAAACGTTAAGGCATATTACGAGACATTTATGGAAATACCTCAAAAATGGAAAGATACTTGGAACTCTGACACATTGAAGGCTCACTTTATACGAGACTGCCATATTATGCACACGCTCACAAAGACGGCAGATATTGCCACAATGAAATGGTATAATGACGTAATATTTGAGAACGGACAAGGGCTTCTTCTTTGCGACACAGGTAAAGATACCGAAGACACGACGCCATCCAACACTGGAATATTATACGCTCTTTCTATGGCAAAGCAAATGGGTATAAACGATGTTACGGCACACTATGTAACACGACCTTACCTTACAAGGCATGGTGACGGAAATATAGACAATGCCATAAGTAGGCACGACCTTTCTTCTGATATTATAGAAGACAGGACTAACCACTACAACGAGCACCAAGGTATGTTTCGTTACGGCGAACTTGACATTGTTGACCTACGAAAAAGAATTGTTGACGATTCAAAAGGGGTTAATTTCGTACTTGACGTTACACATTGCGACGAAATGGATAGGGTGTCTGAGTTCAAGAAAGAATTTTTTGATATAAAAACATACGACAATCCTTTGGTTTAAACAAATAACAACATGGAAGTAAGGAAATTTAGTGAGAACGACACGTATGAGTTCTACGATAGTCGTGGTACTTATTCCGATGCACAAGAAGTGCAAAAGGAGCTTAAAGAGAAGTACGGCAAGGATGGAGAGTTGCTGTTCTTCAGCGGTTACGGATGGATAGTAATGGTAAGAAAACAATAAGGCTATGGAAGAAATGATAAAAAATGTCTGCAAGTCCATCTACGGCACTGATTTAAAAAGTTAAAAATGTTAATTCGTTTTGAATATTTAAAATAAATATCTATTTTTGCAGAAAATATAGTATAAGAATTATGGCAAAAATAATTTTTGAATGCTTGTTTTATTCAATCATGTTGATAGCCTTGGAGCTGTTATTCATCTGGATAGCATTATTAATTAGAGACAGAAAGGATAAGGATTCTCCAAAGGAAGAAGAGAAGGAGGATGAGTGCGAACACAAATGGGAGCTTATGGGGTTCGACAATACTCATTTAAACGAAGGCATCTTGCGATGCATCTATCAGTGTAAGAAATGTGGTAAAGTAATATCTATATAATTATGAGTTATTACGAAGGAAAACAGCCGTGTGCTGGTTGTGGACGCACTGGCGAAGAAGTCAGAAATTTATTAAAGCAGAATAGTTATGGCAAGAACAAAACAGAGAAAAGTTGGAGACAGAATCTTCTATGAACATCACGATGGGACTATTGGTACTGCAATAATCAAAAGAATTGAGCCTTGGGAAAGTTCATTTGATAAAAAGGGAAATTACCTCAAAAACGGAAAGAAATACAAGTACAACATCTACCACACAAGCGATATAGAAGTCATCGAGGACTACAACTGCCTCTCCGACAACGACCCTCGTGTGAAGGTTTTCTGCAAGGGCAAGAAGTTTATCACATCGGACTTTGCAGATGAACTCAGAAAGTTTCTCGTTGAACACGGCGCTCACAAAGGAGACGATGATGTAGTACAGATTCTTTATGACTTAGCAAATGAGTTTGAAGTGTGATAATAATTAAAAAGAAATAGAATTATGACAGAGCAAGAGCAGTTAGAGATACAAGCAAAGGCTAAAGAATATGCTGAATGGCGTACAGAGCAACTACCTGACTTTATAAAATCTAATTTAGTCCGTGATGCTTTGTATTGCGCTTACCTTGAAGGTGCTGGTATTAGAACAAGATAAATTTAAATAGCTATGGCAACAATTAAAAGTTTTACCTCGCTGGAGCAGTCAAATAAGTTGGCAGAGATACTTCCACTTGAAAGTGCGGATATGCACTATTGTCTTGAAACTCAAAAGTAACCAATAAATAGTAGAGTATGAAACAACTAACAAAAGAGCAGGCAATAAAATTCTGTGAGAATAAGTGTTATGAAAATATGTCATACAGACAAATAGCAGAGTTCCAGATTGAGCAAGACAGACTTTGTGTACCGTTTGATATATTTCACGAAGCAATAGAGAAAACTCTTTGCCGACCTGTGTTTATACATGAGTTTGGACTTAACATAGAAGGTCTTAGAAAAGAACTTTTTGGAGAAAAACAACCACCTACTTTTGAAGAAATATTAAACTTAATTCCACAAGAGAAACTAATTTTGATAAAATTATGAAAAAGATTATCCTATTAGCACTTACCGCCTTGGTGATGGCGGGGTGTTACCAAGCAAAAGCTTACCACGATAAGCAAATAGAACTTGTTTCTGATTATCGGCTTTCGACTATTGAATATCAAGGTTGTGAGTATGTGGTAATGCAAAGCGATTGGAATAAACATGGTACAATGTCCCACAAAGGCAACTGTCGCTTCTGCAAAGAGCGCAGACAAAAAGAATTGAAAGAGTTGGTTGAACAATTAAAGGATAATTGTGATTATGAGTAGAGATGAATGGAAATTTGTACTTAGTAAGGCTTCTGCTAACATAACTGGGGAAATTTGTGCTGATGTAAGTCATAATATTACCCCATCAAAAGAAAAATTAATAGTACAAGAATTAATAAGTCAAATATTTAGAGCATTGTAGAACAAACATTTTGTGATTATGGAAGTAAAAGAAGTAATTAGTTTTTTAGAAAAAGCTAAAGAACATACTTATAGTTCTCAAGATAAATATCATTTATCAATGGCAATAGATACACTTTGGCACATGAAAGAATGTGGTTGTTTTAATCATTAACAGTTAATATTATGAAAGAACTTAGTATAGAGGAAAAAGCAAAAGCCTATGACGAGGCTATCAAAAGAGTTGAAAACATAAAGACTGGTAAATGTAAAACTACGTTTATGTTTACAGAAGGTCTGTTTGAGCACATCTTCCCCGAACTCAAAGAGAGCGAGGATGAGGATATACTTAAAGGTCTTATCAGTATGTGTAAAACGCTGTGTAAGACCAAATGGATTGCTTGGCTTGAAAAGCAAGGCGAGAATAAACCTGCTGATAAGGTTGAACCAAAATTTCAAAATGGGCAGTGGATAGTTTGGCAAAACAAATGCTATAAGGTCAACTATAACGGATGTGGCTATGAACTGATTGACCAAAATGGTTTGAGTACATCCTTAGAATATGTAACTGTAGATGAAAATGCGCATCTTTGGACTATACAAGACGCAAAGGATGGTGATGTGCTTGTATATAGAGATGGTCAGTGGTGTTTTATATATAAAGGAATAGTAACTGAAGACACTTTTAAGTATTATGCTTTACTATCGGAAAAAGGTATTACTGTAAATGATGCTGCATTTAGTCTTTTAACCTCTTGTATTATTCCAGCCACCAACGAACAGCGTGACCTGTTATTTCAAAAGATGAAAGAAGCAGGCTATAAGTGGGATGCTGAAAGGAAAGAATTGAGGAAGATTGAGCAAAAGCCTGCTGAGTGGAGCGAAGAGGATGAGAGTATAGCACTTGGCATTGAACAATTATGTTATTGTGCATCCTTGTTAAGTATTGCACCAGACAAAGTTTATAAAATAAGAACTTGGCTCAAAGACCTCAAAGACAGAGTACAACCACAGCCAAAACAAGAGTGGAGCGAAAGAGATAAAGAGGAATTTCAAATAGCCATTGACACATTAGTCGAAGCAGGTCAACACGACTCTGCTAATTGGCTCAAATCCCTCAGACCTAAGTCACAGTGGAAGCCGAGTGATGCACAAATGGTAGCTCTCAAATGTGCTATTACTACATCCGATGAAAAATGGGTGTGTATGAATACTAAAGATTTGGAATCTCTCTATGAAGAATTAAAGAGACTAAGGGAGGAATAGTTATGAAAGCAAGTGAATACAAACATTTATATGCCCTTAAAAACAAAGCGTCAAGGAAATTCATTCTCTACTATTTGGCATCATCGCAGAAACATAAGGCTTTATTTTCTTCACGAAAGAAAGCAGAAGAGGCTCTTAGGTGGTTTAATGAAGATTATTACATAGAAATTGTTGAATTATGAAAGCAAACGAAATGCCTAAGAGAATATATCTCCTTGACTACAATGACGCTATGGTAACACCACTTGAAGGTGATACTATATACGTTAGGGAAGACGCCTTTATCGAGAAGGCTTGTGAGTGGCTTTCTGAGATTGAAAGTGGAACTACCATTACAGATATAGATAAATTTATTGAGGATTTTGAAAACTATATGAAAGGAGAGTAATAGTATGTCGAAAACAATAATAATTCATGTGCCAACAGGTAGAGAATTTGAGTCGGATAGCAGGGTGACGAGATGTCCTTTTGGTAAAAATAGAAAGATGAAACCAACAGATTCAATATACAATGAGGTTTGTGATGGTTGTCAAGATAACTGGGGAGGGCGACAAAATTCGCAAGAAACATTAAATCGTTGTTATTACAAAAAAAACAAATAATAAATTAAATTATGGAACAATATATACCAAAAGCCTCTTTAGTAGCGGAGATAGAGAAAAGAATAAAGTCTGTAGAAAAAAGACTCAAAAGGAATAATTCTTATAGTGAAGAAGGTGTTATTTCATGGGAAAGAGATAAATCGTTATATGATAGCTATAATCAATTTCTTTCTTTCATCAACACCCTCGAAGTGAAAGAGGTGGACTTAGAGAGATTAATACAAAAAGCTTTCATTTATCACGAATCACACGGAGATGATTTTAGAAGCGATTGTCAGATAGAAACGGCATTTAGAACTGGTTTTGAAGATGGATTCAAATGTAAAGGTTACATTAGTAAAATACAAGAAAATAACTTGAAAGAGGAAATAAAACGCTATTTCAATGAGCAGCCTATAATGACAAGGAGTAAAGGAGTTGATTACAAACTAATTCCAAGTGCTGAAAAAATCGCCAAGCATTTCTTTGAACTTGGATTAAATGCAAGTAATCCGCTTACTTGGGAGGATATAAAGCTAATTTGGAATATCACCGACGAAATGGATAATATGCCAGAAGAAGAGTTTTACAAAGAAGTATTGAAACGATTTAAAGCACAGAAAGGAGAAAAGGTATGACAGATACACATATTTGGACTTTAGTAATCCTGTTTTTCGTAGCATTAGTTGGAATGATTGCGTTTAAACGTTGAAAGTATGAAACAAATGATGTGCCCCAAATGTAGAGGTGTCTATCAAGGAATATATAAAATAAAATAGTATGACAGACAAAGTACAGAAAATCCGTGAAGAGGTTGTAAGAATACACAACTTACTTCCAGTTATGGATGGTGATAATATTTCCATAAACTATGCAGATAGAATTTGCACCACATTGGAAATGTATATTGACTCCCTGCAAGAAAAACAAGTTAATGAATCGACAAAAATTCAACACGTCAAAGAAACGTGTAAAGAAAACGGCAATTCTTTAACACAAGAGCCTGTAAGCAAGATAATCTTTGATGGGAACTTCAATAAGTCATGGTTTGCACACCCAGAATTAGCTTTCAAAGCAGGTATGAAAGAAATGCGTGAGCAGATGATGAAGGAAGCCATAGAACGTACAGTAAAAATTGATGCTGGCGGTTATCCTTACATTGACTGCGATGGTATAGAACTCTATGACTATGACAAGGATGTTCCTTTGGCAAAGGAAGGAAAAAAGGTTAAAGTAATCGTAATTAAGGAATAATTATGAAGAAGGTAGACAGAATTGGAGAAAGGTTTGGCAGGTTAACTATTGTCGAAGAGAAAGAACC
>CAMOVB010000184.1:0-6554 GCA_946626925.1 uncultured Prevotellaceae bacterium
TGCCATGGTGACTGGAGTTCAGACGTGTGCTCTTCCGATCTCCGCCGTAGCACTACCCTCACGACAATTTTCACCCGTAGGCGAATTGCGATAAATGCCGAACGGAGACACGCCAAACTTAACCCAAGGTTTAATCTCACGTATCATGTCGTGGAGATTGCGGATAAGCATATTCACGTTATCACGTCGCCAGTCCTCTATATTGTTGAAGCCACGAGGATTTCTATTGAAATAGCTCTCATCAGGTATCTCCACTCCTTCAACAGGATAAGGATAGAAATAGTCATCCATATGGATACCGTCCACGTCGTAATTGCGTATGATGTCCTCCACCACCATGCAGGTGTAGAGACGGTTTGCTTCGATAGCAGGATTGAAAATCTTCAACCCGTCATAGTCGAACACACGTTCAGGATGCTTGATGACCTGATGCGAAGGATGCAGCTCTGTCGTTCCCTTAGTCTTGGCACGATAAGGGTTTATCCATGCATGACACTCCATGCCACGCTCATGACATTGTGCCACCATCCACTCAAGTGGGTCCCAACCATCGGCAGGAGCTACGCCCTGCTCACCCATAAGGTAACGGCTCCAAGGCTCAAACTGCGACTTGTAGAGCGCATCACCCTCTGGACGTACTTGAAAGAAGATGGCATTTATACCTGCCGAAGCGAGGTCGTCAAGCTGCGTACCAAGATATAGGCGTATCTGGCTCGGTGTCTTGCCAATGAACTGACCATTGACACATTGAATCCATGCGCCACGGAACTCACGCTTTGGCTGCTGTTGAGCCATGAGTGTGAGTGATAACATCAACGATAAAGCGAACAATACTTTTTTCATATAGTCATCTTTATAAAAAATCTTGTTTGATTATTACAAGCTACTGTAATCTCTCCCCTTCCACATTGAAGTGGTGAGTGGGCAATCCTACAACACTGGAGTGAGGAGGTTACCCAGCCAGCCTGAGAAACGGTTCTTTATGCTCTGGCGAGAGTACCAACCACGATACATAAGGTATGAACTCTTCTTCTGTCGTTCAAAATGGCCGACAAGTTCCTGTGTCACCTCCTTATCAAGGATGAGAGCATTTATCTCATAGTCGCAACGGAGACTGCGTGCATCAAGATTGGCTGAGCCAACCGTACAGCATACATCATCCACAATCATCATCTTGGTGTGATGAAATCCCCCACGGAAGAGATAGACCACAGCCCCACGTTTCATCAGATTGTTACCCACATAGTGCGAAGCCTGAGGAGTCATCGGAATATCCCCCTTCTCAGAGAGAATAATCTCTACCTTGACACCACGGTCAACAGCACGCTTGAGTGCGGCACGCACACGATGTGTTGGCACGAAATAAGGATTGATGATTCGTATGGTGAAATGTGCGTTGTCTATCATCGTGACGTAAAGGTCACGTATGGCATCGGACGTATTGCCCGGAGCACGATTGACGATAGACATACGTGAATAACCTTCATTCTGAAGTCGTGGGAAATATTTCTGTTCCACGAGGAATTCGCCTGTTACCTTTGCCCACATATCGCAGAACACCTTCTGTAGTTCCTCTACCGCAGGTCCTTCGATACGCATGTGGAGGTCATTCCAATCGCCTATACCTTTTATACCTGTTATATAGTAGTCTGCCACGTTCATGCCGCCCGTATATGCTATCTTACCGTCGATGACCACAATCTTGCGATGGTCACGAGGGATGATGTGGTTGACCCAAGGAAAACGTACAGGGTCAAACTTAATGAGGTTAATACCCTCCATACGTATGGAGTCGTGCATCTCATTAGAGATAGGCGAATTGTTGGACAGATTGCCAAAAGCATCGTACATTGCCCTCACCTCTACTCCCTCACGCACCTTCTGTCCGAGGAGCTTGAATAGCAGCCCTGCTATTGAGTCGTTTCTGAAATTGAAATACTCAAGGTGGATAGAGGACTTTGCATTACGTATTGCGTCAAAGAGGTCAACGAACTTGTCATGGCCGCTGGTGAAGAACTTCACGGAGTTGCCATCAAGAACTGGAATATTTCTTTCGTGCATCCTCTGCGCTATGATGGAATCCACAGCCATAGGTGACCTTGCATACATTGCTTCGCCTGCAACGAGCATGAGGGTCAAGCACAGAAAAATCTTTTTCAATATCATCTAAATTCTTTTTATCTTAGGTTCGAAATACTATTGAGAACGATAATCATTTAATCTTGTCATCCTTTGTCTTGACAATATCGAAGAGATATGTCAGCTTAGCACATATCGTTGCATTGGCAGAACGTCCAAAGACACCTTTCTTACTATTGTCAAAGATGTCGGCAAGACCATAATAGTAGCGACCTGACACGATGAAGTGTCCCACAGCTGTACTCAGTTCTGCTCCGATACCGGCTGCGATACCATAGTCGAGTTTGTTGTACGGTTCGTTGTCGTACTGGAAGGTAACGTTATTAGGACGATGTGAAGTGTCCCATACTCCTCCACCCTTCTCGCTGCTGCCACCAAGATAGTAGCCAAGCTGAGGACCTGCCTCGAAGATGAACTTCATGCCTCTGCGCTCACGTCCCCAACCCATCTGCATGAGTATAGGCACCTGAACATAGTTGAGGCTGCGGCGATAGGTGTTGTTCGTTCCGTCTTCAATATTCTCTTCCCAACCAAGATTCCAGAAGTTGACTTCTGCCTGCACACCACATATTGCCGTGAAATATTTCTCACACGTGTAGCGTGCCGCAAAGCCGAACATCATGTCGCCCTTCTGTTTTTGCTTAATGGTAGGAACAAAGTTGACGGAGTTGAGCGTATAACCGATTGAGCCTCCGATGGCAAAGTCGTTACGATGCTCGCCCACCTGAGCCATGAGAGCGTCAGGAATGAGAGCAAGTGCAAGCAATAATACCTTTATACTCTTCATAGCGGCTTACTCGTATCGTTGTATCTCAATCATGTCATTACCCTTATAGTTGATGAACATGACAACAGTATTTTCAAAACCGCTCCAGTTGTTCTTGCGTACAAAGTTGAACGGATTCTGAAGCGAAGTGTACTTCACCTTATCCACATTCTGCATGAAACCGCCACCAAAGTTGTTGATGCCGCCCACGAAGAATGCGCCTATGTCGTAGCCGAGTTCGCCAAACTTAGGACAGCTTGCTATCTGTGCCTTCTTGAAGTTGTGACGGAAACGGTAGTTGAAGTTGGCTACACGTTGTTTAGCCTCATCGCTGAAGAATGTCGTATAGTATGAGCACTTGTACTTGTCAAGCATCTTCTCGTTGTTATCGGAGAATGTCTGCCAGTCAGGATAACCGAAGAGTGAGAGTTGGAAGTTATCCAAAAGGTTGAGCGTATTGAACTCGTTGACAAGCTGTTCAAAAGCCGTAGCAGACGAAGCAGAAGGGATGATGATGTTACGTGTACCCTTCTTGAGGTGCTTGGCTATGTTCTCAACCGCTGCAAACTGCATGCTTACGAAAGACACATTCTTTGACTCAAGATATTTCTTGAAGCCCCAGAGATAGTCAGCATAGTCGCTCTTGTCAGACATATTGACAAAGACGACGTTTGCACCCGAGTTGAGTTCAAGGAATTTCTCATACACAAAGCTGTTAGTATAGTTCTGTGGGGAGTTCACCTGAAACGAAGTCTTATGACTGTTTACGGCATTCACTTTGGTAGAAGTAGGAATGACGTTAACGATATTGTTGACATGAGCAAACTGAGCCACGGCATCAATATGTTCAGGGCGTACAGGACCGACGATGAGGTTCATCTCCTTCATCTCTGGATTGTCGAGTATGCCTTGGATAGAAGCAGCATCGCTACCCTTCTCCTCATACGCATATATGTCGATGTTGGCTCCGCTGTCCTTTATTGAATCGACTGCAAGGAGGAATCCCTTGTAGAGGTCTGTCATCTTGTTTGCCTCACTCGTACGTCTGTCAAGACCGAAAGGAAGGATGACAGCCACCTTGATGCGGTCATACTTCACACCTTTCTGTCGGGCAATCTCGCTGAACACCTCGTTGTCCGAAGGAGTATAGTAACGCTCGTCCTGTGGATAAGGGATGCAGAGCGTCATACCCTTCTTGAGTTTGCTATCCTTGAGCACAGGGTTAGCCTTTATGAGATCTGCCTGTGTCACGTTATACAACTTGCTGATGGAATATACGGTTTCCTTCTTGGCAACAAGGTGAGTAAGCTTGCAGCCTGTACGCTCCTTTGGAGCTGCTATGTCCTGCTTACGCTGGTCAGCAGTCGAATATACTCCACGAGGAATGACGATGAGTGTACCCGACTTGAAGTTTGTTGCAGAAAGACCAGGGTTGGCATCCGTGATAACCTTGGATGTCACTCCGAACTTCTTTGAGATGGAATAGAGTGTCTCACCTGCCTGAATGGTATAGTGAAGCTCGCCAGTTGGCGACTGAGGAACGTTGATTGACTGTCCCGCCATGATGTTGTCAGTCAATCCTGCATTTTCCTTCTTGATGTCATTTACCGTGACACCATACATCTGTGAGATAGAGTAGAGAGTCTCTCCTACTCTTACCTTATGCGCAAAAACATTTTGTTGTGCAAATGTGGCACCTGAGAAGAGTGCCATTGCAATAACAATAAAGAGTTTTTTCATTACCTCTGGATTAAATTATTGGGCTGTGGTGACAAGCGGCTTTAAGCACCTGCTATGACCACGATGAATTATCTTCAAGGAATCGACATGCGCCATGCACACGCCAAATCAAGGTACAAAATTAGGAAAAATTCGGCACTCTGCATTTCTTTTAATAATAAAATATGTGAATAAAATTAAAATGCGTGTTTTTTCTCGCTGATAATAACTACATTTGCACAATTATCCACGCAAAATAAGCAAATCATGAACAAAAGCATAATGAGACTCGTGGTGACTGCCATACTCGCAACGATGGTGAACGCCACGGCTTTTTCTCAGACAGCATCACCAAAGATAAGGTATGTTGACACCACATCAGAGAGTGGCGACAGCATAACGGTTTCACCTGGCGACTCGCAGACAGCACAGGCACCTCTCGAACTGTTCTGCGAGGCTAATGCCGATGTCCCTGAAGGATGGACGGCAATATACGAATGGCGTTTCTTCGACACGCAGAAGGGAGAGGACAGTCCTTTCCTCACACGATTTGAGGAGAACACGTCATACACACTCACGGCTTCGGGCAGCTACAGCGTCAAGTTGTTTGCCACATTCACCAAGAATGACGGCACGATAGAGGAAGTGACACCCGACCCCATGACCATAGTCATCAGCGAGTCGGAGTTGAAATGTCCTAATGCCTTCTCACCAAACGACGACGGCAAGAACGATGTGCTACGCATCTCATGCAAGTCCATTGTCAAGTTGTCGGCTTCTATCTTCAACCGATGGGGCAAGAAGATGGCATCCAAGGAACTGAGCAACCTGACAGACGGTTATATGGAGAATGGTACGTTCTACATCAACCTTTGGGACGGCAGATACGGAGGCAAGTACGTGAACGATGGTGTCTATTTTCTAAACCTCTATGCCAAGGGAAGCGACGGTGTGGAGTACAAGGAAAAGAAGGCAATCAACGTAATCAAGGGATTCAACGAGGACACAGAGCAAAAATAATTAAAAGTTAAAAATTAAAAATTAAAAATTGGAGATTACTCATATACAAAGCTTCACTTAGAAACTCCAAACTCAGAAACTCAACTTTTAATTTTTAACTTTTAATTTTTAACTCAGGCAAGCTTGTCCCATATCAACAAAAGCATACATAAAGGTCAAATCGCAATAGAAACAAAGTAGTGACTAAGTACTGACGAATATGAGACGAAGTACTGACTAAGTAGCGACTCAGAAAAATATCTCAAAAGGAACAGACATAAGTCAAGCGAAAAGACCTTACTGGAAAGAAGATGAGTAATATTACAATAGAAGGAGCAAGAGTACATAATCTAAAGAACGTGGATGTTACCATTCCGCGCAACAGTCTTACCGTCTTTACAGGACTGAGCGGAAGCGGTAAGTCATCTTTAGCATTTGACACAATATTTGCTGAGGGACAGCGACGATACATAGAGACATTCTCTGCCTACGTCCGCAATTTCCTCGGCGGCATGGAACGTCCTGACGTGGACAAGATTACAGGTCTGAGTCCTGTAATCAGCATCGAGCAGAAGACTACGAACAAGAACCCACGTTCTACCGTGGGTACTGTAACCGAGATATACGACTTTCTCCGTCTCCTTTATGCCCGTGCAGGCGAGGCATACAGTTATGAGACTGGTGAAAAGATGGTAAAATACACGGAGGAGCAGGTGCTTGACCTTCTCCTCAAGCAGTATGACGGCAAGCGCATATTCATCCTTGCCCCCCTCGTGCAGAGCCGTAAGGGACACTATCGCGAGCTCTTTGAGAGCATACGCAAGAAGGGCTACCTTACCGCACGTGTGGATGGAGCCGTGGTAGATGTTACCGAAGGCATGAAGGTGGACCGCTACAAGAACCACAACATCGAGGTGGTAGTGGATAAGCT
>CAMOVB010000185.1:0-6523 GCA_946626925.1 uncultured Prevotellaceae bacterium
TAAAGATTATCCTTCTGTTTGCCGTCTTTGTCGTCCTGATGTTTGTCATTCAGACGCGTATGCCTGTTGCATTCAAGTGGGAGCCTACGTTCCGTCATAATGACGGCGAGCCATTCGGATGTATGGTCTTCGATTCCGTCATGACCAAGAGCCTTCCTAAGGGATATAAGATTACGCAACATTCGCTCAGTTCTATTGCGCAGGAGATGGATAGTACGGGCAAGGTACGTAATGTCTTGGTTGTGGGTCAGGAGATTCTTCTCTCGGGAAATGACAACAAAGCCATGAAGAGCATTATGGAGAAGGGTGGAAAGGTGATGCTTGTCATGAGTACGTCTTATGATAATAAAAATATGACGGATTCTCTTCTTGGTGCGGATTATAATATGGGAACGTATACTAAAGGATATTTTACGGTTCCGGATCTTATACGTAATCTTGAAGGAAATGAATATAGTAACGATACCATATATTGGCATGATGGAACTGGAGACTATACTCGGAGTGTTTATCGTTTCTATAGAGGCTTAATCGAATCTGGCTTGTTTGTTTGGGATTCTGTCAAGGTCAAGACAGTTGCATCTAAAGCGTTCAATGAGAAAGAGACAAGAGGCTTTGTTTGCACCAGAAAGTACGGAAAGGGACAGATAATCCTTTGTGCCGCTTCTTTGCTTTGTACCAATTACGGAGTGTTGAGCAAGGACACACGTGGACTTGTGTTCCGCATGATGTCGCTCGTTTCGGATAGGGAGGTGGTACGTACCGAGGTATATTGCAAGGGAATCCTTGATGAGAATACGAATGAGGAAAAGACTCTCTTGGGCTTGATAACAAGCAATAAGCCTCTCCTCTGGGCTTGGCGACTGATGGGCATAACCCTTATTGTCTTTATGATATTTAACGCTCGTCGTCGTCAGAAGGTCATCCCTGTTATTGAGCGTCCTCGCAACCATAGCTTGGAGTTTGTCAAGCTGATTGGCACTTTGTTCTATCACAACCATAATCATGTGGATCTCGTCAGCAAGAAGTTTGCCCTCTTCAAGGAGGACATCCTGAAGAAGACGGGTATAGACTTAGGTGACGAGACGATTGACTTGGAGGATTCCATCCAGCTGTTGAGTCATAGGACAGGAATGAAGAGTGGCGACATCCGTTCCGTAATCGTGAGAACCCTTCAGGTGGTCAACTCCAAGGACGTGGCTATAGAGGCTGAAAAGATGATAAGCCTCATAGACGGAATGAACGACATACAGAAACTATTGTAGGAAATAACAATTTAATTATAGATATAATTATGGAAGAATCACGTATTGATATCGTTGAAATTGCAGATAAGATTCAACAGATAAAAGATGAGATAGGAAAGATTATCGTAGGACAGAAGGAGGTTGTTGACCTTATTCTGTCATGTGTGCTGGCTGACGGCCACATCCTTCTTGAGGGTGTGCCTGGTGTTGCCAAGACGTTTATGGCTAAGATTATAAGCAAGCTGATTGACGCCAAGTTCTCTCGTATTCAGTTTACGCCAGACTTGATGCCAAGCGACGTGTTGGGTACTACCGTATTTAACATGCAGACTTCATCGTTCGATTTCCATGCTGGACCTGTATTCGGAAACATGGTTCTTGTGGATGAAATAAACCGAGCTCCAGCCAAGACTCAGGCTGCTCTGTTCGAGGCTATGGAGGAGAGACAGATTACGGTTGACGGAAAGACATACCAGATGGATGCGCCATACACGATAATCGCTACCCAGAACCCTGTCGAGCAGGAGGGAACGTACCGTCTTCCGGAGGCTCAGCTTGACCGTTTCATGATGAAGATTACCGTTGGCTACCCAGATGTGGAGGATGGACTCGAAATTCTGAGACGTCATCAGCAGAAGGCAGATTTTACGGACGTAAGTTCACTTACTCCATTCATCTCAAAGGAAGAGGTACTCTCTCTTAGACAGCAGGTTGCTGGTATCCTTATTGATGATTCCTTGTTACGCTATATCGTGGAGATAGTTGAACAGACACGCAACAG
Source organism: uncultured Prevotellaceae bacterium (assembly GCA_946626925.1). GTDB lineage: Bacteria > Bacteroidota > Bacteroidia > Bacteroidales > Bacteroidaceae > Minthosoma. The sequence goes on from CAMOVB010000185.1 coordinate 2,029, forward strand.
TAGGGCTGTATTCCTTGGTGCTTCGCCACGTGCCACGGTAGCCATCCTCAAGTGTTCAAGGGCATACGCTTTGATAAATGGACGCGACTTCGTCACACCTGATGATATCAAGTATGTATCTCCATATATCCTTCAGCATAGGATAATACTTACGGCTGAGGCAGAGATGGAGGGCTACACTCCTATAAAAGTTGCTCGTTTGCTTATTGATAAAGTTGAGGTTCCTCAGTAAAGTTGAATTGACGTAATGTATATAAACAAAAGGCTATACATAGTTGTTGCTTTTGTCGTCGTACTGTTGGCTGGCGGTTATTGGCTTGAACCTCTGTTCCTCGTCGGTCAGGTGTGCCTCTGGGTCTTCCTTGCAGCTCTGGTAGTGGATATCCTCCTGCTATATGTTGCCAAGGATGCCATAAAGGCTGAACGATTCTGTTCCGACAGATTCTCAAATGGAGACGAGAATGAAGTTCGTCTTGATGTTGAGAGTAGGTACAGGATGCCTATCTTCCTTGATATAATAGACGAGATACCAGATGTGTTCCAGCGAAGGGACATACTCTTTTCCTTGCGTATGGACAAGGCAGAGGATGTGGACGAACCTCAGAAGGCGTTTGTCAAGTACAAGCTGCGTCCTACAGAGAGAGGTGTCTATCGCTTTGAGCGTATCCGTGTGTTTGTATCTACGCAGATTGGTCTTGTGGCAAGGCGTTATACATGTGGCGAGGCAAAGGACGTGAAGGTCTATCCTTCGTATCTGATGCTCACCAAGTACGAATTGCTTGCCATCAGCAACCGCCTTACGGAGTTTGGCGTTAAAAAGATACGTAAGGTCGGAAACAACACGGAGTACGAGCAGATAAAGGACTACATCAAGGGCGACGACTACAGACATATAAACTGGAAAGCTACGGCACGTTTGCATAAGCTCATGGTGAATGTGTATCAGGACGAGCGTTCACAGAACATCTATAATGTGATAGACAAGGGTAGGGTGATGCAGCATAGCTTCAACGGCATGACTCTGCTTGACTATGCCATAAACGCTTCGCTCGTATTGTCTTACATAGCCATAAGACGAGAGGATAAGGCTGGTATCGTGACATTTAACGAGCAGTTCGATACGTTCGTGTCAGCATCTAACAGGTCAACCCACATGCAGACAATCCTTGATGCTCTTTACCACGAGAAGACAACTTTCGGAGAAACAGATTTCTCTGCTCTTCTGTCTAATGTCAATATGAGAGTCAATAAGCGTTCTCTGTTGATTATATATACTTCTCTTGCCACTATGGACAGCATGAAGCGACAGCTTGTCTATCTGCAACAGCTGAACAACCGGCATCGTGTCCTTGTGGTATTCTTTGATGATGTGGAGATACGTGAATATGCGGATTCGAAGGCAGAAAGCGTGGAGGAGTATTACCGTCATGTGGTTGCTGAGAAGTCTATCAACGAGAGAAAGATGATTGTTTCTGCCCTGAAGCAGCATGGAATAATGAGCTTGCTTACGACACCAGAGCATCTCTCCGTTGATGTCATTAACAAATACCTCGAACTGAAGCAGAGAGGTATGTTGACGTAATATTTTCTCTCGAGAGAGAAAATATATTCTCTGCTGAGAATGTTTAGTAATGAAAAAAAACTTGGTACAAAATAAGAATTTTTTTTGCACGAATTACCATTAATTTGCCACGAATAATCATAAATGTTATTTGCGTAACAAATTAATCTTCATTAATTAAGATTTCGATAATGTCGAAATCAATTCATGATAATTTATGCTAAAAATATTCCATGTTATTTTTTGCTCATAATTTAATTTACAAGGAATATCCACATGGGCTTGTTGATTTAGATTACTATCGACTACAATTTTTTGCTATATGAAGAAGATACTATCCACTCTCACTTTGTATGTATCTATGCTTTGTGTCTCAGCTCAGTCGTTGACGGACCTTGTTGACACGAGAGTAGGGACGGCAGCAAGCAATACCAGAACGGCAGGAATGTTTGGTAGTGGTACGGAAGAATATGCACATACTCTTCCTGCTGTTCTTGTTCCATACGGAATGAACTTCTGGACTCCACAGACACAGATGTCGGAGCAGAAAGGCGTGTGTCCTTATCTCTATAAGCACGACAGATTACAAGGTTTCCGTTGCTCGCATTGGATTGTGGGTGGATGTACTCAGGATTATGGCTCGTTCACACTTTTCCCGTCTGCCAGTAAGGGGGTAATGGACTATCCCTTCCGTCATGAGGACGAAGTGGCTACTCCTGCCTATTATTCCGTAAGGATGACAGATGTCCTTGTCGAGATGACTGCCACCCAGCGTGCTGGTATCTTCCGATTAACATACACTAATCCTGATTCGACTTATCTCATCGTTACCGTCAATAGTGATGAGGGAGAAGGCTTTGTTAATGTGGAGAAGGATGGCAGCATCAAAGGTCGTAATCCCATACATCGCATATATCAAGGGTGGGGCGAACCTTCGGGACACGCTTCACATTTCATCATCAAGAGTAATGTGCGTGTAGTAGAGAGCGGTAGGAAGGATAAGAATACCGTGTGGGTTAGATTTGAGAAGACAGACAAGCCGATAATCGTCAAGGCTGCCAACTCGTTTACGTCCTTAGAAGGCGCAGAACGCAATCTTGTGGCAGAGATACCAGACTGGAACTTTGACCTTGTCCGTAGCAAGCTTACGGATGTGTGGGATAATACTCTGTCAAGGGTAGAGGTCATGTCTGATGAGGCTGACTCCAGAGCCATGTTCTATGGTGCTATGTATCGTACATGTTTCCTTCCTCACGACATAAGTGATGTGGATGGCTCATATCCTATGTTTGCAGATGGAAAGACGATAAAAGGCACAAGGGGAAAGGCTTACTATGACGATTACTCCATGTGGGACACATATCGTGCACAACATCCTCTGCTGACAATACTTGCTCCAGAGCGTACAGCCGACATGATGCAGTCGCTTGTACTCAAATATGAGCAAGGAGGATGGATGCCTGTGTTCCCTTGTTGGAACTCATATACGGCTGCAATGATAGGCGACCATTGTGCGGCTGCCATAGCAGATGCGTACGTTAAGGGAATACGTGGCTTTGACATAGAGAAAGCATACGAAGGTATGCGCAGGAATGCTTTTGACAGTCCTGCTACGTACGAGGAATATCGTAATGGAATGGGACGTCGTGCCTTGCGGTCGTATCTCCGCTATGGCTATATTCCGCTTGAGGATTCGGTCAAGGAGGCTTTCCATCAGCATGAACAGGTGTCACGCACCCTTGAGTATGCTTATGATGATTATGCTCTTGCACAGGTGGCAAAGATGCTTGGTCGTAAGTCTGACTACAAGGCTCTTATGCATCGCAGTCGTAACTATCGTAATGTGTTTGACCCTCGTACAGGATGGGTCAATGGAAGACGTGCTGATGGCTCTTTCCTCACGCCTGATGATACGGCATATATCAAGGAACCTGAAAAGCATCCAGAGTCACACAGCCTTACTCCAATGACATTCTCCACGTTCATAACAGAAGGCACACCTGTCCATTACTCATGGTATGTTCCTCATGATGTCCAGGGATTGATAAAGCGTATGGGTGGAAAGAAAGCATTTGAGGCAAAGCTCGATTCTATGTTTCTCCACTCGCTCTATTGGCATGGCAATGAGCCATGTCATCAGATTGCCTATATGTATGACTTCATAGGTCGTCATGACAAGTGTGCGAGGGCAATACAGCATATTCTCCAGACGGAGTATCTTAATTCGCCAGGAGGACTGAGTGGTAATGATGATGCAGGACAGATGTCTGCATGGTACATCTTTTCCGCCTTGGGCTTTTATCCTGTCTGTCCGTCGTCACCACGCTATTACCTTGGCTGTCCTCAGTTCCATCGTGCTGACATCAAGGTAGGACGTAACAAGCGTTTTACCATTGTGCGTAATGGCACATTGACTGACAGCACATCTATCTCCGTCAGTCTTAATGGCAAACCTCTCAAGCGTCTCTACATCACTCACGACGAGATAATGAACGGTGGAATACTGGAGATAAGCTTTGAACCTTCATCACGTAAGTGAAGCTAACATAAGATTGTTGCCATTGAAATTTTTAGCCATTGGGTATATACAAAAAGAGCACCCTACATTCATCTGTAGAGTGCTCTTTGGCTAATCAATTATCGTTATTTGTAGGTTTTGTCTTAATGTATTCCTTAAACTCGTCATACGTTAGAGTTTTTTCATCTCCGTCTTTGAGTCGTGTGATATGCCATTCTTCATCCTTTTTAACTGGAAGATAGAAGATATGATTGGTGAGTTCAGATGCTCGTATGTAGCTTTTTTCAACTCTTCAAATTGCGGAGCGTGCTGTTTTTATAGCTGGTATAGATGCTCTATACATTCTGTTTTTTATAGATTCGAAAGTTTACTTCACAAGTACCTTCTTAGTTGTTCCGTCTGCCATCTTGACGATG
>CAMOVB010000186.1:0-6482 GCA_946626925.1 uncultured Prevotellaceae bacterium
TGAGGCTAAGGCTCAGCGCGGCGTAGGTCGTCGTGAGATTGGTCACGGTCACCTTGCTTGGCGTGGTCTCAAGGGACAGATTCCAGAGGATTATCCTTACACAGTACGCGTCGTTTCAGACGTGCTCGAGTCTAACGGTTCTTCTTCTATGGCTACAACTTGTGGTGGATGTCTCGCCCTCATGGACGCAGGTGTTCCAATCAAGAACCCAGTAGCAGGTATCGCAATGGGACTTATCAAGAACCCAGGTGAGGACAAGTACGCTGTACTTTCTGATATCCTCGGTGATGAGGACCACCTTGGTGATATGGACTTCAAGACTACAGGTACAAAGAATGGTCTTACTGCCACACAGATGGATATCAAGTGTGACGGTCTCTCATACGAAATCCTTGAGAAGGCTCTCATGCAGGCCAAGGCAGGTCGTGAGCACATCATGGGTGAGATGATGAAGACTATCTCTGAGCCACGTGCAGAACTCAAGCCACACGTACCACGTATCGAGCAGATCATCGTACCTAAGGAGTTCATCGGTGCTATCATCGGTCCTGGTGGTAAGATTATCCAGCAGATGCAGGAGGACACTCAGACTACAATCACAATCGAAGAGGTTGACGGTGTAGGTAAGGTGCAGATTTCTGCTCCTGGCAAGGATGCCATCGACGCTGCTATGGCTAAGATTAAGGCTATCGTTGCTATCCCAGAGGTAGGCGAGACATACAAGGGTAAGGTTCGTTCTATCATGCCTTACGGATGCTTCGTTGAGTTCCTTCCTGGTAAGGATGGACTCCTCCACATCTCAGAGATCGACTGGAAGCGTCTTGAGACAGTTGAAGAGGCTGGTCTTAAGGAAGGCGATGAGGTTGAGGTTAAGCTCATCGAGGTAGATCCTAAGACTGGTAAGTTCAAGCTTTCTCGCCGTGCTCTCATCGAGAAGCCAGCTGACTACGTAGAGCGTCCAGCACGCGAGCGTCGTCCACGTCCAGAGGGTGGTGAGCGTCGTCCACGTCGTGACCGCAACGATCGTCCAGCACGTCACGATGCTCCAAAGGCAGAGGGCGAGCAGCCAAATGACGACTTCAAGTCAGCTCTCGACGAACTTCTTAAGTAAGAAAGGTAGGCTCTAAGGTATTATGCTATTATAAATCGGGAGCCAACTCAATCAATAAAGTAAACGACCAGACTTTCATCATTGCCCTTTGCAATGGAAATGTCTGGTCGTTTTTGTTTTAAGAACGAAAATTTATAAAATTAAAGAAAATTTTGTTTTCAACACAGAGAACGCAGAGAACTCAGAGAAAAAAATGTTTTCTTTTGTTTTTCTCATTGGCGCCTTTGACGCACCTTTTCCTCTAGAACTAAAAAACTTAAAAACTTACAAAAAAATGAAAAATACAATTAACTCGCTTGCCGCATTGGCACTTGCATGCGGCACGCTCCTCAGCTCATGTATGACAGCAGGTAATACAACTCAGGGTACTACAGGAGCAACAACATCATCACAGTCAACTAATACTGCTCTCCAGACTGGTGCTGCCGTGGCTTCGGCTCTCCTTTCTCAGCAGGCACAGACAAATAGTACAGCAGCTGCAGCCAATTCGGTACTTTCTGCCGTTAATAATGGTTCGCTCATCTCTGGTATCGTTGGTCTCCTCACAGGTGGAGCAACATCTGCCAATTCTATTGTAGGAACATGGAACTACTCAGAACCAACTGTTCAGTTCCAGAGTGAGAATCTCCTTGCTCAGGCAGGTGGTGTTTACATTGCACAGAGTATGGTTAGCAAGCTCGCTCCTTACTACGAGAAGTTCGGTTTCAAGAAGGGTGTGTTCCGTGCTACATTCAATAGCGACAATACTTGTTCTATTGTTTTTGGACAGCGTACAATTCCCGGAACATATACTTTCAATCCGTCAACTAATACACTCAACATTAAGGGACAGTTCGGACTTGTGAACCTCACAGCTTACGTGACAGTAACAGTTAACCAGATGGCTCTCACATTCGATTCAAGCAAGTTCCTCTCTCTCGCTACTGTCCTTAGTGGTGGTGCAAACGCCGGTAATGCGCAGACATCTGCCATCAGTCAGCTTGCCAACTCTTACACAGGCATGAAGACAGGATTCCTGCTCACTAAGTAATGAGAATTTTGCAATAAAAACAGTGTTCGAGTTCAACTCGAATGCTGTTTTTATTTATTATGTCAACATGCTAAATTTACTTTTTTTGATAAAAAAAACATCTCTAATATTATGCTAGAACTAAGTAAATTGGTTTCAAATCTATCTTCATTGGTACTTGATAAAATCAGAAAATGTCGAGAAAAGAACTATATGAATGTGGAGAATTTGGCTATTTCGCAATGTATGCTTCAGATGGCATTAGAAAAAATGTTGAGTGTTCAATTATTGCTTACTAAAACTGATAAGGTAAATATTTATAATACTCCTATTAATTTAACTCATTATCATTCGACATATCCAATTGTGAGGGCTTTGTATGAGCTTTTATTGTTACATCATTCTATATTTGTTAACCCAACAAGAACTGAAGAAACTGATTTTCTGAAGAATTTGTGGATTGTAAAGAGTCTTAATAATCGGATAAATTATGGTTCTGAAAAAATGTGTGAAAATGATGTCGTAGAAAAGGAAAAATGTAAAATAAATATTGAGGAATCGTCAATCTTTACAAATTTTTTTAATAAGGAAGAAGTAAAAAGGGCTTATGAGTCGGACAAGCATGGTTATTTCCAATTGAATATAGATGGTGGGTGTTATCATTTGAGAACAATATCATTTAGTGATAGGGGGTTGTTTGATAAAGTAATAAATAGTTCTTATGAAACACAAATGATGTATTCAAACAAAAATATGATATATGATTATATAAGTGCAAACTCTCATCCTACATATTTGTCTGTATTGCAATTTGGCCAACAGAGTAGTATGGATGAAAAGATGTTTTATTTCCCTTTGCAAATTACAGTGTTGTTGGTATGGAGTTTTATGAATCATTTTGATTTGGTAGTAGAAAGATATGGAGAAAAGGATGCCTAATGGCTATTGGAAAGTAAAGGAACATTGTAAGGAGGCTGCTTTACAGTGTTCTAGTAAAGCCGAATTTAAACATAAATTCAGTTCTGCATATAAAAACAGTTTGTTTTATGGATGGCTTGATGAATTGTGTTCTCATATGCAAGCATCACAAAAGCCTAGGGGATATTGGCAATCAAAAGAAAATTGTTTTGAAGTTATCAAACAATGTAAATCATTTAAAGAGTTAAGAGAGAAAAATTTTACAGTATATGAGGTATGTAAGAAAAATGGATGGCTTGATGAATTGTGTGTGAATTTACTGTCATTTCGTGATGTTTATAAATGGAATTCTAAGGAGAAAATCCAGAAAGAAGCGATGAAATACAATAGTAGGACAGAATTCGCTAGAAAAAATGGTGCTGCATATCAAGCAGCTCACCGATTAAATATAGTTGATGAAGTTTGCTCTCATATGCAGGAGAAAAACGAATTTTGTAAACGCGGTATATATGCATTTGAATTTGAAGATAATTATGCGTATGTAGGATTAACTTATAATTTTAATATTAGGAAATATGATCATCTTCATAAAAGTGAATCAAAAGTTTATGAACATATTAAAAAAACTGGGAAACAACCAATTTTTAGGATTCTTCATGATTATGTTGATATGAACTATGCTAGTGAATTGGAGGGCGTGTATTTGAAAAAATATATTGATTCTGGTTGGAATATACTTAATGTACAAAGACCTGGTAATCTTGGTGGCTCTTCTCCTTATTACACTCATAAACGTGTTATTGAATTAGCAAATGAATGTGAGACTATTGCTGAGTTTAGAAAACGATTTGATCAAGCGTATCAGTCTGCAAGAAAACATGGCTGGATAAGCGAAATAAAGAAAATACTAGTTTCCAATGTTAATCAATATGGCTCATTCCAAAATTCATATGATGAGGTAATTGCATTGGCTAGAGAATGTAAGAGCTATAATGAGTTCCGAAAGAGAAATCCTAGTGCTTCTAATTTTGCAAGAAGGAATGGTTTTATAGATGAGATTTATGATTTGTTATCACATTCAAATGTTGCTAAAAGAACAAGATATAAATATTCATATGATGAGATTAAGCAAATAATAGACAAGTGTGAGGATTTAAGTGATTTTATTAATAATTATCAGAGTGCATATCATGCTGCAAAAAGAAATGGATGGTTTCAAGAATTGTCTGTTAATCTTAAAAGACGACAACGTGGTGCGTATTCAAAAGATGAAATTCTAAAGATTGCATTTTCATGTGAAAATTATAGTGCGTTTGTGAAACAATATGGGGGTGTCTATAATGCGGCGTTAAATATTGGCTGTCTTGAAGACATTCGAAAACATTTTGGCGTTACTGCGCCTTCTAAAAAAATAACATATGAGGATGTAATAAAACTTGCAAAGGAATGTTCTTCATATAAAGAATTTAGAACTCATTTAAGTGCATATGGGGCTGCAAGAAGAAATGGCTGGTTGTTTGCTGTTCATGAAATTCTGCCTCCAGGAATATTTTAGAAGCTCGGTATGCAACATGTTGTTGTTTTAGCTTGTCTGTTGTTTTTTTTTGCCTGTTTTGGTTGTGTTGTCACTCTTTTAGAGTTTATGTAACCAATTTTTATGCTGTGGGTATGCTATGCTTCATGACTTGTCTGTGTACTATCTGACTTTTGGCTTTGTGCAGGATTTCCTTTAATTTGCAATTAGTATTCTTCTTGCATTAACAATCTATCTTCTCCCCGTCCTGAAAGGCGAATGAGGGCGCATAAGAGAGACTAAATGTCTCTCTGTCCCGAAATGAGGGGAGAGCAGTGCCCTACTCGACGGAGGAACGGGGTGGGGGAAGGTCATATAGTGTCATGATAAGAAAAAGTCTCTGTTTCCTCTGTTTCCTCTGTGTTTTCAATACTTGCAAGTATCTTAGCTCAGTATGAATGGTAAAGCCTAATTATCAATTATCCATTGTCAATTATCAATTAACCATTGCCTGAACCCTTCACGCACGGAGTCGAGACCGAACTGGTCGAGACGGATGTCTTGACGTGGAACCCATGTTAGGGCGGCTACATCGTCGTGCGCTTCCACTCTTGTTGTGGAAGGGATGCGGATGTGGAAGAAGGCGTCAGTGGTGTGGACGAGAAGTCCGCTGTACATATATGTGTTAGGCATGGAGAACAGATAGGTGAGACGATTCTCTGGTGCGAGGTTGAGGGCATGGATATCCATACCAGTTTCTTCGAGTATCTCGCGTGCTATGGCTTGTTCTGATGTCTCGCCAGGGTCAGTGAAACCGCCGACGAGGTCGAGGGTGCCCTTGGCTGGCTCGCAGGCACGACGGCACACGAGGAATTCACCACGCTCGTTCTCGATGATGGCTACGGTTGCAGCTGCCGAATTGAAATAGTATGTGAAGCCGCAGTCAGCACATCGCTTTGACTTGAAGTCGTTCTCATTGAAGTGTGCCGAACCGCATGCAGGACAGTATTTGAATTTGTCTAAGTAGTGCATAAACGATTATTTTTGAACAAAATTAAGCAAAATCAACCAAACACAAAGCATAGGTCGTCTTTTTTTATTACTTTTGCAAAGAATAACAGAACTAATAACAACTAACCAATAGTTATGAACATAAAATCATTAGCGTTTTTGACATTCTTGGCATCGGCTGCAATGAGCGTTGATGCCCAGCGTAAGGAGACACGACTTGGCAGGTGGGCTTTCTCACGTGCAGAGCAGTTGGATGCTGTTGCACCTTCAACCGTGGGTTACGATGACCGTAAGTGGCAGATGGTAAATGTGCCACACGACTGGGCTATAAGCGGACCATTTGACAAGGAGATTGACAAGCAGACTGTGGCTATCGTGCAGAATGGCGAAAAGGAGGCAACGGAGAAGACTGGACGTTCTGGCTCGTTGCCTTGGATAGGTGCTGGATGGTATCGCACCACGTTCACGGTGGGTAAGGACTGTCAGCGTGCAGTCCTCAACTTTGACGGCGCAATGGCTGAGCCTGTTGTCTATGTCAACGGTAAGAAGGCTGGCGAATGGAAGTACGGCTACAATGCCTTCAACGTGGATGTCACTCCTTTCATCAATAAGGATGGCTCTGCTAACACGCTTGCTGTTCACCTTCAGAATGTGGAGGAGAGCAGTCGTTGGTATCCGGGTGCAGGACTTTATCGTCCAGTCACGCTCATCGAGACTCAGCAGCAGGCTTTGGACGAGTGGGGTGTGAATGTCAATACGCTCAAGATAGGTGGCGGATTGGTTGTGGCTGAATTGACAGCTAATGCTATCAATGTGGATAAGACCAAATATGCTGTCGAATTTGGTTTGACAAATGATAAGGGAACTATTAGTCGTGTGCTCTGTACGATTGGCGACGATGGCGCAGCACGATATATTGG
>CAMOVB010000187.1:0-6478 GCA_946626925.1 uncultured Prevotellaceae bacterium
AAAGTGCCAGCCCTAATTTTTTGATGGAGCTTTAATGTTTAGCGGACAGTAATATATTTGATTAAAGAGTAATAGCTATTCGCAATCTGCAAGTCTATTCCTTTCTGAATGTATTACTAATTCCTCATTCGCAATTACTCATTAGACATCATACCAGTCCATTGAGTTCTCTATTGAGACATTGAAGGTCTTCACGTAGCTTCTTCAGTTTCTCAACCACTTCTAACTGGGCATTGGACACGCCTTTCTTGCTGCGGATGGCATCACGCGCACCTTGAAGCGTCAAGCCACGCTCCTTTACCAAGTGGTAAACGAGACGTACCTGCTCTACGTCCTCCTTGGAATATTGACGTATTCCACGACCTCCCTTTGCTGGATGTATGTTTGGGAACTCCTTCTCCCAGTAGCGGAGGAGTGTCTCGGTTACGCCGAACATCTCGGCTACCTGCTTGATGTTGTAGAACATCCTCAGGTCTTTGTCTTTGTTGTATGCCATCGCTCTTAAGAGTTAAAAGTTATTTTTGTTTTAAACACAGAGGTCACAGAGTACTTATGGAGTGTACTCTGTGCACCCCTGTGTTTTGTGTCCTTATTCTTCCGGAATGTTCTTGAGAATCTCAAGCACGAAGTTGTAGAACTTCTCCACACTTGGGATGTGGCAACGCTCGCTTGGTGTGTGAGGGCTGAGTAGGGTAGGACCCATGCTCGCCATATCCATGTCTGGATAGTTGACACCGATTATTCCGCACTCAAGACCAGCGTGACAAGCTGTCACGACTGGCTTCTTGCCGTACATCTTCTCATATACGTCGCTCATCATAGCAACGAGCTTGCTCTTTGGATTTGGCTGCCAACCGCTATAGCCACCCTCGAGCTTAACCTGCATTCCTGCCATTGAGAAGCAACTTACGAGTCCGTTGCAGAGATACTGCTTCATGCTATCCTGAGATGAACGTGCAAGGATGGCAATCTCAGCCTTGCCTCCCTCGATGTTGATGATGGCGAGGTTGCTTGATGTCTCCACGAGGTTAGGAATGCTTGGAATGAAACGGAGCACTCCGTCGTGAGCAGCCATGACAGCGTTGATGATATTCTCCTGAATGTCGGCAGGCAGAGCCTTTGATGGCTTGTCACAAGATTCTGCTGTAAGGAGGATGCCATCCTTCTCTATCTCTCCGAACTCGGCGATGAAGATGTTGCGACACTTGTCGATGAGTGCAAGGAACTCAGCCTCGTGCATCTTTGGTACGAGAACTACAGCCTCGCCGTCACGTGGAATGGCGTTACGCATATTGCCACCATGCCATGAACAGAGCCATGCAAGCTTAGTATTTACGGCAGCAAAGAGGATGCGAGCCATGAGCTTGTTGGCATTGGCACGTCCTTCGTTAATCTCAAGTCCTGAGTGACCGCCGAGGAGTCCCTTGATTGCTATGCGGTAAGCAACCATGTTGTCGGCATCTACGTCAAGCTCCTGATACTCCATAGAGCATACCACATCCATACCACCAGCACATCCTGTGAGAATCTCACCTTCAGTCTCTGAGTCGAGATTGAGGAGATACTTACCCTTGAGTTCACCAGCCTTGAGCCCGAATGCACCATACATACCAGTCTCCTCATCCTTTGTGATGAGCACCTCGATAGGTCCGTGTTCCACTGTTGGGTCTTCAATGACAGCCATTGCAGCAGCCACACCCATACCGTCGTCAGCACCGAGTGTAGTGTTGCGTGCCTTTACCCATTCACCATCAATATATACATCGAGAGGGTCAGTCTCGAAGTTGTGGTTGCTATCCTTAGTTTTCTGAGGCACCATATCCATGTGTGCCTGAAGCACAACCATAGCCTTGTTCTCATATCCAGGAGTAGCTCCCTTGCGCATGATTACGTTGCCTGCCTCGTCAATCTCGGCTTCAGCTCCGTTCTTCTTTGCGAAGTCAACGAGAAACTGAGCTACCTTTTCCACGTGTCCACTTGGACGTGGTATCTGTGTGAGTGCGTAGAAGTTTCTCCACACTGCCTGTGGGTTAAGTTCTGAAATGTTCATATATAATTCAGTTTTTTTAGTGTTGGACCTTCCCCCAACCCCTTCCTTTCAGGACGGGGAGTGATTACCCTGGGGGGAACAAGGTCGGTTATAGATATTGTTAATTCATAATTCTAAATTAGCGAAGGGGTATCTACTCCCCGTCCTGAAAGGAAGGGGTTGGGGGAAGGTCATCCTCCAGTTCCTTCATCGCATCGTACGCCGTGAGGTCGAGTTGCAGAGGAGTGACTGCCACATATTGGTTCTTGAAAGCCCATGTGTCGGTTGTCTCATCATTACCGTCTGTCGGAGCATAGTAGCCAGCAATCCAATAGTATTCCCAACCGTGTGGATGAATAGACTTTTGCCATTCTTCTTTCCAGTCTCCCATGCCCATGCGACAAATCTTGATGCCCTTGAACTCTTCGTATGCTCCACAGTTTACGTTAAGACAAGTGCCCTTTGGGAGTCCCTTGGTGAGAGCGTGTTCCACAAGCTTCTCCACCCAAGGAGTCATGCCGCCGAAATTTGCATCCGCACTCGTGTAGCCACTTGAGAAAGCTATGGCAGGTACCTGCTTGATGCAAGCCTCAAACGCTATGCTTACCGTACCTGAGTAATGAGCGTTCACCGCACAGTTGTCGCCGTGGTTTATTCCGCCCAGCACAAGGTCTGGAGTACGAGGGCAAAGATTCTCAAATGCCATCTTGATGCAGTCGTCAGGAGTACCACTGCATGACCATATTGTAAGACTGCCCTCTGCATCAGAGCCTTTCTCCTCTTTGATGAGTTTGTTCCTCACGGGAGTGCTACTACTTATGCTCATCGACGCTCCGCTTCTGCCGCTGTCAGGTGCCACTACCACTATGTCGCCATACTTCCTGACCATGCCGATGAGCGAGTGCAGCCCCATTGCCTGATAGCCGTCATCGTTGGAAATGAGTATCAGTTTTCTTAGCTTTGTCATATTTTTTCCATTATTTTGCTCGCAAAGTTACAAAAAATGCACACTACGACAAAAAAAAATCGAAAAATGCTTTGCAGGTATTGGAAAAACACCTACCTTTGCACCGCATTTCGGGAGAGACGGTGTCTCAACCACTGCAAATGACATAACATTGGGCTATAGTATAAGGGTAGTACAACAGATTCTGGTCCTGTTTGTCCTGGTTCGAATCCGGGTAGCCCAACCACTTCCAAAGATGTGGTTATCGAGAGGTTTTGTTATGGTCATTGGGCTATAGTATAAGGGTAGTACAACAGATTCTGGTCCTGTTTGTCCTGGTTCGAATCCGGGTAGCCCAACGAAGAGAGTCTTGAACATCGTTCAAGGCTCTTTTTTGTTATTTGAGATTTTAAGTTTTTGAGTTCTTAAGTTTTTAAGTTCTTGGGGGCTTGGGTTCTTTGGAAGCGTAGGTTTCTGCACCCCTTTGCGGCTTTGATTCTTGAGTTCTTAGGCTCATAGCTTAGGGTTTATGCCATGATTTATGCACTTTATACCTTTATTATATAGGGCATTTTGCATGAAAAAGCATTTTTTTGAAAAAAAACTTTGTTTTGGAGGGAACAATAACCTGCCTTTTGCGTCTTTATGGTGAATGACCTCGAAAAATGAAAGACTTTTGGTCATGGATACACATAAAATAAATGGTAAATACGATGGATAAAGAAACGTTTAACATACTGGCTCGTAGGCTTCGGCGTGACATCTATGCCCAGAGTCTTTGCTACCTCAAGGATGAGAACGAGGCGGAAGACAATACGCAGGACACGTTGCTGAAGTTGTGGGTGATAAGGGAACGGCTTTCGCAGTATAGGTCTGTGGATGCTCTTGCCATCGCTATTTGTAAGAATTTATGTGTGTCGAAGTTGCGTAAGAGGTCGTTCCTGACCGTGGAACTTGACGAAGAACTGCAACATGTCTCGAATCGGGATGCACAGATGATGATGGAGGAGGACGAAGACAGAGGGTGGCTTGCAGATATCGTCAACGGATTGCCTGCATCGCAAATGACGATACTGAGGATGAGTCAGCAAGACGGACTTGAGAATGCAGACATAGCCGAGATGCTGGGAATAAGTGAGACAACGGTACGAACAACTCTTTGCAAGGCGAGAAAGAACCTACTTTTTGCACTAAAAAAGAGGGGAACTTAATCTCAAATGTCAAATTTATAATTTATGCGTCCCGAACTAAAGCAGCGGAGGCATAAATTTGAAATAATAGATTTGAAAAATATGAATACAAACGATATACATATTCTTCTCGACCGATATATGGAAGGCGAGAGCAGTCAGGAGGAGCAGAAGGAGATAGAACGTTACTTCCGTGAGACGAAAGACATACCTGAGGACTTGGAGGTCTATCGCTCAATGTTTGAGGTTATCGGTCAGGAACCGGACGTTCCAACGCAGGAAGAACTGGATAGGTTCTGCAAGGCAAATGGTGTGGAACTTCTACCAGCCGTATCTGTCGATAGTGACACTTGTGATGGTGGGGTGAGTGTTCCCCTCAAACCAAAGATACGACCAATGTGGTGGAGCATGGCAGGAATTGCCGCTTCCGTGGTTCTCGTGTTCAGCCTTTACACAATGGGCTTCATTGGAGGAAACTTGGACAAACATGATATGGTGGCGGAAGAAACCGATACGACGTCGAATGTGGTAAGGGATGTGGAACGTATCATTTATGATTTGCCACGTCATGAGATGGCGCAGACGGAAGTACGGAAGGAAAAGGTGACAACCTTGGCGCATGACACCGTGGCAGTTGCTCCAGCCGTGACACATAAGGCAGAAGAGGATGACGAGGAGTACGACGACTATACTGAAGCCGTAATGGAGATGTATGAGCGCAACTACCAGTCAATCCTCTTGGCAGAGATAGAAAAAGAAAGCTTTGACGAAGTCGTGAAGTCGATAAGGAAGTCTGGCGACGAGTTCTTTGAGTCGCTGAAGGAAGACTTCGAGATGGCAGAGTCAAAAGGTTATTAACTCAAAAACAAAGATTATTATGAAACGAATTATATATGTATTGTTGATGATGCTCCCAATTATGGCATCAGCACAGACGGAATCAATAACAGAAGAGATAAGGGATTCAATAATACAAGCGTTTAAGGATGTTGCAAAGAAAGCAGGAGGTGGAAAATATGAAATTGTGTATGGGCAAGAACAATATTATTGGGGGGTAGCGTCTTTTAAGAATGGCCTTAATTTTTTGCCAGATAGCGATAATGTAAAATTAAAGAATGATATGCAGTTCGCTAAAAAGAGATTTGCTCCTTTGTATAATATGTTTTATGATTCTGTTGCCAAGTCTTATAATATGTACGTTCGTTCAAAGGACTTTGCAGAGGTAGATACTTTACGTTTTGCTTTGGGAATAATGCCGAAAGCGATGATGGATAATAATAATTTGGAAACTTCTTTTCGAGAGTTCTTTCTTTTTGATTATATGAAAAGTGATACAAAGTCTCCTTTCGTTCATACAATAAAAGCAGAATATAGGAGAAGAGAGCAGGATGATATTTATTTAAATTACGTTTCTATTGACGAAATTGTAGAACAGAAGGAATTGCTTGCAAAGTTCTTGAAGTCTTTAAATGGTTATGAGCAGAAAACATTTAAGGTTAAATATGAGTACGATAATTATAAAATGAAAGAAGGCGCACCTTTTATAGATGTTCATTATGACACCCTAAGGAATATTAAGATAGTTGGTACGCATTATGTTATAGCAATGCCAAAGGTTGTTATTCAAGAAAAATGTTCCAATATTATCAGTTTGCTATCTGATGTTGCAAAGAAAAATAAAAGATCGAGATTTTCCACATATATTGCCCCAACTTATAATTTCGTTAATGACGAGCAATGTGATGACATGGCAAAAATGGTAACATTTGTATATGATGAAAATATAGACAAGCAAGATAATGTTAAATATTTTTATAAGATTATTCTTGGCTTTGATGAGAAAGGTCTTCACATTCTTGAAGCAGAATGTAATAACATGGCAAATCCTATTCCGATGATGTGGATGAACATCAAGACTCTGTATAATGATAAGGTGAAGTGGGAAAAAGGACTTGAACCATAACCCATTTATAATAGTAATAGGCAAGCTCACGACTGTGAACTTGCCTATTGTATTACTCATTACAAATTACTCATTTCTCAGCAGTTCCACCATCATCTTGGCGGCTTTCTGCGATGCGCCAGCACCACCGAGCTTCTGATTGACCATTTCGTATTCGCGGAGCATCTTCTCACGGGCGATGCCTCGTGGCATGATGAGCAGAAGCTTGTTGCCGGTGTTCTGCATTGTGGCTTCGTCTGCCACAAGCTCGTGTACTACTCGCTTGCCTGCAACCAGATTTACAAGTGAAATGTATTTGATGTTGAGGAGGAACGGACGGATGAAGCTATATATTGCACCCATTGGCAAAC
>CAMOVB010000188.1:0-6468 GCA_946626925.1 uncultured Prevotellaceae bacterium
TGTCCGACTGACGTTCAGCAATAGCAATGAGTCGCCAGATGAACAGCAGATAGACAATGAGCACTCCTGCAGAGCCGATAAATCCTTCCTCCTCACCTACAGTACAGAAGATGAAGTCCGTGTCTTGCTCAGGCACATACTTGAGCTTTGTCTGCGTTCCGTTAAGGAAGCCCTTGCCATACAAGCCACCAGAACCGATGGCTATCTTAGCCTGATTGACATTATATCCTGCACCACGAAGGTCTTCCTTCATACCAAGAAGAACCTCAATACGTATGCGCTGGTGGTCGGCAAGATGGTCAAACATCGTATGGCAGACATAGAAGAAACCTGTTGACATCAAGGCAAAGCCTGCTATGAGGACATAGCGGAACACACGTTCATAGACGGCAAGTCCGAAGAGATACACAACAAAGAGAAGATTGACACCAAGCATCACCCAACACACGTTGAAAGGAATGACATAGATGGAGAAGAGGATGACGAGGAGTACCGTTCCCCATCCAGCACCAATCATCACCTTCAACGCAGTCTTGTTGCCCGTATATATCCATGTCATGAACGTGGTGAATATCATACACAAAAGCTGCACCACGAATTCACCAACGATGACAGGGAGTGTGACCGACACGGTATCCTCACAGAAACGTATTCCGACAACGAAATATACTACCACCGCAAATGCCGTGAAGAGCAATGAACCTGTCATTCCCTCACGATAGAGCACCATGAAGAACGTGAAATATACGAGTGCCGTACCCGTCTCTTTCTGGCAGATAATGATAAGGATAGGTACACAGATAATAGCAACGAGCTTGAAGAACTCCTTGGTCTCATGCATATTGAAGTTGAACTTATCCATGTACTTGCCAAGGCACAAGGCAACTGCAAACTTTGCAAACTCAGCAGGTTGGAGTTTCACTGGTCCTATAGGAATCCATGAACGAGAGCCCTTGGTATCTGGTGCGATAATGAGGGTGATAATCAAGAGGAGTATCATGACTCCATAGATTACGTACGCACCCATATCGTAGAATTTCTTTTCGATGGTGAGGAGTATCGCAGCAAGAGCGAAGGATGTAAATGCCCATATCATCTGCTTACCAGAGTTACTGCCAAAGCCGAACACATCTGGATTGGAGAAGTCGTAGCTGGCACCACACACGGAGAACCATCCCCATGTGATGAGTATCACATAGAGACATATTGTCATCCAGTCGATAGACTTGAATATCGTTGCATTATCGTTCCCTTGTGCCATAATCTATTGTCTTGTGCTGAATCTCTTCTGCTTTTCTCTCACTCTCTTCCGACAACTTGCCGTTGATGTACTGTTCCATGAGGAGTGCACCTATAGGTACACCGTAGGTTGCACCCCAACCACCGTTCTCCACATACACGGCAACGGCAATCTTTGGATCATCTTTAGGAGCAAAACCCATGAACACGGAATGGTCATGACCACGGTTCTGTGCTGTACCAGTCTTACCACATACCTCATACCATGGATTGTTTGCTGCATGACACGTACCGCCAAGTACAGAACGGCGCATACCATTAACCACAATTTCGTAGTTCTTTGGATCAACCATAGTCTTGTGCTTCACCTTCAAGGAGTCAGCAATCTTGCCACCCTCAATAGCTTTAACGACATGAGGAGTGATGTAATATCCTCGGTTGGCTATGGTAGCTCCGAGATTGGCTATCTGCAATGGAGTGAGTGTCACCTCACCCTGACCGATGGATATGGATATGACTGACAGGGCTGACCATGAGAACTTATGCGCATTGTCATAATAGTCGGCATTAGGAATCATTCCTCGTGCCTCGGAAGGCATATCTATTCCAAGCTTATAGCCGAAACCCATGCTCACCATGTAATCCTTCCATGTAGTCATCGCCTGTTGCACGTTCTTATACTTCTTACGGTTACCGAACATGTGGTAAAGTCCCCAACAGAAGAAAGAGTTACAACTTGTGGCAATAGCTGGTTCGATAGGCAGAGGTGCAGCATGTGCGTGACATCCCACCTTGAGTGAACCAAAATGGAAACCATGGCTGCAAGGATACATTGTCTGAGTATTGATGATTCCCTCCTGAAGGAAAGTAAGTGCCTGCGAAGTCTTGAATGTAGAACCCGGAGGATAAGTACCGAGAATAGCACGGTTAAGCATAGGCTTCATTGGGTCACGGCTCATCTCTATCATACGCTTTCCGCGTTCCTTACCTTCAAGAAGACGAGGGTCATAACTTGGGGCGGAAACCATACATAGCACCTCACCTGTCTTAGGTTCTATGGCTACGATAGCTCCCATCTTTCCTTCCATAAGTCGTTCACCCAGTTCCTGCACCTTGATGTCAAGGCTGAGTGTCAGATTCTTACCCGGAACAGGCCTACGGTCAAAAGCACCATTACGGTAGTGTCCCTGAATACGTCCACGAGCATCACGAAGAAGTATCTGCACTCCCTTTTCACCACGAAGATACTGCTCGTATGAACGCTCCACTCCCTGCTTGCCTATATAGTCACCAGGAGAATAGTATGGGTCACGTTCCACGTCGGAAGGTGCGACCTCAGCAACATCACCAAGGACATGTGCCCCATGCTTGGTTGCATAGCGACGTATGGTACGTTCCCTCACAGAAAAACCGCGGAAACGATACATCTTCTCCTGAAACACGGAGAAGTCCTTAGCAGACATCTGTCCAATAAAAAGTTGTTGTGTGTAAGAAGAATAGCCCGGATTACGGTTTCTGTCCTTAATCACAGCCATTCTGTCATCAAAATCCTTCTTTGTAATACCAAGAGTATTACAGAAGTCAAGCGTATCAAGTCCTTCCACCTCACGCATCACAACCATAATATCATAGGCAAGCTGGTTGTAAACAAGAAGCTCGCCATTACGGTCATAGAGTACTCCACGCGAAGGAAATATTATATTATCGAAAAACGCATTACTGTCAGCATTAGCCTTGTATTCCTCACTACCGAGCTGGAGGAAGGCAAGACGTACAATATATGTGATGACAATGACCAAAGCAATGCCACCAATCACATATTTCCTGCTTTCAAATGCACTTCTCGCCATTTATCAATCCTTTGAAGAATTTAATATCATATCCACGAACACGGCAAGCACGGTTGCCAAGACTGTACCTGCAAACGTAGATAATAGAGTAAGTCGGAAATTAGACAACATAAAGGCATCGAGCAAATAGAATACGGCGTGAACAACAAACATACACATAAAGGTATATGCAGCAAAGCTCCAAAATCCCATATTGCTGGCAGACGGAATGATGTGCTCTTCCTCATCGTGAGAACAAAAAGAAGCCAACACTTCAGGCAGGACCATGGCAAGGAGAGTCATTCCTGCCGAAGCCATACCAGCCGTATTGCTAAACATATCATACAAGAGACCAGTGAAGAATCCCCACAGGAGCAAGGATATACGACCCGTACCCTTCTCCATTGATATCAAGACATATGTTATCAAGAGAGGAGTGGCATACCCGAATATATGGATGTTGTTGCACAGCAGAACCTGAACCACAAGGAGTATCAGTAATCTGACAAGATTATGTACAATACTATAGGTCATCCTTTATTATTGTCATTAGTAATGTTCTGAACCAAATGACGTAATTGCATATACGTCACAAAGCAAGCCATTAGATATTATTGAAAAGAGAGTCAGCCTTATTCTCAAGGCTACGTCTCTCAGGCTTTGAATAGTTAGTTATAACGCTGACCTCACGAATACAACCGAACTTGGTGAAGAGAGCTACTCGGAGGTCTGAAGCCATACCATCAGGCGAATCCTTCACACCGATGACATAACCGACAGGTATGCCCGGAGGGAAGATATCAGAGAATCCGTTTGTTAGGATCACATCGCCCTTTTTTGCCTGAGCATGACGAGGAATGCCGACAATGTCAGCTATGTCCGCCCTACCTCTGTTCCACGTAAGAGTACCGAAATACTGTGTACCACGAAGCTTGCATGAGATGCGTGAGTTACGGTTGATGATAGGGATGACAATGGAATAGTGGGCAGAAGTGAGATACACAACACCTACGACACCATTTGAACATACGACACCCATCTCAGGACGTATGCCATCAGCCTCACCCTTGTTGATGGTCATTAGGTTATCGCTCCTGTGAGTCGTGGCACCCACCACCTCAGCACTTACAATGTCGTACTTAGGGGCAAGTCCGCTGATGTGGACGCTATCCTTCTTGACCGTTGCCAACTGTTTCTCCAACTCAAGCACCCTACGACGAAGAATCTGGTTCTTTGCCTCAAGGTCAGCATTCTCAGTTTGAAGGTGTAGATATGACGTCACACTGCTAATGAGGGAATAGGTATAACCTACAACCCCATTAGCAGTAGTAAAGTAAACACTCTTTTGATATCCGTTGTAACTGACGAGCATCATAAGACACACGCACTCGAGAGCCACAAACAGAAACCAGTGCTTATAGTTTAGCAAAAAGTCGAGTAGATTTCTCATCTAAGCCGTCTATGTTCTGCGCATCAAGAACTGGAAGTTGTGGATGTTCTTGAGAGCAATACCTGTACCCTTTGCAACAGAATGCAATGGGTCGTCAGCAACATGGAACTTAATCTTAATCTTTTCTGTGAGACGCTTGTCAAGTCCTCTGAGGAGGGCACCACCACCAGTAAGCCAGATACCATTCTTTACGATATCTGCGTAAAGCTCAGGAGGAGTCTGCTCAAGAGCAGAAAGAACGGCTGTCTCAATCTTTGCAATTGTCTTGTCAATACAATGAGCTACTTCCTGATAGCATACAGAAATCTCCATTGGGAGTGCTGTGATACGGTTAGGGCCGTGAACGAGGAAGTCCTCTGGAGCGTCATTGCCAAGGTCTGTAATAGCAGAACCTACGTTTATCTTGATACGCTCAGCCATACGCTCAGAAACCTTCACGTTGTGCTGACGGCTCATGTACTCCTGAATATCGGCTGTGAGTTCATCACCTGCAACACGTATTGAGTTGTTGCTGACGATACCTCCAAGAGAGATAACGGCAATCTCAGTAGAACCACCACCTATATCAACGACCATGCAACCTTCTGGAGCCTCAACATCAAGACCACAACCGATAGCAGCAGCCATTGGTTCATAAAGAAGGTAAACCTCACGACCACCAGAGTTCTCTGCAGAGTCACGAACGGCACGAAGCTCAACTTCCGTACTACCAGAAGGAACACCGATAACCATACGCAACTGTGGCTTGAAGAGGTGATGACCGTTATTTATCATACCGATAAGTCCACGCATCATCTTCTCGCAGGCATCGAAGTCTGCAATCACACCATCACGAAGAGGACGACATGTACGGATGTTCTCGTGTGACTTCTCGTACATCATCTTTGCCTTATTACCTACGGCAATCATCTTCTTTGAAGTGTTGTCGAGGGCTACAACAGATGGCTCATCTACCACAATCTTACCATTACTGATGATAATGGTATTTGCAGTACCGAGGTCCATTGCTATATCTTGGGTAAGTGTAAAGAATCCCATTTGAGTTAGTTATTATTGCCTGTCTAAAGACAAACTTACTTAGTGAAATATTCGTGAATGGCAGTATCGTAGTGTGAAGATGTTGCAAAAGCACGCTCTGCAAACTGCTTACGCTGAGCCTTTGTTGTCTCTGCACCCTGTGCCTTAACGATATCAAGGAGTGGCTTGTACTCTGCCTTGCTTGGTACGATAACAACATCCTCAAAGTTCTTGGCAGCAGCACGGATAAGAGAGATACCGCCTATATCAATCTTCTCGATGATTGTTGGCTCGTCATTTGTGTTGGCAACTGTCTCCTCGAATGGATAGAGGTCAACGATTACGAGGTCAATCTCAGGAATCTCGTACTTAGCCATTTCCTTCTGGTCGCTTTCAAGAGCACGACGTCCGAGAATACCTCCGAACACCTTTGGGTGAAGTGTCTTAACACGACCTCCGAGAATTGATGGATAAGTTGTGAGGTCTTCAACCTTTTCACACTTGTAACCGAGACTCTCGATGAATGCCTGTGTACCACCTGTAGAAAGGAACTTAACACCATTCTTGTTAAGCTCAGCGAGCAACTCATCAAGACCGTCCTTGTGGAATACTGAGACAAGCGCTGTCTTTATTTTCTTTGTATCTGCCATATTTTTTTCGTTAGTTTATATCTGTTCTAATTTATTAGGTGCAAATATAGGTATAATATACGAGAATAGTGTAAACGTAAACAAATATTTGTGAATACGCCTTGTTTTTTTGATGTTTTTAACGAAAAATGGCTATTGTTCATGGTAATTTATCTATAAATCCATAAATCTATCAAAGGACATTATAAACATACATAAACAAAAAAAGCACTTACAAAATGTAAGTGCTTCTTTGTAGCGGGAGGGGGACCCGAACCCTCGACCTCCGGATTATGAATCCGAC
>CAMOVB010000189.1:0-6395 GCA_946626925.1 uncultured Prevotellaceae bacterium
CCTTGCTTGTTACTGGCTTGCGCCTGTAACCTTTAAGCCCTAATAGCCTTTTTGCGTATGTCTGAATGTTTGTGAGTCTGAATGCGATACTGCTACAGATGCTTGCAATTCCGCCGACCTCTTTCAGAAGCCTTGCGTGCTCCTCCTTTTGTAGATTATGGTCAGAAGAAAGCTGTCCTTGCTGAATCCTATATGTGGCACATTCCTTGTTGATGTATTTGAAGTGTATATCTTTCTGTGAAATTTGTGCCCACATTTTTGTGTCTGCCACAAGTCGGTACGATTCATCAAAACCACCAGTCTTGAAGAACAATTCACTCCTCATTATCACGGCTTGCTGTGTGAGAAGGATTATCCCAGAGTGGAGCAGGGGAACGAACTTGCGAAACTGCCCTGAACATGCCTGGCTTCCTATCTTCACTCCGTACTTATTCACAAACCGTGTCTTTCCATATACGAGTTCAAGGTTCTTGTCATTGGTTATGGTGTTTATGAGTGTTTCGTATTCAGAAAGCCATGTGTCGTCATCGTTCAGGAAGGTGAGGTATTCGTAATCCTTGCCGTAGGTGTTGAAACCGTGGTTGAGGACTGAGTATATTCCCTTTGCATCCTCAGGTTCTGCCACACATTCAGTGTCAGGGTATCTTCTCATGATATCCTGCAATGCCGATTCTGGTGCTATGACGATGTGCCTGACCCTGTCTGCACCTACCTCGCGCACAGAGCGTATGGTCTCGCCCAGCGTCTGTCTCTTGCCTTGTGTGGCGGTGATTACTAAGATGTCCTTTTCCATAGATGCCGTTTTGTTAAATCAACTTCCTATGTCTTCTGCGGAATTCAGCCGCATAGTCTCTTGTCTTCGTATGTTCTTTGTTTGTCTCTACCTCTGTCTCAGATTCATTATCTTTCTGTTCCTTTACACTCTCGCGCTCTTCTGCCCTTCTGATTTCCTCGAGCACTTTGTATTTCCTTATTTTCTCCTCGTGGAATTCTTTGCTCTTATATACGTAGATGACATAGAAGAATGCCATGTAGAGTGGGAGGGTGAGACGGAAATTGGATTGTGGTGAGAACAACGAGTGCCATGCGAAGATGATGAGAAAGTATGTGGAGATTATGATGTACCGCCTTGTCACGAAGATGTTGTGAAGTCCCATGTAGAAAAATGAGAGTATGAGTAATGCTCCAAAGATGAAGGCGAAGATACCGTTGTAACAGCCGAAGCCAATCAATACTGAGTGGCATGGTACGAGGTCAACGTCATCGAGATATACTTTTTCGTTTAGTTTCTGGTATTGACTCTTCATCTTGGTGTATTTGAAACCGTAATCCGAGTCTTTCTTCCATGCGCCATGTCCCCATAGAGGTGCATCGATGAAGGCTATTGCTCCAATGAATGTTTCTGTTCGTCCTACCTTCAGAAGGTTGATAGGGTTGTAAGGGTTATCGGCACGCAGAATCTGTCCGCTGTTACCTCCTGTAATCTTACCGGAAAGGACCCTATCTACATAGACTGTGTAGGATTGGAATGCAAATAAAGAAGCCGCAAGAAGCATCATAAGTATGTACTTGAACTTAATCTTCTTGAATGCCGTAATGATGATGGATGCAATGCCGGAGATGAATGCCATTCCGCCCCATGAACGTGCTCCAAGGAGCAGGATGAACAAGCCAACGAATATCAGCAGGATACTGGTCTTGATGTTGTCATGGAAAAAGCTGAACAGCATCACGAGGTTGATGATAAGTGGTGCAATTACGAATTTTAGATATACTACATCCAATCCGTTAAGCGCATCTATGGTGTTTCCCTCAAAGTCTGTTCCCATCACTATAGGTCGGAGGAGCATACCGACAAATGCCCATGGAAGCATATGCCTCGATGTCTTGAATGAATTGATGAGAAAGAATAAGTGACAGAAAGATATAACCGTAATGGCTATACCTTTTAGTGAATTTGAAGGTGAAGAGCCAACGAACATTTCTGATACACATTGTGCAATCAAAAGGCATGAGTATCCCCATAAAAGATAGGAGAAAGACGTATTTTTGCGTATTGGCTCACGGTGTAGAAAAAGCAAGGTGTAGCAAAATACGAATATTTCGCTAACTGATACACTACCTATCAGGTCTATCTTTAAGCCGAAGCCTAACTCAAACAAGATAAGCAGTAAACCTTTTATCGGAACTTGATAGCTATATCTCTCCATCTTTTTTCTATGCCTGAATGTTTTTAATAGCCTCGTAACTTAGCCTTTCTTTTTCTGGATACAGTTTTTTTTCGTGCTCAATTATTTCTTCTGGTGTAAATATAAATCTTATATGCCTTGCAGGATTGCCTGCTACGATGGAGTATGGTGCAACGTCCTTTGTCACTATGCTACCAGCACCCACTTGACATCCTCGCCCTAATGTCACTCCTGGTAATAGCGTGACGTGAGCACCAATCCTGACGTCTTCTTCCACTGTTATTGTTGTCTCTTTGTCGTCAAGCCTTTCCATCATTACGTCCTTGCTCCATTTGCCGAGCAGATGGCCGTGGCTACCTGTTATGACAGTAATGTGTTGAGCACATCCAGAACGGTCTTTCATGATGAACTTACCTCCTGGGCCTATGATGAACTGCCCATGCTCGTAGATGTTTACATCGTTGCCAATGAACATCCTGTTGCAAAGCCTGTTAGGATATAATATTACCACGTTTGTTCCACACGCACCAAGTTGCTTCTTTTCAAGAAACATCCACAAGTTATGCAGGAGATACGTTATCTTCCTGAGAATTTTATATGTTATTGTGTACAGAGTCATTAAGTCAACTGCATTAAGTTATGCAAAATTACGCATTTCCCGCCTAATGACAAAATTCTACAATAAGAATGTTATTCCTTTAGTTTGTTTATTACACGGTAGGCGTTCTCCAATCCTGGTCGGTCACCAGCGTATAGCTCTTGGAGACATCCGTGTATATTGCTTTTTGAAAGATTCCATATCTGCCAACAAGCAGTGTTGAAATCTTCTGTGAAATAATCATTCTGGAAGACAGCCCATTCTCCATCTGGTTTTTTGATGTACAACTTATTGCCTACGATCTGTACGCTTGCTTCGTATGTCTTGCTCGTTTCCAGTGGATTGATGCGTTTGTTGCCTTCGATTAGTACACAGTCATCAACGAATCCTTCGCCATGACGTGTGTTTATTTCTATCTTGTCTTTGTAGAATAGTATGTGAATAATGTAGATCCATGGATTGTCGTTCTGTCCCAATAATAGGATGCATGGCGGGAAGTTGTTCGCTTCGTCTCCTGTCTTATCTCCCTCTTTTATGTAAGAATACTTCATTCCTATATACTTGGCTGGCGTATTCAGCTTGCCAAATGTACGGACATTCTGCTCATTACGCATCTTGCCATCCTTTATATATGTATGCTGGTAGCCTTCGCCATTGAACGAAAGAATCTTGCCGGTTTGCGTTTTTACCTTAAGAATGTCAATAGTGTCTTTGAACAGATTGAGGTCGCAATATATGAAGTTGGTAAAATCGCTTGCTTCTTTAAGCAGGGCATAGCAATCATCGTATGTCTTTTTTGTGACGTTTACCGCTTCTGTTGCTGTTGCTTCATCAAATGTTATTGAGTCTATTTCATTTGTGAAATATGAGCGTGTATCTTCGCCTATGTGAATATTTGTTATGCTTTGTGCGTTCATATTTGTCCAGCTTAGGAACAAGGCGAATGTAATAATTGTAAGTATCTTCATCTATTTATCTATGTTTTTGTTTTGTTCTTATTTGTTTTGTTTTATTTGTCTTGTTGTGCAAATATAGTTATTCGCTCTTCAACTTCCAAATAATTCGCGTGGAAACACAAGGCCTTTGCTCGTTTTGAATGTTTGCTCGTGAAAAAATGATGCTTGCGTGTTCGCTTTTTAAGTTATTATGGAAGGATAAAATAGTATATGAGTTTAGATGACGTTGCTTGATTTGTGGTAATACTCCATTATGTACAAAAAAACAGCAGTCATGATAGTTTATGTATTATTTTATTTGCTGATATTGGAGAATTATGCCATTATCGCCAAATACAAATATAGTTCATAGATTATTTTGGGATGTGACAGATTTTGAATGTAACATACATTATAGCGAATTTTGTAACAGTTATTTGTTTAAAAAGATGAGATAAATCAACACTTATTACCTAATAAAGTATCTCATAAATCTTCTAAAACATGTTGTGAGACAATAAAAATGTTACATAAAGCTCATGTTGCAATATTGCAATCGAATGAGAAATAGATTGTTCGCAGAATGACTTGTGCAACAGTGGCTTAAAAAATCTTTTGTAAAAATTTGGTAGTTTGCATCATCCACCGTACTTTTGCAATGTGAAATCGAAAAAGAAAAATGATTTCAAGTCGGATCTCGATGCTTAAATCACTGTGATGATAAGGAAAGATTTCCGATTTATGATAAAGAAGTACATTTGATATTATATATTCGTTGGACAATGTCTGATTAAGTACATTAGGTAAAAATAGTAATTCCCGTAATCCAAAAAACTGGTGTATTATTCAGTATTATCCAAGTTGCCCGAGGCCAAGGCTTTCGAATCTATGACTTACAAAATGTATTGAATATGTTTAGTCATTAGAATATCGAGTACCTAACAACTATTAATTAACACGTCAGATTAAAGTTCTGATAAAGTATTAACATCTAAAAACTACTACGATGAAAAAAGTTATTAAGTGCACATTAGCTCTTGCAGCAATGTTTGCCGTTTCCTTTAACGCAAATGCTGAGGATAACTCAGTAAAGGAGAACGAGGAAAAAGTTGAAATCAACGTTTCCGAGGAAAGTACAGCAACCAAAAACAACGCTGAGGAAATTGATGAAGTGACAATATATCAGCGTGCTGATGGAAGTGTGATTATTGTACACACACATACCAAGCAGGTACGAAAGTAAGTTCTGTTATTCTTCATCCAACTCTTAATATGTGAAAGAAATACAGAAGCGTAGCTAATGCTACGCTTCTGCAAATAAACACTTCGGAGTTTGGTGTTTGTCATGCTTTCTATTGTTGGAAGATGTTTTGTTGGCTGTGTTCCAGCAGTTGCTTCAAACTGATTGCAGACAGGAATTGTAGTATAATTTTAAGTGACATTCCCACCTCTTGTCCTTATATGTGATTTTATTATGAAAAAAATATTGTTGACATTGGCATTGACATGCATATCCTTGGTTGGCGTAGCACAGACAAGTTATTTGAAGTGTATATATACTGCATCGCCTGTTATTTCTGATCAGGTTCGACAGATGCAGAATGTATATCTTCGAGACATGGTTGTGTCAAAATTCAAGAAAGAAAAAATGACCTATACCATGTATGTTACGAATGACCATTATTTGTTTCAAAAGACATCGTTTAAGAATGATGGTTCTAATATGCTTATTGGTGCTGTGAACAACATCTTCATAGATATCCATAAGGATTCTATTATCACTGAGAAGACGATTGTTAATAAGAGCTATGTCATCAGAGATATCGCATTATCTCCACGTTGGAAGATGACAGATGAACAAAAGATTATCAACGGTAAGCACTGTACTAAGGCCATAGCGAGAGGTTTGCTAAAGGTAGAGGCATGGTTCACTACAGAAATACCTTTCAAGTATGGCCCGCTTGGCTACTATGGTCTTCCTGGCCTAATTGTAGAGCTTGTTACTCCGAGCGATGTGTATTCGCTCAAAAGTTTCGAGTATCTACACACTCCTCCAGTTATGAAATCTCCTGCAAAGGGTATTGCAGTCACAGAGGCAGAGTTTGACAAGATTCAGGACAGCTACTTTGCTAAATATGGCGACACGAAAGCAGGAGAAGTAAAGATTGTTGAGAAGTAATCGTGAATATGAAATGGGGTTAAAACTCACTATACGTAGATTTTTCAATTTAATGTTATTCTTGTGTTACAAGATTTGTTCCTTCCCAAAAGAGATTCGTTCCATCCCAAAAATATATATTAATAACAACTGTAAAATTTGAATTAAGATTAGAATGTGAATAAATGGGTAATAGGCAGACTGAGTCACTTATTGTTTTCTCTATATTCTTTATACAATTCGTTAGCTTTTCCAAGATCCCCCATTATCCCGATAAACAAACAATCTAAATACTACGCCATCTATTATGGCAAGGACACAAGCAATAATTATATTGAATATGTATTTACGCATCGGGGCGCTTAACATCAAGTTGTGCGCCCCATTTTTTTTGCGGCCTGTATGGGGCGGAAACTCCTATAGAAAACTGGAAGATAGAAATAATCTCATTGTTTTAATATATTACTGTCCGCTAAACATTAAAGTTCCATCAAAAAATTAGGGCTGGCACTTTG
>CAMOVB010000190.1:0-6312 GCA_946626925.1 uncultured Prevotellaceae bacterium
AGCCACATTCCTCAATGGACTGATAACATCCAAAGAAGAATACTTCGTTCCGTTTGAGGCACAGAAGGAGCACTACTTCAACACAGCCAAACGTCTTGGGCTGGTGATGAACAATAAGATTGTATTCAGCGGTAACACAAAGGTAAAACGACAGATAGCTGGCAGCCTTGGCAAACTGGACGCAATCATTGACATCGTACGTCTGGAAAACGATGCACTGCACGACAAGTTGCGTATGGTAATACTCACTGACCGCATAAGGCATGACGACCTCGGCTGTACGGGCATGGGCGTAGTGCCGATATGGAAGATGCTGATCGACAACTTCGGGAACACCATACCGACGGGCATACTGTGCGGTTCGCTCATTGTACTGCCTGCTGAGAAAGCAGACAGACTACGCCAGTTGCTTGAGCGCAATGGCATCACTGCCGACAGCGTTGCTATCACCCGATATGGCGAGTTTGAGAGTTTCGTCAAGGTAACACCGAAGGAGAACGCAAGAAACCAGATAGTAAGTCTCGTAACAGAGATGTTCAATGCTGGCGACATCACCGTTCTCGTCGGAACGCACGCTCTCCTCGGCGAAGGCTGGGATGCACCGTCCATCAATTCACTTATACTATCAAGCACCGTCAGTTCATACATGCTGTCAAACCAGATGCGTGGACGTGCCATCCGCATTGACAGGAACAATCCCGACAAGGTGTCAAACATCTGGCACCTTGCATCGTACGACATCTTCAACATAAGCGACACCGAGACACTCACGGATGACGTACTGGACGACTACAGATGCTACACCTACGACCTCGAACAGCTCTTCACAAGGTTCAAGGGATATGAAGCTCCGTCATACCACGGCAAGCACGAGATAATGTCGGGACTGGAACGAATAAACTCGTTCAACTGGGACAAGCCGTTCATAAATGACAGAGAGAAAGAAATTGCCATGAAGATGCTGCTTATGAAGCATCAGAGGGATACAAAGGCACTTGCCATTGATCGTGACAAGACACGTCAATGGTGGAACGATGGTCTGTACAATGGCTATAGCGGAAAGAAGAAAATCGGCATGAAGACTGGTGTGCAGGTACAACGCTACACCACAAGATGTCTTTTATATACAAGTAGCTTATATAGCTTATACACAGCATTAGGCATTCTGTCCACAATCGGCTTGACTTTGTCTAGTGCACTCATCAAGTATCCTGTATTGTTTCTCATATACATTGCAGCATGCATTGTCACATTGATAGAAAGAGGAAGAACATTTCTCAAGACAGGAACTGTAGGCAACGTAATGAAACAGATTGCCATTATCATACTTGAATCACTCGCCCACGAACGACTGATAAAGTCATCGCTAAAGAATGTAAGTATTGACGTTCAAGACGACAATGAAGGTATGCTATTCGTAACATGTTCCAATCTGACAGCCGAAGAGAACACCCTCTTCATCCGCTGTCTTCGTGAGTTCCTTGACCCAGTCGAGAATCCTCGATACATTCTCATCAAGCATGATACGTTCATGAACTTTTTCAACCAGACGGATTACTTCGCCATTCCTGCTGTTCTGTCCTCAAACAAGAAAAGTGCAGAACTCTTCAAGCGTCTGTGGCAAACCTACATCGGTGAATGTGACGTTGTATATACAAGAAATGCCGAAGGGCGCAGGATATTACTCAAAGCACGCAAGGAAGCCTTCTCTGCAACCAAGCGTCCAAGCACAAAACAATTGTCAAAGTGGCAATAGACTCAGTAGAATTCTTGATTTACACATTATGTATTAATTCAAGGAAATGCTCAGGATTGGTGTTGACCACAAGCTCAGGAGGGAAAGCCGTCTCGCGCAGAAGTTCGAGGGCATTGTCGAAGTCGGCAATCTGACAAGTGTGGTGGGCATCGCTACTAACGATGATTGGGTTGTCGTACTTCTTTGACAGTTCAAGCATCTTGGTGAAGTACGGACGTGCCAACTTCTTATGACGGTAAGGATTGAGTGACGAGTTATTAAGCTCAAGGAGTGTACCAGTGCGCTTGGCTGCAAGTACCACTGCCTCAATATCGAAGTCGGAAGCTGTACCGTCACAAGGATGCGAGATGATATTGACGTGCGGATTCTCTATTGCACCTATAAGAGCAGAGGTATTCTGCAGACGGTTGCCATCCATATAGCACAACGAATGAAGACCTGCTATGACATGGTCAAAGCATCCCCAATAGATGTCATCCGTGAGGTCAAGCGTTCCGTCATAGTCGATGATATTAAGCTCTGCACCCATCAGCAGGCGCATGTCGCCATACTGACGTGGTACTATATACTGATTACGGAAATATAGCGGGTCACAAGTTCCCGGTATCATCGGACCATGCTCGGTGATACCATAAACCTTGAGTCCCTTGTTCTGTGCCTCAGCCACCATCTCATTGACGGTACTGAATGCGTGTCCACTCACAATGGTGTGAGTATGAACATCGATGAGTAAAGAATAATTCATAGGCCCCCCAACCCCCGAAGGGGGCGGCCTCCGGATTCGGTAAATTTATTGTCGTTATTATTGAAACAGATGTAAAAGAAATTATAGGCTATCCAATGTGCTTCCCCCAACCCGAAGGCCGCCCCCTTCGGGGGTCGGGGGGCTTGAGCTATTTTACTTTTTAACTCTTAACTCTCTCATTTGAACAAATGAGAGCAGAACCACTTCCTTGCCACAGGCAGGAAGAGGTCGTGACCTGCAGCATTGAGGTGAGCCGTATCGTCAGGACGCTGGAAATACTTGCGACGGAACTCAGCATCACGCACCTTTATTATACTGCGTTTGTTGCAGTTGTCAAGCACAGGGATGCCGTACTTCTTGCACACCTTCTTTATTGCCTTGCATACTGGCACAAAGCCAGGTCTATCCACGTACCAAGGTGTGACGTAGCCAATCTTTGCCTTTGGACAAAGACGCTTGATACCCACGATAAGCGTGTTGAGCGAATCGACAAACATCCTCAATGAGTCCTCATTGTTCTTTATCTTGTCCGCATCATTATGACCTGCAACGATGAGCACATAGTCAGCTGATGGCTCCATGGCAGTATAACGCACCCAGAGAGCAGGGCCAAAGTTCCACTTGCCGTCATGCGAACGGTCGAAAGCAACACACGAACCGTTCCTGCCGTAGTTGTTGTACGTCATTCCTAATTCCTTTGCCAACTTACAATGCCATGCTTCCTCCTTTGGACGCATGTGGTTAGCCACGTATGAGTCGCCGATAACATTCAGCACCTTCTGTGCATTCATCGGCATGACAGCCGCGCACGCAAGTATTATTGTACCAATTATCTTTTTCATATTCCGAGTATTTTTTCACGAATGCAAAGATACGACATAGCAAGTTAAAGACAAAACATTTCCAAGATAATGTTAATCAAAACACATATTGGCTCATCAATCATGTTGTCAAATAATTTTACACATTTTGTTAAATTTTTAAAAAGAAACAGATTTAATATGTTTGAGGGTTGTACCGATGGGAATTTATTTGTTTCTTTGCATCACAAAAAAATAACAGAACCCAATGAGTACTATATTAGTTATCGACGACAAAAAAGAAATTCTTACTTCACTTGAGTACCTCCTCACTGAAGTATTTGACAAGGTGGTTACACTCGAATCGCCTGAGACGTCACTCCAAGTTCTAATGCAACAGGAGATAAACATGATTCTCCTCGACATGAATTTCCATCTTGGTGTGAACACAGGTTCCGAAGGACTCTTCTGGCTCGAACAGATTAAGAAGGTGCATCCAGATATTCCTGTCGTACTCTTTACGGCATACGGCGACATCGACATCGCCGTCAGAGGACTGAAGATGGGTGCTGCCGACTTCGTGACTAAGCCATGGGACAACGATATTCTTCTTGACAAGCTCAGGGCAATCATGGAGAAGGAACGCAAGATGAAGACTCTTGAGGAAGTTACCGAGGAACACATGCAGAAGGCCATCGACAAGTGTCATGGCAATCTCACTTCCGCAGCCGAAATGCTCGGAATCTCCCGACAGACGTTATACAACAAAATGAAAAAGAAATGACACAAACCATTGTAATAGTATTGTCATTGGTGATTGTCTTCCTGCTATGGAAACACATCCAACATGAGAAAAGGCTGAAGAGGTCATGCAAGATGCTGTTGGAGGCACTTGACAACAAGGACTACTCTTTCCGCCTTTCCACCAAGGGATGCACATCAGGAGACAAGGCGCTGATGGAGGCACTCAACTCGCTTGTTGACAGGCTTTCGTCTGAACGACAAAACATAGAGGTTCACTCATGGGAAAAGCTCACACGCATACTTACCCACGAGATAATGAACTCTATTGCACCAATAACATCGCTAAGTAGTGTGTTCCTCCGCCGCAAGGACGTGCAGGAGTCACCTATCTACAATGGAATAAAAGCAATACACGACACTTCGACAGGACTCATGGAGTTTGTCGATAGTTACCGTAAATACACCACGCTCCAGAAGCCGCAACCTGAGGATTTCTCCCTGCGTGAGATGATGGACGGAATCCAGAACCTCGGTCTTGTACCAGATGACGTGACATTATACGTCAAGTACGACCTTGAGGACGACACCGTCCATGCCGACAAGACTCTGATAAGACAGGTCATTATCAACATCATCAAGAATGCCGTCGAGAGTTTCAACAAGATACCTGAGCACCCCGTGGCAAAGCACAGAGAACGTACCATACAGGTATTTGCATACCACTATCCTGGCACTCCTCTACGAATAGCCATTTCAAACAATGGTGCAGTCATTCCTCCTATCGTGGCAGCGGACATCTTCGTTCCGTTCTTTACAACCAAGAAGACGGGAAGCGGAATAGGTCTTTCTCTCTGCCGCAAGATTATGCAAATGTCAGGCGGCACAATCAATCTGCTTAATGCAGGTACAAACGGATGGCCAACCACCTTCGTGCTCGAATTCAATTCCCCTAAAGGGCGGAGTGATAAGTGAAAAGTGAAGAGTGATAAGTGAAAAATATATTTTACTCTGTTCGCTGGTTCTTTTCAACACAGAGAACACGGAGGACACGGAGGAGGCCCCCCAACCCCCAAAGGGGGCGGCCATTCGGGCTAAGTCAGTTCTAATTACTAATTGCTAATTAAAGGGTATTTCTCCCAAATTAATCCGGATGGCTGCCCCCGTTACATCCTTGCGGTCAGTGAGACCGCTTCGCTAAGTTGGGAGATATTATCATTAATTATGATTTCGACATCGAAATCTATTTGTGATAATTAAATTGTAAAAAAATATTCATGATAATTCGTGGTCAATTACATGATAATTCGTGCAAAAAAAATGGTTTGAACAACTTTGTGCCCTCAGTGTCCTCTGTGTTGAAAACTAAAAAAATCAAGGTCTCCATCCCCCCTAAACCGGAGGCCGCCCAAAGAGTTCTAAGTTCAGAGTTATGGGTTAGGAGTTGTGAGCCAGCTCAACTTTTAACTTTTAATTTTTAACTTTTAATTCCGAAGGTCGGGGGGCCAAACTAACGAAATAAAACAAGATATATAAACTAACATGATTCATCTGAGAAATATAAACAAGACTTACAACAACGGCACGCCGCTTCATGTGCTCAAGGGTATCGACCTCGACATCAAGAAGGGTGAATTCGTTGCCATCATGGGAGCTTCAGGCTCAGGAAAGTCAACTCTGCTAAACATCCTCGGAATCCTCGACAACTATGACGAAGGCGAGTATATCCTTGCTGACACACTCATCAAGAACCTTAGCGAGACAAAGGCAGCTGACTATCGAAACCGACTCATCGGTTTCATCTTCCAGTCCTTCAACCTTATCTCGTTCAAGGATGCCGTAGAAAACGTGGCTCTCCCACTTTTCTATCAAGGCGTCAGTCGTCGCAAGCGCAACGCCCTTGCCTTGGAATACCTCGACAAGGTGGGACTCAAGGACTGGGCACACCACTATCCTAATGAGTTGTCAGGAGGACAGAAACAGCGTGTTGCCATAGCACGAGCACTCATAACCCAGCCAAAGATTATCCTTGCCGACGAACCGACAGGAGCACTCGACAGTAAGACGACCATCGAAGTTCTCGACCTTCTCGACGAACTCCACCGTCAAGGCATGACCATCATAGTCGTTACCCACGAACTTGACGTTGGTAAACGTGCCGACCGCATCATCAACATCATCGATGGTCAGGTATTCACTGGTAAGAGCGAATATCAAGAGAACGGAAAGACAAAATAGGCCCCCCTGTCCCCCCCAAGGGGGAAGCTATT
>CAMOVB010000191.1:0-6219 GCA_946626925.1 uncultured Prevotellaceae bacterium
TCCTTTTTAACTCCTTGCAAGTAAAGCGTCAGCTGAACTTGCGAAACTTGAATTACAAACTCAAAAACTTAAAAACTCAAAAACTCATAGTTCAATGAACAGATTATTCTCAAAGGTTATTTTATTCTCGCTTTTGGCATGTTGTGTTGAGGCATACGCCCAGCAGGACAACTTCTGTGTGCGTGGAAAAATGTCAGGCTTGAAGAAGGGTGTGACCATTTCCATTCTTACATCAGAGCCAAAGGATAAGAATGCATATGAGGAAGCAGAGATTGCCACAACAACAGTAAAGAAGGCTGGTGAGTTCCTCATCAGTGGATATGTTGACCATCCACAGAAGGTGACTCTCATAACCAATAACCTTGAGATGCTTGGCGACAAAGCTGAGAAGAACAATTACAAGCAGGTGCATTGGACATACACTACAATGTGGCTTGAACCAGCCGAGTATGTCATCAAGACACCTAAGTATTCTCTCCTTACAGATGCGCCACTCACCAAGGATTGCGTCATAGAGGGAGGACAGGCACAGAAGGACTTCAACGACCTCAATCGGGCAAAGATGGAACGTGGTATTGCAGAATACAATCCAGACATGGAGGCTCTCAATGAGGTAGAACTGAACTTCATCCAGAGTCACCCAACATCACCAGTTGCAATCAACCTTGCATGTGAGAAACTTACCAATGGGTATAATCTAACGGCAGAGCAGATTGACCTTCTCGGCAAGACAATCACGGGTTGTCCAAGTGACACAACTCGTTATGCAGATTTTGTCCGTCGTCTTGAGGCTGCACGTCTGACTGCCAACGGCAATCCGATAGTTGACCTTGACATGGTCACTCCATCAGGTGAGAGATGCCAACTTGCAGATGTCGTCAAGAACTATGAGGGCAAGTACCTCCTTGTGGACTTCTGGGCTTCATGGTGTGGAATATGTCGTGCAGGAACGCCAAAGATAAAGGAATACTACAACACCTATCCACGTGAATGGTTTGAAGTAATCTCCGTATCATCCGACGAGAAGTCAGACGCATGGCATTCAGCTATGGAGAAGGACCAGATGCCTTGGACTCAATACTGTCTCACTCCACAAGGAATAAAGGACCTTATGTCCAAGTACCAGATTATCGGTGTTCCTTATTACCTTCTCATCTCTCCAGATGGCAAGGTAATAGCCAACCCATCAGGCGTGGACGACATCAACGAGTATTTGAGTAAGTTGATTATAAACAATTAACAATTGACGTATAGGTACAATTCACAATGAATAACTTAGCCGTTCAGATTAAATCCATCTGAACGGCTATTTTTATGTGATTGGTGCAAAAAAACGAAAACACAAATGGAGTTTTACAAGAGAAGAACGTGTATAACAAAGTGTTCCATATGAATTTTTTTATATTATGAGTAAATCATGCCACTATATAAAAACCGAAAACTAACATACACACCTCAAAAAAAGATAATAAATGCCAGCAAAATCGAGTCGCAGCATCCTGTCTTGCAAACTGCATGAAATAGTCCTTGTATCTATCTTTTCTAAAGGACGCACAATAACATATTATTGTACCAATAAACACACATAAAAAAAATAATACGATGTCAACATGAGGTTCTATACAAAATAAAGGTAAAAATTTCGGTACTGCAATATATGCCATCACGAAATATGCCACTATCAATACAGCATATGAAGAAGAACTTGAAATATCCGTTTCATATTCTGCGTTAATTTTCAAAGCTCTCCAAGCCTCATATTCACATTCATTACTTTTACCTTCTTTGCTTACAGCCCCATCATTTGGTACAAACAAAAAGTTCAACCAATGAAAACAGCAAAATATAGAATAATATAAATGATTTAAGACCTTTACCATTTTTCCATGCTCTTAATTATTATTAGATGCAAAGGTATGATGTCACTCCCATATATGCAAATGTTTTTCTCCATTTTTATAATTTAGCCTTCATCCTTCATTTGATTTGTTCTTTGCATCATTGTACTCTTTGATATATGAAACGATGAAGTATATAGTTGATAATTTTGCAATCATATTTTTCTTTATCTTATCTTTGGTATTTTCTCAGCCATTTGTCCGTTGATGCTTCGTTCCTTCTCCGTTGCATCTCCGTTAGTCCTTCGTTGCTACTCCGTATCATCTTCATCGAATATCCATTGGATCTCCATCGAATCTCCACCGAAACGGTGGACATTCGGTGGACATTCGGTGGACATTCGGTGGACATTCTTCGAAGTTATATAGGAGAATCAAGGGAGTATCGACGGAGAATTGACGGAGATTCGACGGACAAAAAATATGGATGCAATTAAGAAATTGCATACTGCCATCGGATGATTTTTTGTGTTGTCGTGTCTTTCGTCGGTATTATCCAGATTCCTTTGTGGGTAATAAGAATGTTAAAATACCATATGGAAAAATGTTAAATTTATTTGGAATGTTAAAAAGAACTCAACCTTAGCTTGTAGTAACATTGAAGCTAAAGTTGAGTTCCTGTTTTATTTACATCTTTTCAAACTTATATCCGAGTGCTTTGAGTTCTACGGCTGCACCAATGAGATATAGGGTGCGCACGCTCTTGACATAGGCATGGAATGCGAGTGGGCTTTGAGGTTCTATCTGTTCGTGACGAATCTTGTTGAGTACCTGCTGGGCACATCCCTGCACAACCTTCTCCATACGGTCGTACTCGTCGCCCGTGAGTCCGAGGACATCACCACGTACCACCTCATCAAGATAGTCGAAGCCACGCTTGTCACGAAGATACTCATATATGTTAGGCAATTTGGAATATATCTCCCAGTCGTCATCCCAAAGGCGTGCCACAGCCATGCCAAGGTACATAGCCCATCCAAGCGAAACGGTTGGGTACTGCTGTATCTCCTTTACGGCATCTGTAACGTATGACTGTGCCACCTCATCCCACTTGTCCGTGATGTCGGGTGATTCAAGCAACTGCTTGTCCAGAAGTTCCATTGAAGTGAGCACACGAATAAGGTGCTCCGTGAGTTGTCTCTCGTAATTATCAAGATATTCCTGCTGTTCCATTGTCATTATTTTTTTGCAAAGATAGCTATTGATTGGCAAAACAGCAAGGAATGGCAAACTTCAAATCAACATTTGATGATTTATTCATGCTTCCGGAACAAGCGAGAGATTACTGCAACCTAAACGTCAAAGGGATATTGTAATGTACCTTGACGGCTTTGCCACGTTGCTTTCCAGGTTCCCATGCTGCCATACTGTTGACTACACGGACACATTCCTTCTCAAGCTCAGCGTATGCAAGCTTAACTTTCTTCTTGTCCTCTTCCGAAGGTGTCTTGCCTGTCTTCTTCTGCGTAGCCTTCACATAGCCATTAACCATAATCTCAGGAAATGACTCACCAGCCTTAACATCTTCTTCGTCTGCCCTGACAACCTTAGTCTCAGATTTGATGATAGAACCATCCTTGTCAATAATGAATGACACGATAAATCTACCCTGGGTACCTATTTCCTGAGCTGCCTGTGGGTACTTGATAGTCTGGGCAATGTACTGCATCAAGGCACCCTCGCCACCCTTGAACTTTGGCATCTGTTCCACTACCTCAAAAACTTTATCATCATCTTTTTCTGTGTTCAAAACTGTTGTAGCAAGATAAAAATCATTATCTTTGCAACCAGAAACTTGAACATTGGATTCTGACTCAACAGCGAAAGCTGTGGTTGCGCTCATAAGAAGAAGAGCTGCACTCATTAAATTCTTTGACATCATAGTAATTTATTTTTATATAATTAAAACTGTGATTAAGTCGTTGGCAAAGGCGTAGGAACTGGAGCCAGCGGCTTTTTTCTTTCGACACGGCAAAGATATGATGTCCATTCCATCAACAAAAAGAATAAGGATAATAATATGAAAAATGTCCAAGATTTAGACATTCGTGTGTCTAAATCTTGGACATAAAAACAAGAGAATTGCAAACAATTACTTCCCTACGGTCAGTGAGACCGCTTCGCTTAATTACTCATTATTAACAATCCGTACAACCTTCTCATACGTCATGCCCACGAAGTTGTCGAGCACATAGTTGCACTTATCCTCTATCGCCTCACGACTGTTGCAAGTGGCAAGGCCAATGGTGAATATGCCTGCCGACATTCCTGCCTGAAGGCCCGTGAAGGCATCCTCAAAGACGACGCACTCGTCAAGGTCTGCCCCAAACACCTTTGCACCAAGAAGGTAACAATCAGGATTAGGCTTTGACGCACTGAAATCCTCGGACGTGAGCACTCGGTCAAAGAGATTGTCGAAGTCAGGAACCTGCTTTTTGAGGCTCTCCATCTTCTTTTTGTTGCTGCTTGTCACGATGGCACATTTCACACCATGACGACGAAGGTCAGCAATAAAGTCGAGAGCACCCTCATAGAACTCGTAACGCATACCAGCTTCCTTCTCGTCCAACTCTTCCACCACCCTCTTGCGAAGTTCTTCACCAGGGATATAATTGTCAAGAATCTGAGTAAGCGTAGTACCCTTTATCACCTGTGAGAAGTCTGGTAGGTCAGGACGATACTTCCTTCCTATCGCACCCCAAATCTCAGTATATTGTCCTTCAGTATCAATAAGCGTACCATCAAGGTCGAATAACGCCGCCTTTAGTTTCTTCATTAAACAAAATTTAGATGATTGTGAAATGTCTTGTCTGTTGGCTTATAAGTCAAAAAACAAAGAACTCATACAGTAAGAACTTTATAACTATAAGTCCGCAAGAACTAAAAAACTTAAAAACTCACGAACTTAAAAACTTACAAACTTACAATTTCGCATCCTCAAGGCTGATGAGTCCGTTGACGATGGCGTAGATGGTAAGACCTGCTGAAGAGTGGATGTTGAGTTTGCGTGAGATATTACGTCTGTGGGTAGTAACCGTATTGATTGAGATAAACATGTTCTCGGCAATCTCCTTGTTGCTAAAGCCCTTGACCACTTCAACGACAATCTCCTTTTCACGCTCAGAGAGCACGTCCGTAGTCGTGTTGTCCACTTCACTCTCGCCA
Source organism: uncultured Prevotellaceae bacterium (assembly GCA_946626925.1). Lineage (GTDB taxonomy): Bacteria > Bacteroidota > Bacteroidia > Bacteroidales > Bacteroidaceae > Minthosoma. The sequence goes on from CAMOVB010000191.1 coordinate 5,064, forward strand.
TTATCTGTATAAGGAACGGCATTATCCTTCACTTCTTCTTCCAGCTTGTGGACGCACTCGGCAAATAACTGGTCTTCAAGGTGGCAATGGCTCAGGAGGTCTTCCTCCATCATGTAGATGTCCATGAGTACATCGTTGAGTAACTGCATATTTGAATCTGAAGGATAATACTTGATGATGATGCTCTTTAGTTCCGTGCTGCTCTTCTCAATGCTGCCGTGGTTGTCATGGTGCTGGTGTACGAGGTCGCCGAATGATTCCTTTGGCAGATGTCCTTCGAGAAGTGTCTCTACGTAAGGGTGCACATGGGTATTCTCATACTCCATGTGACGGCCTACCTCAGAAGCATACTCATCGTAGAACTTGAGTATAAGAAAAGCTATCTGGTTGTTTGTACAGTCGATAGCCTCAATAAGCTTGCGACGGATAGCAGGCAGACGGAATTCGACGAAATAAGAGTGCGAGTTCTTGAGATACTGCATGAGCGACTTCACGTTCACGTCTTCTACGAGGTTACCTATGCGTACATGTTCGCCTGCTTTGATGAAGTTTACCACGGCAAGGAATGTTGACACATCCACACCGCATGCTTTACATGCAGCCACTACGCTTTGGTCGCCGAAGCCAAGCGTGAGGCCAAAGCGGCTGATAACCTGCAACATTCTGTAATCATCACTAATCAGGTCACTTATAGGATCCGTTGCTCTATATCTTTCTGTCATACTCATAGTTTGTTATTTTCCGACTGCAAATTTAGTTGTTTTAGCCAAAACAACAGCAATTCCACCCCACATTTACTCACTTTTGATTATCAAAATACTCATTTGTAGGTACAGCCACCCAAGCAAAGGCAAGCGCACCACAAGCACAACATACCAAGATAAGAGTATCACATACCTTGCCAAACATTGCTCCCCAGTACCATTTTGTCCTACCCTCCACCTCAGTATACATCATTTGTCAGAAATCGTCATAAAAAATAACCTTTTTCTGCGCGTACAAAAAATTTCGACCTGTACGGTTGGAAGCAGCTCTGTAAAAAAGTGTGAAAACAAGTGTCTCTTGTTAGGTGAACCATATGTTCCCCTTACGTTCCCCTTCATTTCCCTTACAAATCGTAGGGACACCTAAGGCACACCTAAGGGACAGGTAAGGG
>CAMOVB010000192.1:0-6205 GCA_946626925.1 uncultured Prevotellaceae bacterium
CTTGAGTGTTGGAGCAACTGTTTCCTGCTTTGCAGATTCCTCAGCCGTATTCTGAACGGTTGTCTCTGTTGCAGTAACCTCTGGCTTTACAGGTTCAACAGGTGTCTCGGAAACAGGTGTCTCTGCTTCTTCAATCTTTGGAGCTGCAGGGCTTTCAACCGTTGGAGTCACAGATGCTGTCTCTGTGGCAGTAGGAGCTGATACTTTAGCCATATCTGCTGTGTCAAATACAGGCATTGGCTGTTTCAGCTCTTCTGCTGTTGCTTCTTTTGCCTTGTCCTCTTCTGCCTGAGTTTCGAAGAACTCCTGCTGATGGAAACTGTCTGTCACATCTGCAAGGTCAAAGATGGTTGGTATCTTGAGCTCCTTCATCTCCTGATTCTCACAACGGAATACACGGCCAGGGAACTGAGAGAGAAGGTTCATGTTGTGGGTAATCATGATTACTGTTGAACCTGCCTTGCTGATGCTCTGGAGCAACTCCGTGATGCGCTTGCTTGTCTCCACGTCGAGGTTGCCTGTAGGCTCGTCGGCAAGGATAAGCTGAGGACGGTTGAGAATGGCACGTGCAATGCTGATACGCTGCTGCTCACCTCCACTCAACTCGTTAGGCATCTTGTAGCCCTTGGTTGTCATACCTACCAGTTCGAGTACATCCTTGATGCGCTGGTCAATCTCACGCTTGTCCTTCCATCCTGTTGCCTTGAGCACGAAACGGAGGTTTGCCTCCACTGTACGGTCGGTGAGGAGCTGGAAATCCTGAAAGATGATGCCAAGCTTACGACGTAGATCTGGTACGTTCTTCTGCTTCATCTTGAGCATATTGAATCCAAGTACCTCTGCATCGCCCTCGTTGACAGGAATCTCCGCATAGATGGTCTTGAGGAGGGAACTCTTACCAGAACCCACCTTACCTGTTATGTATATGAACTCACCCTCGTTGACTGTGAAGTCTACATTCTTCAGGACAAGCTGTGCATCCTGATAGATATTGACGTTTTTATAGTTGATTAAAGACATAGACCTTGTTGAATCTCAAATCTCAAATTTTTGATTTATGCCTCCGGAACAAGGACAGCTTCCGAATGGTTATTTTAAATTTTTAACTTTTAATTTTTAACTTTTAACTCTCGCAGGAGCTTAGTGCTTATGCCAGTTAGGATCGTGGCGAACGGCAAGTTCACTTGCAAGATCCTCAATCTTGAGTCCCTTAGAAGTGAGGAGTACGATGAGGTGATAAATCATGTCTGAAGCCTCATATACGAGACGTTCGTTATTGTTGGCTACAGCCTCGATAACTGCCTCGAGTGCCTCTTCGCCCACCTTCTGAGCCATGCGGTGACAACCGTCGAGGAAAAGGCTTGTTGTGTATGAACCCTCTGGCATCTCCTTATGTCGCTTCTCGATGAATCTCTGAAGCTCTGCAAGGAACATGAGAGGATTCTCGTTCTTCTCGTTCCAGCAAGTGTCTGCTCCAGTATGGCATACAGGTCCTACAGGATTAACCTTGATAAGAAGTGTGTCGTTGTCACAGTCGTTGAGGATCTCAACAACGTTGAGGAAGTTGCCGCTTGTTTCGCCCTTTGTCCATAGGCGCTGCTTTGTGCGGCTGTAGAATGTTACCTTTCCTGTATCTACTGTCTTCTTATATGCTTCTTCGTTCATGAAACCAAGCATAAGTACCTTGAGTGTCTTAGCATCCTGGATGACGGCAGGTACAAGTCCGTCCATCTTCTCGAAATCGATTGTCATTATATTCTAACGTTTATGCCCTCTTTTAAGAGGTATTGTTTTAATTCTGTGATTGGTATCTCTCCAAAGTGGAACACGCTTGCTGCAAGTGCTGCGTCGCTATGTCCGTTGATGAATGTGTCGCGGAAATGTTCCTTCTTGCCTGCACCTCCAGAAGCGATGATTGGAATGGTGAGACTGTCTGAGAGTCTGCGGAGTGCGACGTCTGCAAATCCTGTCTTCACGCCGTCGTGGTTCATGCTGGTGAAGAGAATCTCGCCTGCACCACGTTCGTTGGCTTCCTTTGCCCATTCAAAGAGGTCGCGTCCTGTGTCAAGTCGTCCGCCGTTCATGAAACAGTTCCATTTACCGTCAATCTCTGGATGTCCGTTTGGATGGACTGTATCGTTGATGCACTTGGCATCAATGGCAACTACGATTACCTGACTTCCGAAGTGGGTTGCAATCTCGTCGATGAGTTCAGGGCGACGAAGTGCGGCTGAGTTGATGCTCACCTTGTCGGCACCTGCAATGAGAAGTCGCTCAACATCGGCAAGCTCGTTAATACCTCCTCCCACGGTGAAAGGAATGTTTATCTCTTCAGCAATTCGTGTGACGAGTTGTGTGAACGTCTTGCGTCCCTCGTGGCTTGCCGTGATGTCAAGATAGACAAGTTCGTCGGCTCCCTGTTTAGAGTATGCCTTACCCAGTTCTATCGGGTCGCCTGCATGGCGGAGGTTTACGAAGTTCGTACCCTTTACTGTCTGTCCGTCCTTGATGTCAAGGCAAGGTATGATTCTTTTTGCTAACACAATCCTGTTATAATTAGAAATTAGGAATGAGTAATTAGTAATAGCCGTCCAGAAATATTCAAAGCTTATTACTCATTACACATTGCTCATTACTCATTTAATTAAATGAACTTTGCGAGTTCTTCCATCTTTATCTTTCCCTCGTAGATGGCTTTGCCGAAGACAACGGCTGGAATGCCTGCCTTGTCAAGTGCTTCGATATCTTCTATACAGCTCACACCGCCACTTGCAATGAGGTGCATATCAGGGAACTCTGCCATTATTTGCTTGTAGAGGTCGATGGCAGGGCCTTGTAACATTCCGTCCTTTGATATGTCCGTGCAGAGCACGTTTGTTATTCCCTTGGCGGTGTAGCCCTGAAGGAAAGGCATAAGCTTGTTGTCACCCTCTTCCTTCCATCCGTTGATGCTGATAAGTCCGTTCTTGACATCGGCTCCGAGAATCATCTTGTCGGCACCATACCTGTCAAGCCATGTTCCGAAGAGCTCTGGATTCTTTACGGCAATACTTCCCACAGTTACGAGTGATGCTCCTGAGGCAAAGGCAATGTCGATGTCTTCGTCCGACTTGATGCCGCCACCGAAGTCAATGACAAGCGATGTATGCTCAGCAATCTTCTCAATCGTCTTGTAGTTGATGACATGCTGTGACTTTGCTCCGTCGAGGTCAACGGTGTGAAGTCGGCGTACGCCTGCACCTTCAAACATCTTGGCAACCTCAACTGGGTCTTCGTTATAGACCTTCTTGGTGTCGTAGTCGCCTTGGGTGAGACGGACGCATTTTCCGTCAATTATATCTATGGCTGGAATTATCTCTATCATAGTTCAAGAAAGTTTTTGAGGATTCTTTCGCCCACGCTACCGCTCTTTTCCGGGTGGAATTGTGTGGCGTAGAAATTGCCTTTGTGCAGCGAACTGCTGTAAGGCTGTATGTAGTTTGTCTCTGCTATTGTGAAGTCGCAGAGAGGAACATAGTAGCTATGCACGAAATACACGTATTCAGGCATCGTGAAACCCTTGTAGAGTTCGCTCTTGCAGTTCTCTATCGTATTCCATCCCATCTGAGGCACCTTGTCTTCATGATGCTGTGGCATGAATCGTTTCACATCTACATCGAACACTCCAAGACACTCTGTGTCATACTCTTCTGAATGGCGACAGAGCAACTGCATTCCTATGCAGATGCCGAGTACTGGCTGTGTGAGTGAGAGAATGACCTTGTCGAGTCCATGCTCACGGAGGTAAGCCATTGTCGTGCTTGCTTCGCCTTGTCCTGGAAATATTATCTTGTCTGCCGTGCGCAACTCCTCTGCGTCGTCAGTAAGAATCGGGTCGTATCCCAATCTTTTTACTGCATTGACTACAGAGCGGATGTTGCCTGCGTTGTATTTTACTATTGCTACTTTCATTATGTTCTTTTCGTAGGGGGATTCTAAAATCTCGTATAAACTTACAAGTTTAGATAGCCTTTACACCTAAATTGTCGGCAAAGTTACAATTTTTTATTAAGTTACGGCTCAAATACTTGACTTTTTCGTGCATTATACTTTGTTTTTGTGTTATTTTGTTTTGCTTTTATATCTTTTTGCTTTAACTTTGCAAAGAAAAAATATGTAACTTCCGTTGTGAAAGTTGAAAAAACACTTACATGAACAATTCTGAGAAAAAAATCAAGCGTCTTATTCTTGAATACTTGGGCATTGTGCTCGGATGCGCAATGGTATCGTTCGCATTCGTCGTTTTCATCAGTCCGTACAAGCTTGTGCCAGGTGGTGTCATAGGTATATCTATCGTGCTTCATAATCTATTGCCAAACATACATGTAGGTACATTTTGCTACATGATAAGCCTTCCGTTGCTTGCCCTCTCTTATTTCTTTCTCGGCAAGGGCATTGGCTTCAAGACACTTTTGGCATCTGTCATATCGCCATTCTTCATGAACATGTTCACGTATCTGCTTTATCCTGCAGAAGGTTTGCAGAGCCTTGACCCGTCACTCCTTTGTGGCGGTAACCTTGACTTGTCGCATGACCTGATGCTTACGTGTATTCTTGGTCCAATCATCATCGGGGTGGGAGAGGGTATCATCATCCGTAGTGGTGCCACATCTGGAGGGTCTGACCTTATGGCAATGTTCATACAGAAATATCTGAAGGTTAAGTTCTCACATGCCTTGCTTGGTGTTGACTCAGCCGTTGTCCTTTTCGGTCTTCTTGTCATCGGTATGGGACTTGGCTCTGGTGGTACGGAGTCTCACTCATGGGTACTCTCAGGCTATTCTATCATCTGCATAGCCATCATGTCACGTGTGGCAGGTTTTGTTATCACAGGAACGAAGAATGACAAACTCATGTTCATCATCACCAAGGACAAGGAACGTGTTCGCAGGTTCATACTTGAGGAACTTGACCGTACAGCCACCGTCATACCTTCCACAGGTCTTTATACAGATCAACAACGAGACACGTTGATGATTGTCGTCCACATGCGTGAAGTCGAGATTGTTACCACCAATCTCAGCGACATCGATCCCGATTGCTTCGTCGTCGTTACAGATGCCTACGATACCTACGGTGAGCGTTGGTCAGAATTGCCTGACAAGAGGTAGGGGGAAATTAAGATTTAAGAGTTAAGAATTAAGATTTAATAAACATTAAGAGGGGAGTACTTTTTCGCGCTCCCCTCTATTTTTTTTGAAATTTGTTTATATTTTTTCTGCTGCCAATGCAATTCTGTTTGACAGGTCAAGCAGAGCTTGTTTCATTGTAGCCGCTTCTTCCTCGTTGAAACCGCCGACACCGCCATTACCATCAATACCGTCCATCTTGTGATAGAACCATGATGATGATTTACCGAAATAGTTTCTTGAGATTTCTCTCCATGATACAGACATAAGAATGTCATTCATTCTTGTTTTCATGTCTGAAATTACATTTTCATTTGCCATATATCTTCTCGTTTTATGTCCTAAAGTGAATGTCTTAAAAAGTCCCCTCCCTCCGAACAAGAGGGGAGTCGATTTTAGATGTCGGTCAATTCATCAAACTTTTACTGTGCGTAGAAAAGCAGATTCGGATAACCGTTGGGATAAGCCAGTTTGTAGTTTAGGATGGCTTCTATTAACTCCCATTCATCTTCAGTTAAATCGACTTTCAATGTCTTTGTATCCATTGGCATACTTTTTAAGACGCCACAAATTTACTACACATTTTCGTACTGAGTAAATCTTTACTACACTTTTTTGTAGTATAACGTAAAAAATGTATCGTCATGCGTGTTGTGGAGGTCTCATAAGAGTCAGTAGTTAGTCAGTAGTTAGTCAATACTTAGTCAGTACTTTGATTCAAATATTTTTGTGGAAGGAAACCTTGCAAAGGCTCTTCCAAAGCGTGGGGTACAAGATTTTCGTGTTGACGAGTTTTTTTTCAACCACGAATTACACGAATGAACACGAACTTTCAAATACTCTTGTTTCATTACACTAAGACAACATGTGTTGTCTGCGAATAACACGAATGCCGTTCGGTTTCATGTCGTTGTACCTGATTCGTGAAATTTGTAATTGCACGTGCAATTCTTCGTGTAATGAAACAACCAAGAGTTACCAGTTTAGTGAAAATTCGTGTAATTCGTGGTTGAAAAAATATCCTTCAGGAATAAGAC
>CAMOVB010000193.1:0-6203 GCA_946626925.1 uncultured Prevotellaceae bacterium
CTGGTAATAAAGAGGTTGGACATGGATAGGTCGTGTTTAGCGGACAGTAATAGTTCTGAATATACATTGAGTGCGTAAGCATCCTTGTCCACCCCATCCTTCATGACCTTGAGGTGACACTGGTAACGACCGTTACTGTGACGGGTCAAAGAGAGAAATTCGCCGTCATAGAGCTTGGGATTGTGAACCGTTCCCCTGCTGCACGCCTCCTCAAAGAGGTAGTGGTCTTCGCCGTCACGAGTCATAAGTCCCTTATAGCACTGCCCTTTCACGAGGAGGGCGTCCTTCTGCATTACCGTCTTGAGGTCAACGCAAAGATTGGTATTCTTTACCATATTGTTCCTTTCTTTTTATGAAGTCCGTAAGCTATGAAGCATGACAACCTCTTACCTATGGACTTTGGTTAATAATAGTCCCCTTACCCCACATCAATCAGCAATTGAGTAACTATCCCCCTCTCCATAGAGGGAGAGGGCTGGGGAGAGGGTCCGTTCTGTTTTTTTTTGAAGCGCTTCTATAGTAGCTAGCCCACCCTCGTTTTTTCGGGAAACCATTCGGGAAACAACCTGCCAGAAACAAAAAAAGCCCCCATCGCTGGGAGCACAGAAAAGGCGGAACTGTCTATGTTACAAGACAATTCCGCCCATCATATTTTTTTTGAAAAAATTTTTATCTTTCCCGAAAGAATACCCGAAGTGAGTATTTGTGTTTTTAAGTTTTTAGGTTTTTAAGTTTGTGAGTTTTTGGGTTTGTGAGTTTTTTAGTTCTAAAGTCATTCATAATTAAGTAAAGTCTCTAAACTATAAACTCTAAACGCTAACCCCTAAACTCTTCTCATTCCCTCTCTTTCAAGTTCGTACTTGTTTATGCCATCGCCATAATCAGAACAACGCTCTCTGATAAGGTTTCTCAAATCACTCTGGAGCAAGCCGACAAATTCCTCAATCTCTGGCTTTGCCTTGTCCGCAGGAGCATCGCCCTTGTCAAGTCCTGTAAGGAAATTGCCCTCCATGTCCACAAAGTGTCCCATCAATATGTTCGACAACGTGAAACCATCTGGAACGGATATCACTCCTGCATCCCTCATAGCCTTGAAAAGACCTACGAGAGTACCCTTGCCGTACTTGTTCGTCCATATTGCCTTACACTCCGAACGCTCACCAGAGAACAGCTCCACGAAATCCACCTCTGCCGTTTCGGGTGCTATCCATTGCTCCGTCACCATCTGCGTGTAAAGAACACTTATGTGTCCTTCCGTTATGCCACGCTTGCGGAACGTCATCAGTTCCCTCGTCTTGGTGTCCTTGGCGGTCTTGGACTTGGCATTGTGCCTCTCGTCCTTGCCCTTGGTGGTGTTCATCACCGCCCCGGTACTGTTGTACTGCGAATGGTCATAGAAGTTATTTGTCTGGTGCTCTATGTAGTCACCGTGTATATTGAATATTCGGTTGCCAGTCATGTGAGTTTGTGAGTTCTTAAGTTTTTATGTTTTTTAGTTCTCGTGGTGGAGAACTTTGCGCCCCTATGGTAACTACTCCCCTCCATATAGGGAGGGGTCGGGGGAGGGTCTGTTATTTGTTATTCACCTGATTCTCCACGTAGTCCCCCTTCACGTTGTTCGTAATCTGCCGTGGTGCAGGATTCTGTAGGTCTTCAAGATAAGCATCCATCTCCTCTATCTCCTTGTACACCTCATCATCATTAACCCTGTATTGGTTATACAGACGGTTCAACATCTTCAGTATCACATCCACATCATCAGCCTTGCGATGCTTCATCACATACTTCTTTATGCTTTCGAGACTGAAAGCCTTGTATGCCCCCTGCTCCTTCTCCTTCAGCTGAGCCTTGAGCATATCTACCTTCTGCTGGAGGTCGTCGATTGTCTTGTCCTTGTTCTCTATCTCCTTCTGCAACTTCCTGTTGCTGTCCTTCATATCCTTGTAAGCACCCTTGAGCAACCCCACAGCAACATCAAAGTCATCCTTTGCCGTCACTCCGTCATCGCCACCAGTAGCCTTTGAGAACAAGATAGGACGCTCAGGACTCTTTGCTGTTTTGGTCAAGTTGATAAATACATTACGGAACGGTACATTTATTAAGCATGAATGAAGCATATTGATAATCGAAGGGTCAACCTTATACCAATCCTTGTAAATGCTAAGGATGCACCACGCAAGAACTGGAGCAAACTGATCATTACCATATCTGCCCAGAATATCCCTGAAATGTTGAAAGGAGACTTTTTTCTCAACAACATACCAGCATATTTTATATGCCCTGTTCATGTATTTGAGCATTAAAGCATCGCTTTCCGATTTAGGAATTTGCCCAAAAATTTCAGCCACTAACAAATAGATGGTTTGTATTGCTGCTCCATCATTTACGAACTCGCTTACGCTTGTCCTTTCAACGAACTCTTCGTTTTGATTTTCAGGTTTGAATGAATATGCTTCCATGTTATATATTCTAATCTATTTTATGTTTATTTCTATGAGGTAAAAAAAACGAAAAAAAAGAGAGTTACAGAGTTACAAAGTTACGCTTTATTTATATATTACTGTTTATGTGGGTGTTATACCTATTTTTAGCGTAACTGGCAAAAAAAGTGCTTACAATTGTGGTTACGTTTCGATAATTATTATTACCTTTACGGCACGAAAATGATAAACATAAAATAGATTATATATTATATAAATAATTTTATATAATATATAAGTTTGAACACTTAGTATGAAAAATGCAAAAATTTACGAGTTACAAAGTTACAAGTTACGCTTTTATCGTCTTATTACTTAAAAATCAATGATTTAATTTTACTAAAAGGCTTTTTAGAGTTACGCTTACCTGTTTTCTCTCCTTGGTAATCAGCACCTTGTACATTTGTCCCCCAGAACGTGCATCTCTACCCTTCCGTTCTGGAGGACAACTATTGCATACAACAGAATAACGCAGTACCTTTGCAATGGAAACAAAAAAAGGACGGACCCTCCCCCAGCCCCTCCCTGAATGGAGGGGAGTAGTTACTCCTTCGTTAAGGGCAATGAGGACTCATTGAGGAGGCTTGGTGAATTCAAAATTCAAAATGCAAAATTCAAAATGCATGACTCATAAAAACTCACAACTCATAATTAACAACTCACAACTCAAAAACTCACCTCTCCGCGAGAACTAAAAAACTTAAAAACCTAAAAACTTACAAACTTAAATCACTATGGCAAGAATAACACCAATCGATGTCATCAAGGGCATCTCAGGAAAGTACGGAAGTGGCAGCAGCGACTACTTTGCCACCAACCGAAGTTCCAACCGCATCCACCTTGCGAAGTACCTCAACAAGCCAGCAGGTCCGATGACCGAGGCACAGGTGCGACAGACACAGCTCTTCGCCACCCAGCAAAAGATGGCAGCCGCATGGCTCCGTGCCAACCGCCCATCCACCGACAACGGCGACAAGGGTACTGAGGCATACCAGACGGCACAGCGCATCAAGCGCCAGCTCTGCCTCTCCAACGTCCGTCAGGTCATCCTCAAGTACATGGACGACGACGGCACCGTCACCCTCCCCGACGGCTCAGTAACCACTGCACCAGAGCAGAGCGGAGGCGGCAACAGCAACCCAAGCGGAGGCAACACAGGTGGAAATACAGGAGGCGATGACAGCAGCTTCTAAACACAGAAGAGCGGCCCCCTCCCGACCTCCCACGTAGGGGAGGAGAAGGAGTTACCTCATTCGTCAAGGCTCTCCCCCATGGGGGATTTGGAGGGGGCTTAACTCTGTGGCCTCCGTGCCCTCTGTGTTAAATCTCTCTTCCACGAGAACTAAAAAACTTAAAAACTTACAAACTTAAAAACTCAAAAACTTACGAACTATGAAACCAGAGACTAAATCTAAGTGGGACACCATCATCAAGCTTGCAATCGCCATCCTCAGCGCAATAGCTGGAGCACTCGGTGCATCAGCAATGGTGTAAAGAGCTGCCCCCTCCCGACAGATGTATATATCTAAATTAAAGGTACAACGAAGTTATTTCCATCAAAAAAGCCGTTCGGAACAAAGTGTCCGAACGGCTTTTCTATTATCAATTGCCTATTAAGCTCTTTGAACTTGCCTTAATTAGCGCTTCCGTTATTCCCCGGATGGTATGTTAATTGTTAATTTACCACCCTCTGCTTTCTCCGTGCCCTCTGTGTTTCAAAAAAAAGAAAGCCGTTCGGACGCTTGTCCCGAACGGCTAATTATCAATTATCAATTGTCAATTATCAATTATCAATTATTCTTTAAGCCTTTGGCTTAGAGAATAGTCTTTACTGCCTCAAGCATTCCCTTTGCCTGAATGAGGTCGAGGAACTCCTTAACCATTGCTGTGAGACCAGGAACGGTATTGTTGAGGTTCTCCTTCCAGATATTCTCTGCAGCAAGTACACCCTCAGCAACCTTCTGAGTATCGCCTGTTGCCCAAAGGTCCTTGAGCATCTGCATAATCTCAGGAGCATCATTTGGCTCGATTGGAGCACCATCAGCACGTGTACCACCTTTATAATAAGTAATGATTGCAGCAAGACCGAATACGAGTCCCTTTGGAAGCTCACCCTTACGCTCAAGATAAACCTTAACGCCTGGGAGGTCACGTGTCTCATACTTAGGGAATGAGTTGAGCATGATGCTTGTTACCTGATGGTCAACGTATGGGTTGTTGAAACGCTCAAGCACGTCTGATGCAAACTTCTGAAGCTCATCCATTGGGAGGTTGAGTGTCTGCATAAGCTCCTCAAACTGCACCTTGTGGATGTACTTGCCCACTACCTCGTGGTTACAAGCATCACGCACGATGTTGATGCCAGAAAGATAAGCAACTGGTGAGAGAACTGTGTGAGGACCATTGAGGAGTGTTACCTTACGCTCGTGGTAAGGCTTCTCTGATGGTGCGATAAGCACATTGAGACCTGCCTTCTCTGCTGGGAACTCCTTCTTGAGGTCTTCGATGTCCATGTTCTCTGGCTTCTCGATTACCCAAAGGTGAAATGCCTCACCCTGTACGACGAGGTTGTCTGCATAGCAAACCTTCTCCTGAATCTCCTTGATTTCCTTGCGTGGGAATCCTGGAACGATACGGTCAACAAGTGTTGCACATACGTAGCAATACTTTGTGAACCACTCCTTGAATGAAGCATAGTCAGCACCGAAGTCTGCCTTCCAAAGCTCAATGTACTTATAGATGCAATCCTTGAGGTGATGACCATTGAGGAAGATAAGTTCACAAGGCATGATGATGAGACCCTTTGTTGGGTCGCCATTGAATGTCTTGAAGCGGTGGAAAAGGAGCTGAGTAAGCTTACCTGGGTAAGAAGATGCAGGAGCATCTGTGAACTTACATGTATCGTCGAAGGCAATACCTGCCTCTGTTGTGTTACTGATTACGAAACGAATCTCTGGCTGCTCAGCAAGTGCAAGGAAAGCCCAGTTCTGAGAATATGGGTTGATGGCACGTGAGATGCAGTCGATACGTGTAAGGGAGTTTACCGCTTCACCGTTGAGACGTCCCTGAAGGTTTACGTGATAGAGACAGTCCTGACCATTGAGCCAGTCAACCATACCCTTCTCTATTGGCTGAACGACAACTACGCTTGAGTTGAAGTCTGTCTTCTGATTCATATTGTAGATAATCCAATCTACGAAGCAACGGAGGAAATTACCCTCTCCAAACTGAATGATTCTTTCAGGTGCAGAGCTCTTTGGAGCTGTGCGAGCGTTCAATGATTTCATTAGATGTTATTGTTTAGTAATATTTAGTTGAGTCAACTTTGTTCTTTTCAGGCTACAAAATTAGGGCTTTTTACGCTATAATCCATAAAAAATGTAAGCAATATCGAATTATTTCAGTAATTTTGCCACACTAAATATTAAAATTAACATAAACCTATGAAAAAATTTATGGACGAGAACTTCTTGCTTCAGTCTGAAACTGCGCAGAAGTTGTACCACGAGCACGCATCTAAGATGCCGATTATTGATTATCACTGCCACCTCATTCCACAGATGGTGGCTGACAACAAGCGTTTCGACTCCATCACTCAGATTTGGCTCGGTGGTGACCACTACAAGTGGCGTGCAATGCGCTCAAACGGCGTGGCAGAACGATTCTGCACAGGCAAGGACACTACTGACTGGGAGAAGTTCGAGAAGTGGGCAGAGACAGTTC
>CAMOVB010000194.1:0-6199 GCA_946626925.1 uncultured Prevotellaceae bacterium
GAGGGAGTCAGCAGCAGAAAGTGATTTTTCACTTTTCACTTTTAACTTTTCACTTAACTTTGCGGAAGCAAAGCTTGGACGCATACCGCTATATCCCGGCAATACAGGCTTCATGCCAAACTCACGCATACGGCGGAGGATGTTCTTCTGGAGAGACTCCTGCTGCTTATACCAGTTGAGAGGTAGAGGACCGCCCCACCCCTCAAGGTTGTTCATCTCCCACCATGCAAGGAAGGCAGGACCAGCGATGAACCTGCCAATCTCCTCCTCGGTATAACCGAGACGGAGCATCATATTACGCCACACACACTCATGACCAACGGCAGCAAGAGGCATATTGATACCATGAAGTGCCATCCAGTCAATCTCTTCCTCCCAGCGTTTCCAGTCCCAGAAAGCCATGGAGTAAGAGAATGTGCAATAATTGAAGTCATATCTTAATGTGAGGTTTGTCTCATGACGCTCCTTATGTGTCACGGCAGGAAGGACATCAGGCAACTTAGCGTGCATCTGGTTCCATGTGAGATGTACACCTGCATAATACTTGAGATACCAGTTTATACCAGTGGCAATACTCACATAGTTATTGCCCCTGACGACTACCTTGTCACCTTTCTGGTCAAGTTCAAAGAAATCCTTGTTTAGTTCTGAGTTATGGGTTATGAGTTGTGAGTTGGCTTTATCATCAACCAACTCGATAATGAATTTCTTGGAAGCACCCTTGTCTATGCGTTCAAGCATAGCCTTAACAGGGTTCTGGGCATTGGCACAAAGTGCGATGCACGAAATAAACAGGATGATAAGTATCTTTATTTTCTTCATCAATTTTTTAGAGGTCAGATTATACGCCTATTCGGTCTAAGAATTTTGTTTTCCACACGTTCTATCCAAACAACTCAGAATGAGAGCCAAGACGGATAAGCTTTAAAATATTAGACTCTTCGTCATACCAAATCAAGAGATAATCTGGACCAATATGACATTCCATATATGAAGCATACTGTCCTGTAAGATGATGAGGATACATCTCCTGTGGCAAAGGCTCATCATTTGCCAACATGTTTATTGTCTTAACAAGAGCCTGAAGCTTTTTCTTGTCATTTTGATATCTCTTGAGGTCTTTCTTAAACTGGGAAGTTCTTTTTATCCGTTTCATAATACAGACGCTAAAAAAGCTTCAACATTATCAACGCACACATCCTCAAGCTCCACTCCACTCTCAGCCTCTTTCATTGCTGCTATAGTGGTAGCATTAGGAATATCGACCGTCTTAGCAACTTTTCTTGTACGGCAAGTACTCTTTTTCTTTTCTATGGTAACACCATCCAAAGCCCCAAGAATCTTTCGTAAACTTGGAACTATTGACGGATTCTCTATATGTAATGTCATTGTAGTCATAACAATATCCTTTCTTTCATGTTTATACAAAAAATCTTTTACACGTAATTCACAAACAATTAAACAAGAATCTTATTATATCTTTTCCTTAAACACCAAAACTCCAAAGTTCCCCGAGATATCTGTTTTACGTCTATCTGTTACGCTATGCATTCCAAAGGAATTACTCCGTAATGCAAGATGTAACATCACATGTTGAACATAGGATTATCATCTTTGCCACCACCACTGACATAGTCAGTTTTCTGATCCTGACGACGACCAGCCTCATTACCATTGCCCGACTCAATAATATCCGTCGGCATTATTACCTCACCATTACTTCCAGTAAGGAGACTTACCCTGAGACTTGACTTTGTACATTCCATCATAGGAACATTATATTCTTTCTTCATCATTACTTTCATTAAGATTACATTTGCATGTATTGTTATTATTTCGCCACAAATATAAATCATTTAGACGTAACACACAAATAATTAATGAGGAAAAAACAAAAAAGGCTCTCCCACGAATTGCGGGAGAGCCACCGTTTATGAATGTTCAACTATCTGATAGTTGTGAACAATCGATTAGTCAACAGATGACACAGAACGACGACGAGCGTCACCAATCTGACCATTATTGTCGATAGGACCACTTTGTCCAGGCTTAATAGTACCATTGCCACTTGGATCATTTGGATTAGTAGCAATACCTGTACCATTGATACTACCAGCAAGGAGTGACGCTCTGAGTCTTGTGCGTGCTTCGTCAGAAGCAGGGGCTACATAACTTTTCTTTACCATTTTGTTGTAAAAATTAATATTATTGATTAAAAGTTTACTTTACATATACCTTCTTGCCACCCTTGATGTAGAGTCCAGACTTAGCGTCCTTAACCTTAGCACCATTGATAGAGAAGATTTCGCCGTTCTCTACAGACTCAGCAACTGCACTTGCGATAGCTGTAGCCTCGTCAGCGTTGAAGCCTTCTGCATTGATGCGAATCCTTACGCTAGAGCCATCGTTTACGTACATAGCCCAACGATTAACACCGAGAGTGAGGTTATTCATTGACTGTGGAACAAGACAGAGCTCTCCACCTGACATAACGTACCTACCAGCTTGACCAGCTGATGCTTTACTCAAGACACCAATGAATTCTGCAGCAGAATAGTCATAGCCACCGTCAAGAGGTTCATCAATTGTAGAAACACCAGTCTTGATGTTCTTTACACCAACAGTCTTAGCTGCGATAAACAGAGGTCTGCGAGCAACAACTGTCTCATATTTAGAAACCTTAATAATCTTGATAACAAGTTCACCATTATCTTCTATTACGTCGTCAATCTTAGCGAGGACAACGTCAGCATCATTATTCTCCAAGCTTACAGAGAATGGGAGGTAGAGTGACTGCCACTTGTTAGCTGCCTTAAACTCACGAACGTAAGTGATATTCTTAGCATCCTGTGATGCCTCAACAGCAACACCATCATTAACTGTAAGGTCTGCGATTACTGGAGCTGGAGCTGCAATTTCTTCGATGCTAGTAACCTTCATGAGATAGAAGTCATCGAAAGCAACATTATTAGCCAACCAACGAGCACGGAACTGGAGACCACTATATTCTGCGTTCGTAAATATATACTGTACATCAGTCCAATCTGTGCCTACAATCTGTTTGTCATCAGATACTTTTTGTGTTTCTGCATCATCATTTGTAAGAGAAACCTTCTGATATTGAGCAGTGCCTTCTTTATTAGCTTTTGTTCTGTAACCGAAGACATAAGTTGTGTTAGCATCCACACTCCACTTAGTTGCGACAGAACCTGCTCCACCATTACCTTCACTAGCCTTAGAAGTAATAGTACCATCTGCAGCAGTAAACTTATCTGCAGCAAGAGCACTACCTGCACCATTAGTCCATCCAAAGAATGGGTCTCCATATTCAAATGAACCATTCTTGATAATGTTTACACCACTGAAAGTATAAACAGTCTTAGAACCATCTTCATGCTCAACAGTCTTAGTAGTTGGAACAGTTGTTTCACTATAAGATGTAGTGACTGTTGCAGTAGCTTTGATTTCTTCATTATCAGCACTTGTAGCAGTAATTGTAGCTGTACCTGGAGCAACGCCTGTTACAACACCATCCTTATCAACCTTTGCTACATTCTCATCACTTGAAGTCCACTTAATCTTTTTATTAGTAGCATCAGCTGGAAGAACAGTTGCAACAAAAGTTGCAGTATTATTTGTAGAATTGAGACTTGCAGAACTATTTTCAAGAGTAATAGCTGTTACGTTTATTGCTTCTGGTTCCTCATCTGCTTCACCCTGATAGATAAGAGAGAAATCATCAAAGTTTGCCCACTCATGATCACCCGCTGTGCTTGACTCAGCAGCAAGTACTACTGTCTGTTCTTTTGGAATATTTACTGTTGTAGTCAATTGGAACCAACGGTTTTCACCAGATGCTCCGACACCAACAACAGACGCAGATTCAGCCAACTTTTCACTTTCATCTTCATCATAAACTACAAGGTATTCTGTTGTACCTGCAGATGCCATTCCGAATGCCTTGAAATCATATTTACCCTTTGGAAGAGTAACTTTCAAAGTCATCTTACCAAAATGAGGTCCCCATCCAGCAGTCTCGAACAAAGAACTACCAGTATGAGCATCAGCTGAACCATTTATAACTCTACCAGAAACTTCCCAAGGATCTGCAACACCTGATTCGGCACCAGGGTTAGTGATATAACCTAATGTCAAATCAGCACCAACAGTTGTCTGAGCCTTAGCAGCAATTGCATAAGCTTCAGTACAATCCTCATCAACATAAGTATTGTTTGTGTACTTCTGACCAACCTCTGTTGCGAGGAAAGCAGCCTTACCACTCTGATCCAAAGTATTCAACTTTGCAGCAATAGCAGCATAAGCCTCAATTGACTCATTTGCATTTTTTGTTGCACCATTAAGAGCTATAACTGCTGCAGATATATCATCAGCACTTGAGAATGTAGAGAAATCTACATTATAAGTAGAAATAGCTGTCTTAAGAGCAGAGAGAACAGATGCATTCATAGGAGCATTCTGATCAACACCAGTTGCATCTGCAACAGCCTTATCATAACCAGGCTTGTATGCACTCAGGTCTGTAACAGCACCAAGATAAGTCAAATTAAAGTTATCATAAGCACACCAAGTATCTGTACGAGTACCCTTAGCTCCAATAGTCAACTGACCATTCGAAACAATAATCTCATCTGTCTCAACAAGATATTTTCCAGCAGCAAAGGATGGATTTATGACACTCAATCCTTTATCTCTATCAGAAGCGTCCATATCTAAAAAGATACGACTTACTTCCTCTGCACCATTTGAGGCAAAAACCACAGGATAGTTTGCGCCATCATTCAAATTAGCATAATCAGTTATCGCAGCCTGACATGTAAGCTTATACTTTCCATTTGGTACGGCAAGAGTTTGCGTTACAGTAAATGCAGAACGCCAGTGTTCTGCGCACTGATTACCATTATCAGGACCACCTTTCATATTTTGATTGTTAGCATTAACTACCCACACTTGTGTATGATTTCGAGAAAAGTTGGCATTTCTAATTAAGAAAGAAGCATTAGCTGGATTATCTGCTGACGCACCATTCAAAGAGGCTTTAGCTTCATCCTCAGTCAAGAAACGCCACTTTGCAGCACTTGTAACTGTTCCAACAACATTAGTTTCATAGCCAATGATTAGTCCTTTATTTTCAGACTGTGCAAGATAGCCACCAGCAGCACTATTAAAAATAGTGAACACACCAGCATCTCCTGTTGGTTCAATAGTCCACGCCACTCCACCGTTATCGGTAAATAGGTTCTGGCCAAGCCACTTATTACCTGAATTCAACGAGATGTCTTCAAGCTTATAACCACCATTATCAGATACAAGCTTGAATAAATCTGCCTGAGTACTGACTGTACTACGAGTACCCCAGCTATTGGTACCAGACATAAAAAGTCCGCTTTCTACGTTCTGAACGTAGTAAGTGACACCTGTTCCAATCTCATCCGCTGCATTAGCATTCAATCCAAGAGAAGCTAATGCTACCAAACTAAGAAGTTTTGATTTCTTCATAAGTCTTTAAGATTAAGTTATTATTTTATTTTGTTAGTTGTATTATTTCGTTGTTTGTTAGTATATTGCATCTTTTGTTCTCCCTTTGTTTCGAGAGTCAGAACGAATGATTAGTTTTCATTACTCTGGCACATTCAATTCTTCAAGGGACACAGGAGTGAAGATTTCACCAACTCCACTTCGGGGGCAAAGATAAGAATTATTTTTTTTGCTCAAACATTTTGGATGATTATTTTTCATATTTATTGATATAAATTCATAAAATGGGTGCTAATCGGAACTAAAAAGCATATAATTTAAGACAAATTCCCTCTCATTTATCGTCTTTGTCACCAAGAGAGCGGTCATTTTTTTCAACACAGAGGACACAAAGGACTCAGAAAATACTTTAACACAAATCACCATTAATTTGCCATAAATTATCAAAAAAAAACATTTATGATTATTGGCTACGCCGAGCTAAAGGTTCGTGGTTAATTACATGATAATTCGTGCAGAGAAAAGACTGAAACACAGAGGACACGAAGGACTCAGAGAATACTTTAACACGAATCACCATTAATTTGCCATAAATTATCAAAAAAAAATTCATGATTATTCGTGGTTAATTACATGATAATTCGTGCAAAAAAAAGTTAAAACACAGAGGACACAAAGGACTCAGAGAATACTTTAACACGAA
>CAMOVB010000195.1:0-6027 GCA_946626925.1 uncultured Prevotellaceae bacterium
TTAGGATAAGCGTAATGAAGACGAATCCATTTCACGCCATCTATGTCGGAGATACGCTCCACAAGTTCAGCTATCTTCTGCTTGCCATAGAGGTCAACGCCATAGTATGTAAGCTCCTGTGCAATAATCTGAAACTCCTTCACGCCCTCGCTGACGAGGTGCTTGACCTCCTCGACGATGTCCTCCATAGGACGACTCTGGTGCTTACCCGTAATGATTGGTATGGCACAATAAGCACAATGACGGTCACATCCCTCTGATATCTTGAGATAAGCATAATGCTTAGGAGTGGTTATACGACGTTCATACTGGTATTCCGTCTGGTACGTCTTGCCAAGATCCTTGAGAAGCTCCGTCCAGTTGAACTTGCCATAAAACTTGTCAACCTGAGGAATCTCCTTTCCAAGCTCCTTGAAGAAACGCTCTGAAAGACATCCCATAACATATACCTCACGAATCTTGCCCTCTTCCTTTGCCTGACAGAGTTCGAGAATCATATTGATACTCTCTTCCTGCGCATCGGCAATGAAGCCACAAGTATTGACGACTGCAATCTCCCCCTGAGGGTTCTCGCTATCATGTGTCACCTTGTAGCCGTTAAGTTCCAACTGACGGATAAGTCTTTCCGAGTCAACAAGGTTCTTGGAACATCCAAGAGTGATTATATCTATTGTATTCTTTCGCACTCTAAATTATTCTATTTGTCAATTTGACGACCATTAAACAACATTTTGGCACAAATATATTTTTTGTCTTTACACAAATTACCATAAATTTGCCACGAACCGTTAGCTCGGCGTAGCCAATTATCAAAAATTCCATCATCATTACATTTTGCAATTACCACAAATATATTTCGATTTATCGAAAAAAATAATTCATGACAATTCGTGGCAAATTCATGATAATTCGTGCTCAAAAACATATCAACTTTTTTTTGCCTATTATATGTCTACTCTCCGAACAGGCTATCAACAAACGCCTTTCGGTTAAATGCCTGAAGGTCTTCCATACCCTCGCCAAGTCCGATGTACTTAACAGGAATCTTGAACTGGTCAGATATTCCGATAACCACACCTCCCTTGGCAGTTCCGTCAAGCTTGGTGATGGCAAGCGAATTGACCTCCGTTGCCTTTGTAAACTGCTTTGCCTGCTCAAAAGCATTCTGTCCTGTAGAACCGTCAAGCACAAGGAGGACATCATCAGGAGCATTGCCCGTAACCTTGCTGACAGCATTACGAATCTTGGTAAGCTCATTCATCAGGTTAACCTTGTTATGGAGGCGACCAGCGGTATCAATAATGACCACATCCGCATTATTAGCCACGGCACTTGAAACAGTATCGTAAGCCACAGAAGCAGGGTCGCTGCCCATCTGCTGCTTGATTACTGGCACGCCCACACGTTCACCCCAGATGACAAGCTGCTCAACGGCAGCTGCACGGAACGTATCAGCAGCACCAAGATAAACCTTGTTACCTGCCTGCTTAAACTGGTAGGCAAGCTTACCTATTGTAGTAGTCTTACCCACTCCATTGACACCTACCACGAGAATGACGTAAGGCTTGTGTCCTTGAGGAACGGTAAAACCATCAGTATCTTCAGTATTATTCTTAGTCAAGAGTTCTGCAATTTCTTCACGCAAGATGGCATTCAGCTCGGAAGTATTGACATACTTATCCCTTGCCACACGCTCCTCTATACGCTGAATAATCTCAAGCGTCGTCTCCACTCCCACATCCGAAGTGATGAGTACCTCCTCAAGATTGTCAAGCACATCCTCGTCAACAGTAGCCTTACCAGCTACTGCACGGGCAATTTTTCCGAAGACACTCTCCTTAGTCTTAGCAAGTCCATTGTCAAGCGTCTCCTTCTTCTGTTTCGTAAAGAAATCGAAAAAACCCATATAATTAACTCTCTAAATGTAAAATTGATAAATTCATTTGCAAAGATACTATCATTTTGTGAAAAGCACAAAAAAAACCTACCCAAATAATTTGGGTAGGTTTATATTTTTGAGAGTAATATCTGATATTACTTCTTCAAATACTCCTTAACTTCCTCAGCTGGAACCATCTTCTCATCGAATGCATAAGCACCAGTCTTTGGAGACTTGAACATCTTGATGACCTTTGTGAAAGAGCGTCCATCCTTGTTCTGGAGTGTAGCGACTGTTTTCTTTGCCATAGTGTCTTATTATTTAATCTCCTTATGAACTGTCATTCTCTTAAGGATTGGATTATACTTCTTCAACTCCAAGCGGTCTGGAGTGTTCTTACGATTCTTAGTAGTGATGTAGCGTGAAGTACCTGGAAGACCGCTGTCCTTCATCTCTGTGCACTCGAGGATAACCTGCACTCTATTTCCTTTAGCTTTCTTTGCCATAGTCTTTTCTCCTTTATTAATTTAATTAAGCGATAACCTGGCTCTCAAGAGTCTTAACATCGAGATAACCCTTAGCGAGTGCCTTACGAATAGCTGCATCGAGACCGATACGGTTGATGATACGCAATCCTGCTGCACTTACCTTCAATACAATCCAGCAATCCTCTTCTACATAGTAGAATTTCTTTGTGAACAAGTTGACGTCAAATGTCCTCTTTGTTCTACGAAGTGAGTGCGATACATTGTTACCTATCGCAGCCTTCTTACCTGTAATCTGACAAATTTTTGACATATCCTTTTCAAAAATGTATTTTTTATTATTCTTTATAAATTGTGGAGAAGAGTTGTGAGGGAACCCCAAATGTGCCAGCAACACATGCGAAATTAGGACTTACCCTCAAACAGCGTGCAAATTTAGCACTTTTTCACGAATTGGACAAACAATATTCAAATCTTTTTTCAAAAAATATTCTTTTTAGCATTTTTTCAACGTTTCAAGCACTCATTTCGCCTATTATTCATAACTTTGCAGACAATCTTTCACAAAAACGCAGAAAGCACAGAGGACACAGAGATCTCAAAAGACTTGCTAATTTTAAAATAAGCGAAGCGGTCTCACCGATCGTAGGGAGGTAATTCTGTATTTTGATTTTTTATTTCTCCATGCCCTCCGTGTCCTCTGTGTTTCAAAAGGATTGTTTTGTTTTTTTTCAATTGGTGTCCCTGGCACACATCATCCCGCGAGAACAAAAAAACTTACAAACTTAAAAACTCAAGAACTTAAGAACTTACAAAC
Source organism: uncultured Prevotellaceae bacterium (assembly GCA_946626925.1). GTDB lineage: Bacteria > Bacteroidota > Bacteroidia > Bacteroidales > Bacteroidaceae > Minthosoma. The sequence continues at coordinate 3,182 of CAMOVB010000195.1, forward strand.
TCAAGAACTCACAAACTTAAAAACTCATCATATTGGAAACAACGGAAATCAAAAAAGCTGTAGAGCTATATAAAAAGGAGCACGGATACCAGAAGATGGAGCTCCGCGCATCCATGTTCGACATGGACGGTGTCCTCTTCAACTCAATGAAGAATCATGCATACTCATGGCACAAGACGATGGCACACTTCGGGCTTGACCTTCCGGAGTGGGAGGCTTACATGCACGAAGGCAGAACAGGAGCAGGTACCGTCAACATCGTATCCAAGCGCCAGAGGGGGAAGGAAGCCACAAAGGAGGAGATTGAGAAAATATACAGATACAAATCCGACCTTTTCAACACCTTGCCACAGGCAGAGCGCATGCCTGGAGCATACGAACTGCTCTGCAAGGTAAAGGCCTCAGGCGTCATCCCTTTGGTCGTAACAGGTTCTGGTCAGAAGACACTCCTCGAACGTCTCAACAAGAACTTCCCTGACATCTTCCGCAGCGACCTCATGGTAACCGCCTACGACGTCACTTTCGGCAAGCCTAATCCCGAACCATACCTAATTGGCATGGAAAAGTTCTACACCTTTTCTAATAGAGAGTGTGAAAACAAGGCAAAAATAACACCTAACCACTTCATCGTAGTAGAGAACGCCCCACTCGGTGTACAGGCTGGTGTTGCAGCAGGAGTATTCACCATCGCTGTCAACACAGGTCCACTCCCCGACTCCGCTCTCCTTGACCAAGGTGCAAACCTCCTCTTCCACTCCATGCAGGACTTCTGTGACAACTGGGAAAAAGTATTTGACGAACTAAGGGAATAAGTCAAACTCGTTAACATTCCGACTCAGTAAAATGCTTGAATTAAAATTACACCCCCATACCTCTCGGTTGAGAGATATGGGGGTAACTTTAGCGGTTATCGCACAAAATTTATAAAATCACACGATAACATCTTCTACTACTCACAGACGGCACGCACACTTTGCCCGAAGCAACGTATAAAACTTGCAGAGCCAAGATTAAATTGGTGAAGACTGATTAAAAGCCCTAGATCAGAGCCTCCAGAGACTGAAGAAGTCCAATACTGCCCCACCCTACTATACACACTTGTTCCGATCCCTGAACAGTAATCTCCTTCATCCCAATAGCCTGCAGCAGGAAGAAAAATATGAGAATCGGACAAAAAATAACTACTTGAAGAATTTTCCGAAGTCACATATTGTCCTTTATCAGACAAAGACTTAGCCTTATAAACAATGCAACCTGCTATATTTGTGCCATTGTAGTTGCGCGTCCACACACAGTAGCAATTATTCAAAAGTTCATTTCTCTCAGTGCTGGTTGGCATACGCCATGCACCGCCCCAGTTTTGTGTAGCAGTATCGTCTTCGGGCTCAAGAGTTGTTCTGTTATCGACTATTCCAATAGATGAGTTGCTACAATATTTAGTTATAGAAGTCTCCGTTCCATTGCACCACTTGTATGAGGACCAATCGTAAGTGTTATTTGATTGTGGCAAAGTTTCGCCCCAAGCATAATAATTTCCATATTCTTTAACACTTTTTGCACCAACATTCATTGTAGCCCACTTCAAACCAGAAGGCAATCCGAGGTCAACGCCAACGTGTTCTCCTGCAAATTCAGGTGAAATACTCCAGCGATAAGCATATCCAGCCTTCATTTCCTTTGGTGTATATGTTGCCTCATAGCACTTACCATCCTGCATTTCAACAGTAATATCTACAGGGTGACTCTCACTTGGCAACATAGCCACATAGAACAAAACCTTTCCTTCCGCTTTTACTTCTGTACCATTCTTTACCTTAAGTTCTACCATAGAGTTTTTATGCACAGGAGTTACTTCACGTGTATTCACATTCAACATAGCACTATCCACAAACACCTGCTCATGCTGCTTGTCAAAAACAATCACATTCGAGATAACACCTGATTCTGGCAAAACAACCTCAAGCTGAACTATAGAAGTAATATGCTTGAAGTTAAATTCTATGTCTCCCTCATTTGGAGCAGTAGCCGTTGCACACATATAGTCATACTTCTTGCCAATATGGTCAAGGCTATTATAACCATCCTGTACCTGCCTCTTTAAGCTGACAGAAATTTTGTCAAAGGTTGTCTCAGAAGTAAGTTTTCCATTATATGGATAATAGGCAGAGTATGTAGCATTGGGGCGTATCTTCCAGCCACCACCATCAAACGTGGCAACATGACCATCATCCTTGCTTCGCTCTAAATGCTTGTATGCTTGTGAACCCTGATAAGGGGAGATTGGGAACACTCCGATTGTCTCGTCATCATCCCAGTTGAAAGTTATCTTATTATCCTTGTATGTCAAGTCTGTTCTTGTCATACCATCATCAAACGTATATGGAGCAATACGGACAACAGCATTACGGATTTCTCCATCAGATACCGTTTCCGTCACATCATCAGCTCCAGAACATGATGCTAAAAGACAAGAAAGCACAACAAGGTATTTACATATTTTCATATCAGTCAATATTTGTTGTTTGCACATCCGTTTTTCTCTCACGGCTTCCAAAAGTGAAGTCCTCACCTGTATTCTTGCCACCTATGCCATTACTGCCTGCAAGAATGGATGTTCTAAGTTTTGAAGATGAAACAGTCACACGTGGGCTGTTGTAGATTTCTTTATATTTCATATCTTTAATGTTCATAAGTAAACGTTACTTTTACTCGGGTGTAAAACGTATTTACACCCTTTCTTTGAAATATGCAATTATTCCAGCAACTATTTCAGCTGCTGAAGCACAATTTTTCAAGATGTTTGAGTATTGATTTATCATTTGTAATAGTTATGTTTTAGGTTATGT
>CAMOVB010000196.1:0-5951 GCA_946626925.1 uncultured Prevotellaceae bacterium
ACCATCAAGTCTGTCGATGTCAGCCTGCTTAAGAGCCTGTCGCACAGCAATGGCACCCATGAGTGTGGTACGACTCCATGCTTCGCCTTTGTCAAGGTCAAGCATGGACATCATCTCTTCGTTCGAGAGTTTCACCTCTCCCACGGGTAATTCAGAATGCTCTGACTGAAGATAGCGCATGATTCCTATCCCTGACTTCTTTTGGCGAAGTGAGGTGAGAACAGAAGTTATGTCATTACCTATGGCACAAACTATTCCAAGACCAGTTATTGCTATGCTCATGTTGTAATGTTTATGATGTTGGATAGGCTACAGTTTATCCGAAAACGTTGTCTGTTTACTTTGTCCTGTTCTTATGAACGTATTCTGCAATTGTAGCTACACTCTTGAAGATGTCCTTTCCCTCTGCAGGATTTGCAAGTCGAATACCATACTCCTTCTCAAGAAGTACGATTAGCTCGAGTGCATCAATAGAGTCAAGTCCGAGACCAGTACCGAAAAGTGGTGCGTCTATCTCTATATCCTCTGGTGTCATCTCCTCAAGATTGAGGACATCAATTATCTGTTTCTTTAATGTCAATATTAGTTCTTCCATTGTTTATGGTATATTATATATACTTTATTTCTGCTTCAAAATTCATGTCATCTTTATAATCCACCCAACCATAGATTATATGGTGGATATCCTGTTCGCAAAAACAAGTAACGGCTATTGATTCCATCAATGGCCATTCTTTCCTGTCTATGATATATAAGGATGTTTCGCCTTTTAGTCCGTTTCGTATAGCTATCTCGCCAGTCATAATGTTTGGGAGAGTATATACAAATACGGATGGACTCGGAAGGTTCATCATTTCAGAATGATGCTGTCTGTCTGAGACGATGGATGATGTACGATTGAACAGTACCAAAGATGTATGCTCTGCATCAATATCCTTTACCGTCTTTATCAGCAGTTCGGAAGCTACGAATGCAAGTCGTGCAAGACTGTCCATCTTGTAGAACTTAGGATAGTCGCCCACCTGTGACTTGTATATTTCCGTAAGCATTGCCTTGCCTGTATTCTCGGTCTGGAATACCTTGCCATCTATCTCGACCCTTTCTGGCGAAATTTTTATTATTGTATCTTGGTGCTTGATGTCACGATGGTAATCCGTTGCTGGCAGTTTCAATGACTTGCCTAACAGCAGAGAGGCATTACAGCCTCCAAAACCAGATATCATCTTGACAAAAGCCGTCTTATTCGTTGGACGTGACTCAGAGGTGATATCCATCTTGCCGCTTACACCAAGTTCTTCAAATCCTCGGTTGGCAGGTATGAAACCATCATTGATGCTACGCATGGATATTATTGTTTCCAATAATCCTGCAGCTCCCATGGTGTGTCCGAAATAGCCCTTGAGTGCAGACACAGGTACGTTGGATAGTTCTGCCCTTTGTATAGCCTTCGATTCCATCTGATCATTATACATGGTAGCGGTGCCGTGTACGCTAATCATTGCAAGCTCATTCCTGTCAACATCTGCAAGTATGGAATTCAATACGGCATACGCACCATCGCCCTTAGGTGAGGGAGAACTGATATGAAAAGCGTCGTTACGAACACTTCCCCTATATAGCGTCCAATCTGTGCTGGAGTCTTTACCGAATATAATGGTAGCAGCAGCCTCACCAAGGTTCAGCCCAAGTCTTTCTAAGTCGAAAGGACGGCATGGTTCGTCACTTACTGCCTTGAACGACTGAAAGCCACTCACTACGAAGGGTGACTGACAATCTGCACCTGTGACAATCGCGTAGTCATACAAGTCTGCATCTAAAAGGCGTAAAGCGAGAACTTGAGCTGCAGCACCAGAGATGCAGGCATTACACACCACTATTGGCATTGTCGTTACGCCTATGGCATCCGCAATCTTCTGTGCGGCAGATGCAGGGTATTCTCTTTCTTCGTCACATTCAGGATTATCAAGAAGTTCGATGTTTCCCTTCGTGGTACTTACGATAAGCACAACCCTGCTACTCGTGGTATCAATGCTTGTGCCAGCCAACGCATCGTTGACAGAATGTATGATGACAGACTCGAAACGGGTGTAACCATCCATCTTCATTGCCTCGTTCTGGGCATCGGTAAAAAGCGACGCACAGAATGGTTCTGGCAGTCCCCACTTCCCCTCATATCGTGTCAAAGCAGAACAACCAGACTTAACTGCCTGGTAGTTCTCCTCTGTTGTCATTCCGAGAGGTGATGTTATGTTGGTAGATAGAACCTTTATAGCCATCTTTCTTTCCACATTCTATAGAACTCAGGATTATCCCAGAGCAACTGGTATTGCTGGTTCATAAATACCTGAATACTTCTTGCCGTCACGAATACCGTACCATCATCAGGATCGACGATCTCATAGTCGAAGATGACCTTGGCAGCCTCTGTCGGTACATACGTTATCCGCACTATAGGCTTCATACCGTATGTCAAAGGACGGCGATACTTGATGTTCAGTTCGACGATAGGTGCAAAGACCTTTTCGTCAATATAACGTTGATAGGCTAAGTCGTACTTCTTGCCGAATGCCTCACGGGCATCCTCAAAATACAGAGGGTATGAACCATGCCATACCACATTCATTATATCAACCTCGCTGAAGCGAACCTCTATCTGTTTTTCTGCACAAAGTTGTTTCATCACTCTGCCTCCCTTACTGCTATTTTCATTTCAGATGTCACAAGTACCTTGTCGCCACATGTGACAACGGCATTTGCAAGAGTCATTCCGAACACTTCCTCCAAGACGTCCACTGTTGTTGTGATGGTATCTCCCACCTTTGGCAACTCGTTAACCTGTAGGTTGCGTATGGCACCGATGAATCCAAGTTGTATTCCCTTGAGCAGGATATACTTGTTTACGTACCCTATACGTGCAGCACATGTCTGTGCTATGTTCTCTATAAGACCAGATGCAGAGAAATACCCATTATCGACAAATAGATTGTCTGCTGGTATAGTCAGTTCAGTAACGGTACGTGTCATGTCAAATTTCACAAGCGTGCCTATCATCACAAAAGGCTCCTGCTGGGGCAGAAGCTCATGTACATCTATGCTACGTAGGAAACTCTCTGTAGGCTCTTTTGTATTCATTTATGTCCAGAAATCAAAAAAGTTATACCATTGCGCTGGATACATATCCAGCATCCTCTCCAGTTCGCGGACATAAGCCTTTGACAACTGGCTTATCTGTTCCTTACGCGCTGCGCCCTTGTCATATTCAAGTTCTGTGACATAGGCTGTATAACCTGTAAGTGATGTCTTCATCACATTCACAGCAAGTACTGTAAGTCCCCTCATCGTTGCAACGCTGAAAGCTCCCTGTGAGAATTTAGCCTTTGCTCCAAGAAAATCAAGCTCAAGGTATTTTGGAGAACCGTTAATGCGGTCTGCAGGCATGCTTACTATTTCGCCATCATGAAGTGCCTTGTCTATAAGAAAAAGATGGCTCATATCTGACTTTATCGGTATCATAAAGATGTTCTTGTCACTGAACATCTTTTCGCGTCCACTCATCACTGATGCCTTCTCGCCATCAAAGACAAGAGCATTTATGGCTTTCGACTCCGTCTGGAACGAGTATCCCGCAATCTCATAGTTTCCAATATGCGAACTGAACATCAGGAAGCCATCAGGCTGCTGTGTGAGCTCATCAAATCGTTCCTTGCCTACAGCATCGACCCGGAACTTCTTGCCGGCATACATTGCAAACTTGTCAATGACGACCGTGCCGAAGATGCAATGATTGGTATAGGTCTTCCAAGCAGATCTAAATCTTCCGTATTTTCTTCTATGACGGAAATAATAGTATGCAGTATGGCGACTTGGATTAAGTATAAGACAGACGGGAATGACAAATATGGCAACAAATGTATAGAGAATACGTACATCCATTACTCTCAACATTCGGATAAGCCATCGATGCATCCAGCCATTACCGTATGTCGTACCAGCCCACTGTCGTTCCATCAATTATTTTACCTTTGTTTCTATGTAATCACAGAATTTAGTGAATGTATCAACACCAACCATTTCTTCTGGTTTGATCTTGAAACCGAAGTTCTTCTCTACAATGACTACAATATCTACAAAGTCAAGGCTGTCAATTCCCATATCTTCCTTTAACTTGGCATCTGGAAACACCTTGTCCTCTTCGATTTCGAGATCTTCAATCAAAAAATTCTTTACTTTTTCTTCTATTTCAGAACGATTCATATTGTTAAGTTATTTTATGACAACTGTTAATTTAATTTGGCAATTGAAGAAAATGCGGAATGTGTGTCGTACATATAACACATATTTAGCAGTTTAGCAACGTCAGGCATTATACATTACTACTAATTACCAATTATTCGGGTGCAAAGTTAGTCAAATTTTAGATAATATGCAAACACCCCTCTTCGTTCAACTTTAGCAAGTTCGCTTTCGCAGCATCAGCCTGAAGTCGTCGGAAAGATTCTTGCAATGTTATTTCTTCTTGCAAACAACGATACTGTGTCCCTGTCCGAGTCCATCATGTATCTCCTCTATGACAAGTCCTGCATCAGCGATGCACTTCTCAAGGTCCTCCGTATTGTACATCTTACTGTTTCCGTTAGCCATTGCTGTGAAGTATAATGATGTCATGGTGAGGCAGAATGCAGCTGGTTCGTAACGCTGACGATCCCAAAGCGTCTCCATGATGAAAAGGCGTGTGTCATCAGTCATGGCATTGGCTGCACGAGTCAGGATGCTCACTATCTCATCCATTGAGAAGCAATCAAGGAACTGTGACATCCATATTGTATCAAGTCCATCCTCTCTCTTTGGAAAGAGGCTGCTCTTGTCAAGAAGATTTATGGCATGCCCCTTTATGCGCTCTGCACCTTCTTTACCCTTTATGTTGTCCTCCATCATCTTTATCTGCTGAGGAAGGTCAAGGATGGTAACCTCAACATCTTTGTCGTAACCGACGCATTGCAAAGCCCATTTACCGGTATTGCCACCAACGTCATAGAGTGTGCGTGTGTGGTACTTGTCAAAGACGATTTTCAAAGCTTCGGGGAATGATGAATCACTATAGAAGTGGTCGAAGCCAAGCCATGAATTACGTACTTGTTCTGGTAGGCTTGACAGAGCTTCATACAATGTAGGCCAGTTGCCGAAATGCTTCAGTCCCTCTGGCTTACCATTCACAAGCGACTCCTCCAGCTTGAACATGCCCTCATAGTTTACATCATGGTTAAAGTCTATGTTTACGCGTGTGGCAGGGTCATTCAGCAGGAACCATCCAGTCTTGGAAATGGTGTATCTGTCGGTATTTGTATCTACGAGTACTGTACCGATACAGAGTGATGCTTCCAACAAGCTTTTGACAGCATAGTCAGACAACTTGGTCTTTTCGCATATCTCCTGACGTGTTGCGCCTGTGCTGCTGTCACGCAGAATGTCCAAAATGCCAAACTTAATCATAAGGCGTGAGGCCTGGAAAACGATAGGTCCCCAGGCAATGAACTCAGCCATACGTTGAGCTTCCTTTGCTGATAATTGTTCCTGCGTGTATTTTTTTTCTAAAGAAGAAAACAAATGCATAGTTGTTATGGTGGAATCAGAGATAATTCCGAAGAATTTATTAATTATTTGAAATACCCTTTATTCAAGTTTCGCAAGTTCAGCTGACGCTTTACTTGCAAGGAGTTAAAAAGGAGTTAAAGAGTAGTTAAAGTGGAGTAAAAAAGACGAATGTCCATCGCAAAGTGGTTTTTGATAAACGAAAATTTAGAAAATTAAGGAACTTTTCTCACCGAAGGTAAAATTTGTTTCATCTCATTTTCTCTTGTTTTCGTTCTCATTTTTACGAAGAATGTAATAAGAAATTTCGAACTGTACGGTTGAATTTTATCCCCCCACGGAGCCACGGAGAGCACAGAGTT
>CAMOVB010000197.1:0-5883 GCA_946626925.1 uncultured Prevotellaceae bacterium
TAACAGGGATTATCAGATTCAGTTTAATGCAACCAAGGCTGAGTATGAGGACATAAAGGCTACTGCCGAACGTGTGATTGCTCTCTACAAGGAAGGCAATACTTCTGCACAGGCATACGACAAGGCTCGCTACGGACTTGAGCAGATTACACAGAAGCTTGCACATCATAAGGACCAGCTTGAGGACACTAAGCTCAAGTCTCCAATCACAGGATATATTAAGGAAAAGATACATGAAGCGCGCGAGACTGTTGCTGCAGGAATGCCTGTCTTCACTGTTGCTGGTGGTTCAGGACTTGAGGTTGAGATTAACATGTCTGCCAATGATTATGGTCGTCGTGACAAGTTTACTTCTTTCTCATGCGAGTTTGATGTCATGGAGGGTGAGACTTTCCCTCTTGAGGTTGTCCGCATAAGCAATGAGGCAAATACGAGTCAGCTTTATACTGTCCGTCTTCGCATGAAAGGCAATTATGACAAGAAGAAGATTACTGCGGGAATGAGCACTATCGTCAAGGCTACGCTTGAGGATGAGGATCATGGTGTGGTCAATGTGCCTACATCTGCTGTTCTCAACAAGGATGGCAAGACTATTATTTATATGTACGATGATGGTGTTGCCAAGGCAAAGGACGTTACTGTTCTCCAGCTCAACCGTGACGGTTCTTCCAACGTGAAGGGCATAAAGAAGGGTAGTAAGGTCGTTGCTACTGGTGTCCGCAATATCGTTGATGGTCAGAAGGTGAAGCCTATCAAGCCTGCAAGCAAGAGCAATGTGGGAGGACTACTTTGAAATTAAAAATTCAGAATTCAAAATTCAAAATGAAGTTAATAAATGAAGAATTAGCGATAAGGGTATCGTCTTTTTACTCCATGGAGCGTAGCGGAATTAACTCCTATTAACTTCTTTTTACTACAAAGCGAAATACACAAGATGATTAATTATAGCAAATGGGCACTTGACAACAGGAAACTGGTTAATTTCCTTGTTGTGTGCCTCATAATAGGTGGATTCCTCTCTTACCAGTCAATGAGTAAGCTGGAGGACCCGGCCTTGAAGGTCAAGCAAGCCATGGTCGTAACCACTTATCCTGGTGCTTCATCTCACCAGGTGGAGCTTGAGGTTACCGACCGACTTGAGAAGGCTATACGTGAGATGCCTTCGGTCAATAATGTTCAGAGTGCTTCGTATGCCGACCTCTCACTCATTACTGTCGAGCTTCAGACGACTGTGGCTAATGATGCCGTGGAACAGGAGGGGGACTTGCTGCGTCGTAAGGTGAGCAACGTGCAGGCAAAGTTGCCTGCTGGTGCTTCCGTACCTATGGTTAGGGATGACTTCGGTGATGTCTATGGTATGTTCTATGCCCTTGTGGGCGATGGTCTTGGCGACCGCCAGCTCTCCGATTATGCCGAACTGCTGAAGCGTGAGATTGTTGCCATTGACGGTGTGAGCCGAGTCGAGATATACGGTGCTCGTAGCAAGTGTATCGAAATCAAGTTGCGCGAAGACCGTATGGCTCACCTTGGTGTGCTCCCTACGGAGGTTCTTGCCACTCTCAACAACCAGAACAAGACAAGTTATGCTGGCTATTGGGACAATGGTGACAAGCGTGTGCGTGTGACTGTGAACGATAAGTTCAATAACGTAGAGGATATTGCCGACATGCTTATTGCTGGTCATGATGACGACCAGATTCGTCTCAAGGATATTGCTGATATCGTTGAGGACTATGAGCATACCACACGCAATGAGATGTTCCGCAATGGCGAACGTGCTCTTGGAATCTCTGTCTCCTGTCTCACAAGCTATGACATCCTCAAGGTGGGTGAGAAGGTGGAAAACAAGATTGCCGAACTTGAGAAGCGTATGCCTGCCGGTGTCAAGTGCGAGAAGGTGTTCTTCCAGCCAGAGCGTGTGAGCAATGCCCTCAACACGTTCCTTATCAATCTTCTTGAGTCGGTCATCATCGTTGTTGTCGTCCTCATCTTCTTCATGGGACTTAAGAGTGGCATCATGATTGGTATGAGCCTCGTCAGCATCGTGTTCGGTTCGTTCCTTATCCTCAACGGCTTTGACGGTACGCTCCAGCGTGTTTCGCTTGCATCGTTCATCCTTGCCATGGGTATGCTCGTGGATAATGCCATCGTCATTGTTGACGGTATTCTTATCGACATCAAGCAGGGCAAGTCACGTATAGAGGCACTCACGTCGATAGGTGCCAAGACGGCAATGCCATTGCTCGGAGCAACGCTCATTGCCATTCTTGCTTTCTTGCCAATCTTCCTCAGCCCTGATTCGGCAGGAGTATATGTGCGCGACCTCTTCATCGTCATTGCCGTATCGTTGCTCCTCAGCTGGATTCTTGCCCTCGTGCATGTTCCTATCATGGCTGACCGTATGTTCAAGACCAATGATGCAGTAGGGGACGACAAGGATTCGTCCGTTGACCTCTATTCGGGCAAGGCATACGATGTGCTCGAAAAGATTCTTACGCTCGGACTTCGTTTCCGCTGGACAATGGTGGGAGTTGCCGTTGCACTCCTTGCCGTGAGCGGATTGTGCTATAAGTTCCTCAATCAGGCTTTCTTCCCTGATATGGAGTATGACCAGTTGTACATGGAGTACAAGCTTCCTGAGGGTAGCAACTCTACTCAGGTGGAGGCTGACCTCGTGAAGATACAGGAACTTATCCGTGCCAACAGTAAGTCGGTCAAGAGTATTACTGCCTCCGTAGGCGGAACTCCAAGCCGTTACAACCTTGTCCGCAGCATTGCCACTCCGTCACTCTCTTACGGAGAGCTTATCATCGACTTCGAGTCGCCTGATGCGCTCGTTGACGAGATGGACAGCCTCCAGAAGCTTGTTTCCGACAATTTCCCTGATGCATACGTCAAGTTCAAGAGATACAACCTCATGTTCAAGAAGTATCCTATCGAGGCGTGCTTCCACGGTCCTGACCCACAGGTGCTCCATGCGCTTACGGACAGCGCAATGGCTATCGTGCGCAGGAGCGACAAGGTTTATCTGCCTACTACCGACTGGGAACCACTCGTTCCTACTCTCGTGGTCGATTACAATCAGGCAGCTGCCCGCAACAGCGGCATTACTCGTGCCGACGTCTCCCTCTCCATGCTTACGTATGCTGGTGGAATACCTATCGGTCAGTTCTATGACGGACTCAATCCTGAGAACATATACGTCAAGTGTGTTGACAGCAATGGCGATGAGGTGCAGAACCTCAACAATGTGAGTGTGTTCGGTACGCTTCCTAACATCAAGAGCATCTTCAACATGACTACTGTAAGGAAGGTAGTGACGGGAGCCATGAACAAGGACGACATCCTTGAGTCACTCGGTCAGACGACACCTCTCAGTCAGGTTGCCCACGGAGTGAAGATTAAGTGGGAAGAACCTGTCGTCATGCGCTATAACGGCGAACGTACACAGCGCCTCCAGTGCAGCCCTCGTCCTGGAGTAGGAACAGAGGCAGCCCGCAAGGCAATAGCCAAGGATATAGAGAAGATACAGCTTCCAGAGGGCTATTCGCTCTCATGGGAGGGTGAGAAGAAGGCAAGCGACCAGAGTATGAAGTATCTGTTCAATGCCTTCCCGATGGCAATAGTGATGATGATACTCATCCTCATCATGCTCTTCAAGGATTATAAGAAGCCGACAATCATCTTCCTCTGCATTCCACTCATCCTCGTCGGTGTCATCCCTTCAGTCCTTATCTCTGGTAAGGCTTTCGGATTCGTTGCCATCGTCGGAGTGCTGGGACTCATAGGTATGATGATTAAGAACGGTATCGTGCTCATGGACGAGATAAGTCTTGAGATAGAGCAGGGCATGGAGCCACGCGAGGCACTCATCAACTCATCCAAGAGCCGTCTCCGTCCTGTCATGATGGCGTCGCTCACCACCATCCTCGGTATGATTCCGCTCGTACCTGATGCCATGTTTGGCTCGCTTGCCGTAACCATCATGGGTGGTCTCTTCATGGGTACGCTCATCACACTTATCTTCATTCCAGTGCTCTATGCACTCTTCTTCAAGGTACATTGATTCTATAGAATAAGGAGTATGGAAGTTATTTATTAAACGAAAATTTAGAAAATTAAAGAAAATTTTTCTAGGGAATCGCACCAAAGGTGCGGACGAAGAAAAAACAGATAAAAACAAACAAAAACAGATAAAAACATTTTCTTTTTTTTGAGAAGGTTTTCTTTTGTTCAACTTTCCCTTGGAAAGTAAAAATTGTTTTCTTTTGTTTTCTTTGGTTTTTCTAATTGGCCGCTTTGCGGCACGACTATGTTCTTAATGCATAATCTTGAAATTATAAATTAAAGAATGAATTTTCTTTAATTTTCTAAATTTTCGTTCTAAAAAAACTTCTTGACTTCATATAAAAACGATTGTTATGAGAAAAATATCATTTATAATATGTCTGCTTGCCTTGTCTTTAGCATCAATGGCACAGAAGCTGACGCTTGACGAGTGCCGCAAGATGGCACTCGAACACAACAAGTCGCTCAAGTCTGCCCACGAACAGGAGAACAAGGTTACGAGCGACATGAAGTCATACCGTGCCAACTATCTCCCTAAACTCGACCTCATGGCAGCCGATGCCTACAGCTGGGGCTCTGCCAATCTCGTGCTGCCTATGGACAACATCGCCAAGGGTATGCTCACACAGATGGCACCAGCCTTGCTTCAGTCAGGCATGATGTCACAGCAGCAGCTCGGAGGACTCTCACAGCTCCAGTTGCAGGACCCATCCATCGAGTTCAAGCCAAAGAACACCTTCTTCGGCTCAGCCGTACTCACACAACCGCTCTACACAGGTGGAAAGATTACTGCTGCCTACGAGATGTCGCGCATCGGTATGGAGATGGCAGAGAGTAACGTACGTCTCACCGAGAGTCAGGTCATCGTCAACACCACGGAGGCTTATCTCCTTGCCGTCAAGGCAAAGCAGATGACTGAGGTGGCACGAAGCTACAAGGCACTCCTCGACGAGTTGCAGAAGAACGTGGACGCAGCCGTCCGTCACGGACTCCGCACACGCAATGACGCCCTCAAGGTACAGGTCAAGCTCAACGAGGTGGAACTGAACATACAGAAGGCAGACAATGCCTACCGTCTTGCCTGCATGAACCTCTGTCAGGTGACGGGCATCGACCTCCATTCAGACATCACCGTCGATGAGGAATGTGTAAGGGAGACAGCCATCAGCTCTGATGCAAGGGCACTCTCACAGGCGGGCATCGAGTCACGCCCTGAGTATTCCATCCTTATGGGCAAGACACGCCTTGCACAGAAGAAGGTGAAGCTCGTACAGAGTGACTATCTCCCTACCGTGGCAGCCATCGGAAGCTATTCGTATGTTGACGGAATGGAGCTTGCGGGCAAGAAACTCTTCAAGGGAAATGGTGCCTTTGCCGTAGGACTTACGGTCAAGGTTCCTGTCATCAGCTACTTCACCGAGGGTATTCACAAGACCCGTTCAGCACGTGCCGAGCAGCACATAGCACAACTGGAACAGGAGGAGCTCAACGAGAAGATGACTCTCGAACTCACCCAGTGTGCCAACAACTTCAGCGAGTCAATACTCGAACTGGACATCACCCGCAAATCCACCCTTCAGGCGGAGGAGAACATGAAGATGTCGCGTCAGCAGTACGAGGTAGGTCTCGAACCTCTCTCCGACTATCTCGAGGCACAGGCGCTCTGGCAGACAGCCAGAGCAAACGAGATTGAGGCACGCTATCAGAACCAGCTTGCCTACATGAAGTACCTCAAGGCAAAGGGGGAACTCTGATTCAATTAATAATTCAAGTTTCGCAAGTTCAGCTGACGCTTTACTTGCAAGGAGTTAAAAA
>CAMOVB010000198.1:0-5870 GCA_946626925.1 uncultured Prevotellaceae bacterium
GACAAGGTGTGCGAACTTATCCTGCGTCTGCGTGGCAATATGCTTGCTCCTGCCATGCACTCATGCACGGGTGCTTTCTATACTCATCCAGAGAGTCAGGTGGTGGCAGATTCGTGGGGCATCATGATTACGACAAGCCATTGTGAGCCTCTGCTGTTCAATAATGCCTCCAAGCAGGAATGGGACACGCAGAAGGATGGCGAGTGGAACTACGTGACTAACGGCAAGCATATACTTGAGAAACTTGACAAGCGCATTAAGGAGACTGCTCAGTATGACAATATTTACACAGTAGGCATGCGTGGCTTGCACGATGGTGCCATGAAAGGACCTAAAAGTCCTGAGGAGCGTGCCCGTGTGCTTGAACAGGTGATAAGTGAGCAGCGTAAGATACTAAGCAAGTATAAGAAGCGTGCGAAGGATGATATTCCTCAGATATTCGTGCCTTACAAGGAGACGCTTGATGTGTACGATGCTGGTCTTGACCTCCCAGAGGACGTGACCATAGTATGGCCAGATGATAACTACGGTTACATGAAGCGGGTGAGCAGTCCTGAAGAACGTAAGCGCAAGGGTGGCAGCGGAGTGTATTACCACATCAGCTATCTTGGTACGCCTCATGATTACCTGTGGATGAACACCACGCCTCCTGTGTTTATGTACGAGGAACTGAAGAAGGCGTATGATGCTGGTGCTGACCGTTACTGGCTTCTCAACGTGGGCGACATCAAGCCTATGGAACTTGGCATACAGACGTTCATGGATATGGCTTGGGATATGGAGTCGTTCACGTATGAGAAGGCGTATAACCATCAGGCGGATATGCTTTGTGACATATTTGGGAAGTCTTTGGATAATTCAGATGGTAGGTTGAAAAAAATATTTGGTTCCTTATTAGATTTCTACTACCGTCCTGCTTGGGATAGAAAGCCCGAGTACATGGGGTATGAAATAGAATGGGATAGCAAGGAGAATGAACGATTGCACGATGCTCCGTTCGACATGGATGTAGATCGTAACTCTCCTAAGGCTCACTACTCTTCGAGATATATGAATTATGGTATGCTTGAGTCTATGATAGAATCTTTTAGTAACGAACTGCCAGACAGTTTACGTAATACATTCTTCGAGTTGATTGGTTATTCTGCTTTGTCTGCCATAAATAATGATATGAAGTTCTTGGCGGTATGGGAAAATCATCAGACTGGTAGTGATAAGTCGTATAAGGGTGCTCAGAAGATGCAGAATAATATAGATTCTTTGCTAAAGAAATACAACACTATGCTTGATGGCAAGTGGAATGGAATGATGTCGGAAGTCCCACCTGGTCTTCGTGCACAGTATCAGAAGATGCCTGAGTTGGTTACTGAACCTACGGATAAATACAAGTTGCCAAAGGATCAGCTATACACAACGTATGACGATGAACTGAAGTTGGACAAGATTACTCCTGCGCCTCCTTTCCGAATGATAGAGGGAATGGGTACAAACTGGAATGTTCTCCAGTTGGGCGATGCATACGACAAGGTGGAAGACCCGACAAGTCTTTCTTCGTCACACATCGATATTCCTTTCGTGTTAGAAGGCGACAGCGTGAAGCTTCAGATTAGTACCGTTCCTGTGTGGCCGTTGTATCGTGGCAGGAGCAACCGATTTGGAGTGAGTGTGGACGGCTGCAAGCCCGTTGTCTGCGAGAATAAGATAGTGGAGTGGTCGTACCCTTGGAAACTGCAGGTACTCAACAACCGCAAGGATTACCTCCTCACCCTTCCTGTTGACAAGACACGCTCATCCCACACCCTCACCTTCGTCATTGGTGACCCGGGACAGATGATACAGATGGTGACGTATGGTAAGTGAAAAGTGAAGAGTGAAAAGTGAAAAATCAAGTTTTGTCTATTCGTGAAATGTGTTATGACTGAAGATTTAGGGAATATGCTGTTTCTCGTCGTCACCAGTTCAAGATATTCTGCAAGCAATGTAAACTCGATTTTTCACTTTTCACTCTTCACTTTTCACTTAATTCTCATCCTTACCCATATCCATCGTGGAATGAGACTCCAGAAGAATACGAGGATACGGTATTTCCAGTCAACTGTTACAACAGACTTCTTGGCAAGCACGCCCTTGAGTATGTCACGTGCAGCATCGTTCACGTCGAGTTGTATAGGATAGTTGTCGCCCTTGAGCAGAGGTGTGCGTACGAATCCTGGGCGTATGTCCGTTATCGTGATGTTCTTGATGCCACGTATGTGTATCAGCTGTGAGAGGCACTCAAGATAATGCCTTGTGTATCGCTTGGTTGATGAGTAGGCAGGTGCAGCTCCCAGTCCCTTAGTACCTGCAATACTGCTGATGACAGCTATCTGTCCCTTCTGCTCAGGATGCTTGACGTAGAAGTCGAACATCGCTATGACCATGCGGGTCATTCCGAGGGCGTTGGTCATGATGGTAGATAACTCCTTCTCTGCATCCAGCTCGATGTTCTGATAGCCTATGCCCGAACTGTGGAAATAGAGGTCAATCTGTCCTCCCATCTTGCCAATGAGACTGTTGAGCCCATCTACGGCATTGTCGTTGGTCACGTCTATCTCCTGCGTGGCGATGATGTTGATATTACGGCTCTGCATCTCCTGCAACACACCAATACGGCGTCCTGCTATGCCTACCTGCCAACCTTTCTGCGTCAGCTGTTCTGCCACGGCACGTCCGATACCCGATGTTGCACCAACTATTATTGCTTTCATCATACTCGTTTGTTTTATTGGTATGTTTATGTCGTTTAGTCTATAAGAACATAAACAAGAAAAAACATGTTTTACCTCCCGCTGGTCGGTGAGAAAAGTTCTTTTGTTTTCCTGTGTTTTCTTTTGTTTTTATAATTGGCCGCTTGGCGGCACAGCTATACGTTTTTAACCGTACAGGTTGAAAGAACTCATAATTCATAACTCACAACTCACAGTTCCCCTTTGAAGTATTTCTCGTCCAGCAGTTTCTCCATCCATATCATGTCGTACCACTCGCCAAACTTGTAGCCGCAGCGATGGAAGTGTGCATTCTTCTTGTAGCCAAGCTTCTCGTGGAACTTAGGACTCTGGTGAGTGAGATGTTTGTTTGGCTCGTCAATCCATGAGATACAAGCGTTGATGTTGATGAAACCGCGACTCTGCAGTTCAGCCTCCAATGTCTCGTAAAGCTTTCTGCCTATGCCCTGACCATGAGCATTCATATCTACATAGATGCTTGTCTCAACACAATGGTCGTATGCCCTGCGAGCCTTGAATACGCCAGTATACGCATAGCCAAGAATCTTTCCGTCCTTTTCTGCTACGAAGTATGGATATTTCTCTAAAGTCTTGATTATTCTGTTGCGAAACTCCTCGACGCTTGGCACTTCGTATTCAAAAGTGATTGCCGTATCTATAACGTATGGAGCATAAATCTCCACAAGTTCCTTAGCGTCCTCAGGCTTTGCCGTCCTGATTGTTAATCCATTGTCTTTTGTATTCATGTTGTTTTTGATTATGTAATCTCTGTTCTTTTCAAAATCCGTTACAAAAGTAATAATAATCTTTTATTCCGTCAAACTATTGTCCCTTGCTTATATGTTATATGTGCTAAAAAACATCATTACCATGTTTTTCCGTTAAAATAGTTGTCACCCTTAAACTCGATATAAACGAACAGGTGAGGATGGAGAAATGTAAGAATTCGCATAAAGAGGATTAGGGTGTATATTGTTTCATTACCGGAATATGCCAATTTTAACTCGTTTGTTTTTGTTTTTTGAGTATTTCAATAGTTATTTCGATTATTTATAGTAATTTTGTCCTCAATCAAGAGAAAAAAACGAGTGATGATAATAGAAGATGCAAGAGAATAAAGACATACAGATACTAAGTAAGGACGTGCAAGCCATCAAGGCGGCCATTTTGAAGAGTCAGCATAAAGTTGCAAGCGAGGCAAATCGAGAACTGCTTTCCCTCTACTATGGTATTGGTCGCTATGTCTCCGAGCATACCCGTAAGGGAGTTTGGGGAACAGGTGCCATTGACTTTATCAGCCAGCAACTACAAAAAGAACTTCCTGGGCTGAGAGGGTTCTCTGCAAGTGCCATAAAACGTATGCGAACATTCTATGAAGGATGGGAAATCTTAAATCGTCCACTGGCGGTGGACGATTTGAAAAATAATAGCGAAATAATTGATACGCAGAGTCTTGTGATTCGTCCACGAGCAGTGGACGAATTGGATTGGAATGTTTTCTTGTCTTTGAGTTTCACGCATCACTATGAAATCCTTATAAAGACCTCTTCGCTTGAAGAACGAGTTTTCTACATCCGTAAAGCTGTGGAACAACATTGGAGCAAAGATCGCCTAATTGAGGAGCTAAAGGCAGACTTGTATCACCATCAGTCGCAAATGCCAAACAACTTTGCCCAGACAATGCCTAATAAGGTATCAGCTCTAAAGGCAATAGAGATGTTCAAGGATAACTATCTTCTCGATTTTGTCAACATGGAAGAACTAGATGCTCGCACTAAAGATGATGTGGACGAACGAGTGGTGGAGCAAGAGATTGTGCATAAAGTGAAAGATTTTATCATGACATTTGGTAGAGATTTCACTTTTGTGGGTAATCAGTACCATCTGGAGAAGTTTGGAGTTGAACAATTCCCAGACTTGCTTTTTTATAATCGGGAATTGGCTGCACTTGTATGTGTGGAACTCAAATTTGGAGAGTTCAAACCTGCCTACCTAGGTCAATTGAGTGCTTACCTTCGAATTTTAGACAGCGAAGTGAAGAAACCTTTTGAGAATCCAAGCATAGGAATTGTACTATGTAAGAGTGCAAATAAATCTTTCGTTGAGTTCCTTATTCAAGGATATGAGAATCCGATGGGTGTCGCAACCTACAAGACGAAAGAAGAAATTCGTCGCCTTTTGCCTTCAGAGGAACAATTACAACAATTACTCTGTCAAGATGAATAGATTCAATCGCCATAGGGAAAAGTGAAGAAGAAGCATATCGTAATGGCGAAAACAATATGCTGTTGTTTGTCCGTCAGCAAGTTGATCATCCTGATTATGGTTGTAGAATGGGATTTACATATCTTGGCCAAGTGACGATGAAGAGCATGGAAGGTTCCAAGCCTATGCAGATTGTGTGGCACCTGAACACACCAATGTCGGAAGCAACATACGCCTTTGCAAGTCAGTATAAAGCTATTGGATAATAAGTATGGAAGAACGTAAGAATATAGAAGTCGTTGCGGCAATAATACGAAAAGATAATCATATATTCGCCACTCAGCGAGGATATGGTGAGTGGAAGGACTGGTGGGAATTCCCTGGCGGAAAGGTGGAAGCAGGTGAATCACCTGAGGAAGCTTTACAACGTGAAATCAGGGAAGAGCTGGAAACGCATATTGTAATCGAGCGTTTGGTCACGACTGTGGAATATGACTATCCTTCTTTCCATTTAACCATGCATTGTTTCCTGTGTCATGTAGAAAGTGGAAGCCTGACACTCAAAGAACATGAAGCTGCACGTTGGCTTTCCAAGGACGAATTGCATAGCGTGCGTTGGTTACCAGCAGACTTGGAAGTGGTAGAGAAGCTATAATCAAATTTTATACTATTTGTTTTTGTTTTTTAGCCTTTCTGCGTTTATAACGATTATTTTTAGTATCTTTGCTTTCGGACTGGAGAATTCAGTCAAGAGAAATAAGCAGAATGATGACAATAGAAGAAATACAGACTCGCAAGGAATGCCAGACATTCGATTGTAAGAGCATTCAGATAGCCCCCAAGGCGTTTGGCGAGGGTATTGACCGTATCTGTAGCGAGTTGGAAACAAAAGGTTGTGCT
>CAMOVB010000199.1:0-5790 GCA_946626925.1 uncultured Prevotellaceae bacterium
GTTTGATTATAATCAGACAACATATAATTCGCAACCGCTTCGTATAAGTTATACTCAACCGCTCAAATCGTTCAATTCCCTTAAATGGGAAAAGAAGACGGCACCAATTAAGTATCAGATAGCTCAGAAGGCATACGCATCATCCATGCAGGATGTGACTATAAGAGTGACAAGTCTGTTCTTTAGTGTCCTTTCTGCCCAGTCTGACTACAAACAGAGTGTGGCAACATTGAAGGACAGAGAGGCTCTTCTTGACATAGCCAAGGCACGTCTGAATCTTGGTACAACGACCAAGAGCGAAGTACTGCAGATGGAGTTGTCTGTACTCAACGCAAGGATGTCTGTGAACAAGAACAAGCAGAACCTTGATGATGTGATGTATAATATGTTCTCTTATCTTAGGGTCTCCGATTATAATGATGCGGAACTTGTCCCTCCTTATTCCGTTCCAGAAATCATACTGAGTGTTGATGAGGTCATACAGAGGGCGATAACGAATTCTTCGCACACTCTGGAACAGAAGCAGCAGATGCTTGAGGCAGAGAAGAGCCTCGCACAGGCAAAGTCGAACAAAGGACTACAAATGACAATAAGGGGCGAGGTCGGCTTTACTCAAAAAGCAAATGCCTTTGCTGATGCATATAGGAATCCAATGGATAATGAGATTGTAGGTCTGACCCTTTCGTTGCCAATCTTCGACTGGGGTGTGAGCCGTGGACGAGTGAAGATGGCACAGGCAAGTCTTGAGGTGGTGCGTACTCAGCAGGAACAGGCACATCTCGACTATGTACAGGCATTAAGGAAAAAGGTGTTACAGTTCAATCTACAGCCAATACAATGTCGTGATGCCCTTCGTGCACAGGAGATTGCTGAGGAGCGATATGAGATTATGCGCAAGAGATTTGAAACTGGTTCTGTGTCTGTTACTGACCTGAATACGGCACAGCAGGAGATGGAATCGGCGAAATACCAGTATATCAACCAGCTCAACACATTCTGGAATGACTATTATTCGTTGCAGAAATCCACTCTGTATGACTGGATTAAGAAGCAGGATATTGAATACGAGTATGAGAGACTGGTGAAGTAAGAACAGGCCGGGCTGGAACGTTGTCAATAGTGAAAAGTGAATAGTGAACCTTTAGCTCGACGTAGTCAAAAGTGAAAAATCAATTTTACTCTGTTTGCTCTCACTTCCGCTAAAACTTAAGAACTTAAACACTCACAGTACTTCCGCGAGAACCTAAAAACCAAAAAACTTAAGAACTTACAAACTCAAAAACTTAAGAACTAACAAACTTATGAGGAAGATATATATACTTATTGCTCTTGTGTCGTTGATGGCGTGCAAGGGCGGAGACGAAAATAAAGAGGAAGAATCAATCGACATTCAGGAAGAGGCTATTGTTGATGTCGATACAATGTCGTTGAGGCTACAGACTTTTCAAAAGCAGTTGCTCTGTAATGGTAAGCTTGGAGCAGTACAGAGGGCTGACCTCATGTGTCCTAACCAAGGTACGATGCTTGAGAAGGTTCTTGTAGTCAATGGTCAACGTGTGTCAAAGGGTGCTGTACTTGCCATCGCAGATATGCATGAGAAGTCACAGGCTCTTGACCGTGCTAAGCATGACCTTGAACGCTCGAAGGTGGAGCTTCAGGACAAACTGATAGGGCTTGGCTATGACGGCAACCTTAATAATGTGCCAGCAGATGTGCTCAAGCGTATGGAGATTACAAGTGGCTACTATAGTGCCAAGTTCTCGTTGGAGTCTGCCAAGAAGGCTTTAGCCGATTGTAAACTGATTGCACCATTTAGCGGAAGGATTGCCAATCTTGAGGCTCATGCCTTCCAGAATGGCAGTAAGTTCTGTACATTGATTGATGATTCATCTTTCGATGTTGAGTTCAAGATACTTGAAGCCGAGTTGTCCTTTGTGAGCAAGGGACAGAAAGTCAAGATATCGCCTTTCGTCAATAAGGACAACGAGTACGAAGGTGTGGTTGAGGAGATTAACCCAACGATAGATGATAAGGGACTTGTCAAGATAAAGGCAAGGATGAGGAACAGTTCAGCCAAGTTGATTGATGGTATGAATGTGCGTGTCATAGTGGAGAGTGCCGTTCCTAAGATGTATGTTGTTCCAAAGGAAGCAGTCGTTGAACGTGACGGCTATCATGTGGTGTTCATGTATGACAAGAAGACACAGCGTGCCGTATGGACATACGTTGATATAATGTACAGCAACCTCAACGAATATGCCATCACAGGATGTGAGCGCAAGGAAACAGAGATACACGAAGGAGACATTGTCATAACATCCGGTAACCAGAATCTTGCTGATGATACGCAGGTGAGGGCAAGCGAGACGGAGGAACGTTGAGAGAAGTATGTTTAGCGTTGAGAGACTTATTACAGTCTGCTGAAATCATTCGATAAATTATTTATTGTTCATACCGTTTCGTGTTTTGCATAATTATTTTTACAATCCTTGCACCGCCTAAAAACAGTCGAGTAGGAGTCACTACACTCATTTATTTTAGGCGTTGAACCTACATCATTAATCAATACAATCATAAAAAAAATAATTATGAAATATATATCTTTAATAATATGTCTTTTAATATTACTGTCTTGTAATAGTGAAAAAGCTACAAATAAAGTTATTGTTGATGAAAAATGTGATTTATTGTCAACGCCAGGTTTACACACAAGAAACGTAATAAAAGATTTAGAAATCATCCAATTAAAAACACCCGAAGATGTTGTCGTCGGCAATATAGATAAAGTCTTTCTGTATGATTCTTTGTTGTTTATTGTATGTGGTCAGCAAGAACGATTGTTTATTTTTAGTAAAAACGGAGATTACATTAATGATATATATCGTCATGGACATAGTGCTAATGAATATATTCATTTATGGGATGCTTTTGTGGATGAATATAATAAGACATTGAATATTTATTGTAGAGAAAGCTGTAGGTTGTTGAGTTTTGACCTTTATGGACGAAAACTATTGCAATCGGTTGTGATGCCAAAATGTTTTACAGAAATCAATTGCATGAAAGATGGCTACGTTTGTTGTATGGGAAACTATATTGAGGATGAAAAGAATCCGTATAATTATTGGTTTATTGATAGAAATTTAAATATAGTTAATTATTGTGGCGTAATTGATGAAAAACTTGATTCTCATATTATGTCAGATTTACATTCTTTATCTTTGTATAAAGATAGATGCAATGGCACAAGTTTGTTTTGTTATGATGTTTATTCGTTTAATTCAAAAGAATGTGAATTAAAATATCAATTTGATTTTGGAAAGTATAATATTCCAGATTTCTCTGGTGAGGATTTGATGGATAATAATAAATTTAATGAATTATGTAGTAATTATGTGGGATATTTCAGATATTTTCAAGAAACGAACAATTATTGTTATATTGTTACGAATATCAAGGGATTAGCTCTCATGTATGTTTATGACAAAAAAACAGGTTTGACAAGTTGTTCGTGTATATCTGATTATATAGATGATGTTATAATTAACTTTGGACAAATAAAAGGTATTGATGAAAGGCATATATATACAGCGTTGGATAAGCATTCTTTATGCTTTTATTATTCAGGAAAGGATATAGATGCAAAATATCAAGAACAGGTTCAAAATCTTAGGAAGAAGGTTGGTATGTTACAGCCAGGAGATAATCCCGTAGTTATGATATGGTCAATAAAACAGTAAAGTTGAAGGGTATATTTATGAAGTGTATTCATGGCCTTTTATTGTATGTGCCGATTTGTTTCTTTTTGTTATCATGCCATAATAACCAAAGTGTCAGGCAACAATTAACAGAACTATATGGACATACGTTGATATAATGTACAGCAACCTCAACGAATATGCCATCACAGGATGTGAGCGCAAGGAAACAGAGATACACGAAGGAGACATTGTCATAACTTCAGGCAATCAGAACCTCGCTGATGATACACAGGTGAGGGCAGGCGAGACGGAGTAGTGGCCCCCGCCCCCCGAAGGGGGCATCCGTTCGGATAATTTACAATAAGTACGGACTAAGTATAGACTAAGTACGGACGAATAACGGTCGAATAACGGACTAAGTACGGATGATTGTCAGGAAATGGGCAGTAAATGTGAAATTTGTAATAATCAAAACAAATAGTTATGTTAAAGAACTTACTACATAGACCGATTGCGGTGACGATGATACTTATTGCTATTGTGGCAATAGGTGTATTGTCATTGACATATATTCCTGTGTCGCTGATGCCACAGATAGATATTCCGAAGATTACTGTACAATGTGTGAAGGCTGGTGCATCAGTAACGGAGATAGAGCAACAGATGATAGCTCCACTTCGTAGTCAGTTGTCTCAAGTGGCAGGATTGAAGGATATCGAGTCGCAGTCAAGGATTGATGCTGGTACTATTACCATGACATTCGAGCCTGGTGCGGATATGGATATCTTGTTCATTGAGGTGAACGAGAAGATTGACCGTGCCATGAACGGTTTGCCTAAGGATATAGACCGTCCTAAGATTATCAAGGCAAGTGCCATGGATATACCTGCCTTCTATGTGGATGTGTTTTATAAGAATAAGACGGATAAAAATAGCGATAAGAGGGTAGAGAGTCGTGATGTACAGTCTGAGGCGGAAAGACAGGATGCCAATAATATGGAACTTGCTCAGTTGTCGAAACTGGTACGTAATGTCATTTCCAAGAGAATCGAACAGTTGCCAGAGGTAGCGATGGTAGATATCAGCGGTACGGTAGGTTCAGAAATACAATGCATACCAGATATTGAGAAGCTGGAGGCTATGGGAATGACTGTTCATGACATAGAGAATGCCATCAAGGACAATAATATCGTGCTCGGTGCTCTCAATGTGGTGAGTGGTATATATCGCTACACTATCCATTTTGATGCTCAGATACTGAATAAGGAGGATATCGAGAATATATATTTCCGTCATCAGGGCCGTATGATGCAACTGAAGGATGTGTGTCAGGTGATAGAGAAGTCCGCTGTGCGTAATGGTGTTGTGCATCATGATGATGTGGATGCTGTGTCCGTGGCTGTTATCAAACAGAATGATGCGCAGATGGAAGATCTTCAGAATGACATGGATGCACTTGTGGGAAGCATGAAGACGGATTATCCAGATGTTGACTTCGCTATCACACGTGACCAGACACAGTTGTTGACATATTCCATTGACAACCTCGAATGGAACTTGATACTTGCTGCTGTATTGGCATGCATCATCTTGTTCTTGTTCAACAGAAGTTGGAAGACACCTCTACTTATCATCATCTCCATTCCTTTGTCTCTAATCCTCACGTTGCTATGTTTCTATGTGCTTGGCATATCACTTAATATCATCTCTCTATCGGGCTTGATTCTTGGTGTGGGAATGATAGTGGACAATGCCATCATCGTCATAGATAACATGAAGGATTATAGGGAAGGTACGGCAAGTTTCGATGACTTCATCGTCAAGCGTGTAAAGGAAGTATTCTTCCCGATGCTCAGTTCCGTACTTACTACATGTTCTGTGTTCCTTCCGCTCATCTTCTTAAGTGGAACGGCAGGTGCTCTCTTCTATGATCAGGCTATGGGTGTTACGATAGCTCTCTTTGCATCCCTTATCGTGGCGTCATGGGTAGTACCTGTGTATTACTATAAGTTAGCACCTTCACGCTACAAAAAGAAGAAAGACGATGACAGACCCAAAAGAAGATGGTGCAAGTGTTTGGCACGTTTGC
>CAMOVB010000200.1:0-5768 GCA_946626925.1 uncultured Prevotellaceae bacterium
TCTTGACTGTTTTTTTAATATGCACCTTTGTGCAAAACTACAACCATACAGTTCGTTTTTTTTGACACTTGACAACTCGTACAAATGGCCCATTACATTTTTTGTTGCCTTTTTTGAACCACTCGAAATTATGAAGATGATGGCTTGATTTTTGCACTTTGAGCGCATTTTTACCTTATTTGGGGGGGATTGCATTGAATTATTGTCTTGAAATATTGAAACAAATGTCCATTTGCTACATGCAAATTACGTATTTTTGTTCATTTTGCGAATAATTTTAGGAGAAAATGTATAGTTAATAGGAAATGTAGTGCAAATGATATGGGCGTACTTACACTTAATTGCAATATAATGAACATTGCTTACAGTTCTAAACAGTAGAGCATACTTTTTGAATAAAAATCAACATGAATAGACGAATAAGATAACTCGTCATCAGAGTGTCAATGCTCACCTAAAACGGAAATGTGCAGAAAAATTAGTGTGTTCAATACACAATAAATCAATGTTTTGAATAAAGTGTAGATTTTACATTCCCTTTTTTGACATTTTTTTTGAAGAATTATATTTCAATCAATATTCGAGTTTTAAAACGACATACAAATTACCCAAAAATCGCAAAGAAATGAAATGTAATGCTCCGAAATTGAAAACAAGAAAAAGAAAATCCATATATCTTTGCAGTGTCAAAAAACAAAAAGAGTTTTACAAAAAACAATTAAGTTTTAAGACAATCACTAATGGTAACTTGAGAGATCAGGTATAACATTACTAAAAACGGACAGTGATAATCATTATATATTACGGGAATTTCACTAGTTGATTCACTTTTAAGTAGAACAGTTAATTTTGATTGGACAATTAAGAACAAGAGAATTGTAATTCGGGAGAATAAATTTTGGTAAGCTAATAAAAAAGAAATGTATTGGGAATATTAGAAAAGGTATCGGGAATGAATTAATAACAAATATTGGGGTGGTATAATAATATAAGGTTTTAATTACGGGTTATTTTTAATGATTTAATAAGGGTTAGTTAGTTTATATTTCTCTCAATAGGTAAACACAATATTAAGTATTAGGTTAGATGTTAGTTCGTACGCACTGCTCGGTAGAGTAGTGCGTATTTTTTTGTAAGTTTGTGAGTTTTTCGATATGTTGGAAAAATAAAGTGGGGGAATTGGCTCTGTATGAAAAAGAATGTTTATATTTGCAGGGTCAGGGATTAATGAGGATAAACATTGGTGACTTGACATAAGAAAACAATTACTAACGCTTAAAATTAAAGTTATGATTAAGAAAAGACTTGCAAAGAAAGCTTTTTCAGCTGACTATTACGATGTATGGGTACACACCAATCCAGATGTTGAACCAATCACAATACCAAGAAATCCAAGATGTCTGAACATCGTGCTCAGAGCGTGCGTTCGTATGCATTGCCCTGAATTTGCGAAAGACCTTGATGAACAACTTACTACTCTGGATAAGTGGCTGGATGAGGATGCAAAATAAATGTAAATGACGTAACAAATCATAAAAAAAGTAACTGGATTGACACCTGTTTGTCAATCCAGTTACTTTTTTGTAATTCTCTGCCTTCAGAAGAAATTCCTTAGTCTTTATGATTTTCGTAGTCATCAAGTTTCTTTTGGTAATACTTACGAAGGTCGTTCCATTTATAGTATGGATACGTGTCTGTCTTGATAGGCATTGTCGTCTCTTTCTCATTGAGAAGAGCCTTGACGAGAATGTCTCCATCACCTTTCTTTGGACGGTAAAAGACTAACTGGACATTACAAGCCATAGGATAGATTCGGTAGTTCACCCAATAATCTTCAATGTTATCAAGGTTTTTCACCTTACGGCCACAGGAATCCAATTCAAGAAGACAGGCAAGTGGCATTACGCACACCTCGTGACCGAAGCGTAGTGTAGCACCATTAAACTTGCGATTATCCACTATTGTGTCTGCCGTACTTATGATATTATGCAAGAGATTGCGCTGGCTGAATGGCATTATTCCCTTTGTCTGAGGAGCAGGGCCATAGCCTAAGTACCATTCGATGTTATGGATCTTCCACAGGTCGTAGCACTCTTCCTCTGTGAATAGAGGGTAGAGGTCAATATCTGTATCATGGCTCTGCATATTTGTAGTCACCCAGAAGAGTGAACCCATGAAAGCGTGAGCATTAAGGCTGTCCTTAACATACTGACTATCATTAAAGAGCGAAGACATCAATCTGTCTGGATGAGTGTATTTCATTCGGTACTTATTAACGATATCGCCACGACCGTGTGCAGCATCCTTCAGTTGCTTGTCCCAATCTTGATTGAGATAGTACTGGAAGGCGTTACTCACATCATTATGCATTTTAACCTTGGAGTTGAATGCTGTTATCTCCTCACATTCTGCTACCATGGAGAGGATGCAACGGATGACCACGGTACTGCGAGCATCAACCTGTGCTTCACCCTTGAACACTTCTGGGAAGTGCTCCGTCATACGTTTACCAATGCCATGATGCTGACGTTCACCAACTGATGTGAGGTCGCCAAGACGCTTCACGGTACAAGGGTAGAAAGCTTCCAAGTCTGCCAAGGTTTTCTTTCCAAGCTCCGTAAGTTTACCATAACCATCGGCTTTCTTTAGTTTCTTAATAAGACCCATATAATCGTTATCGTTCAACAACCAACGTGAGCCATGACGGCCGTAATGACTGATATAGAAAGGTTCATATCCTTTTGGCGTTGCTGTAAGTGGAACGTCAGGAGCAATGTATGCCATGTGGTTACTACCAGAACGAAGTATGTTCTCGTGAATCTCCTCACGAGCCGTCTGGGCAAATGAAGAAAATGGTAAAACAAGGAGTGACAAGGAGAGTACACTCTTGATAATAGGTTTGTTTATATCCATTGTTTGTTATTAGTATTACGCACGTAACGTGCTAAGTTATAAGATTTGTGACAAAGATAAACAATATTCATAAATATTGCACTACATTATGGTGGTATTTTTACTCAGAGGAATGACTTCCGTCAAAGATGGACGAGAAAAGAGGCATCCACAAAGGGCCGTTACCATTACCCACATGAAGGTTCTTTCCGCCAATGATAGCCTTGGTTACATAATCCTTGGCAAGGCGAACCGATGACGGGAGGTCATGCCCCTGTGCAAGCATCGAGGCTATGGCTGAAGATAGCGTACACCCCGTGCCGTGTATGTTCTTGCTGTCAACCTTCTCCGTGGCAAAGGAATGTGAAGTGCCATCAGAGCAATAGAGGCGGTCAACCATTGAAGAGGAAGCGGAATGTCCTCCCTTCAACAGGAAAGAAGCGGAATAACGCTCTACAAGTTGGTGACCGACAGCATCGAAGTCGGACGAGGAACGAAGGGACATACCTGTCAATGTCTCCGTCTCTGGTATGTTTGGCGTGACAAGAGTACACAACGGAAAGAGGTTGGCGAGGAGGAAAGACACGCAATCCTCCTCCATCAGCCGTCTTCCACTTGTGGAAATCATAACAGGGTCATAAACCACAGGTACGTGCCTGTGGGAAAGGTAGCTACATAGTTCCTCACAGATAACAACAGCCACCTGACGATTAGGTATCTGCCCTATCTTTATGGCAGACACCTCCAAGTCGTCAAGTACGGAACGAAATTGTGAACGCACCGTCTGCGGAGGCACAGCCATCACATCCTGCACTCCCAAGGTATTCTGCGAGGTAAGTGCAGTAATCACGGTTGCACCATAACAGCCAAGTGCCGTCATCGTCTTCAAGTCCTGTTGTATGCCAGCTCCAGCCGAAGGGTCGGAACCAGCTATGCTTAATACAATCTTCATTTCCATGCGTCTCCTAATATCATTACACCACCAAAGCCAAGGGCAAGGGTATCGGAAATAGAGTCGAAGGTTACGCCTCCAAGTGCATACACCCTGTCATCTATAATACCCTGTCGATGTGCCTCAATAAGTTCCTCATGAGTGAAAGCCGACAGATACTCTTTCTTTGACACAGAGTCATAGATGGGGGAGAGGGAGACATAATCGCACCTCTCTTTCCACTCCATCACCTCATTAAGGGTGTGGCAACTACGGCTCACACTTCCCTGCCATCCCTTTGGAGGAACAGGGTTACGTCCATTGAGATGGACACCATACACGCCGTAGCGTGATGCAAGGCAATGATGGTCATGCAACACTAACCGACCACGCAAGTCCTCAGGAATGGACGAAAGAAGAGCTTCCACCTCTTCCTCCGTACTTTCTGGTTTACGGATATGAACCAAATTCACCCTTCCACTCTTTAACAACTGCGCGATACGGTCAGCCTCATCATCAAAAAAGACAGGTAGGGTTATAACGATACACACTCCCCGACCAAGAGTGTGATGCCCTGACTTGATATTTTCCTTTACCATAGCTACAAGAATAGGCAAGAACACATTATATCACAGCTTCCCTGAGAAGGGAGGAATGTACCACATCGAAACTTGCATCCCAATCCTTCCATACTGGTTCACGTCCAAGCATACGCAAGCGTTCATTGATAACCTCTGGTGCACGCTCGTCACTCACGGTGAACTGTTCCAAAGCCTGTGGATAGGTATGGTAACCACCGGGATTGACTCTTGAACCAGCAGACATTGTTGTGACGCCAAGCGTACACATATTGTCACGGATATAGTCAGGCTCACGAGTAGAGTACGAGATATCCACGTCATGGTCAAATATTCGCATGGCAAATGTTGCCTGCGCAAGTTCTCGGTCAGTCATATAGCAATTAGGATGGAAGCCCTCGTTCTGTGCTGGACGCATACGAGGGAAGTTCACGCTATACTTGGTACGCCAATAGTGCTTCTGAAGGTATCGGAGATGGTAAGCCATCATAACCACATCAGTGCGCCATTCCTTTTCCAAACCGATGAGAACGCCCATACCGATGGAGTGGACACCTGCCTGTCCCATACGGTCAAAGCCATTGCAACGCCACTCAAACTTCGACTTCATTCCCCTTGGATGATACAGGTTGTAATGCTCACGGTTGTATGTCTCCTGAAAACAGATGACGCCATTCAACCCATGGGTGGTCAGTTCCCTATACTCCTCGGTGTCAAGGGGCATTACCTCAATCTTAATGTTTGAGAAGTATTTCTTTGCAATGTCAATTGCCTTGGCAAGGTACGGAACGCCTGCCTTGGCTGGGTTCTCCCCCGTCACAAGCAGTATGTTCTCAAAGGGTGCAAGAGCCTTGATAGCCTTGTACTCGTCCTCTATCTGCTCTGGGGTGAGGATGGTGCGTGCCATCGGGTTCTCACGGTGAAAACCACAATACACGCACGAGTTGGAGCATGAGTTGGTAATATATAAAGGTATGAACATTGACATTGTCCTGCCAAATCGCTCCTCCGTATATTTTCGTGAAAGGCGTGCCATCGTCTCAAGATATGGCTCTGCCGCTGGTGACAGCAACGCCATGAAGTCATCGACATCACAATGTTGCTTGCCAAGTGCACGACGCACATCCGCATCGGTCTTACTGGCTATCTTCTCCGTGGTTTCCTCCCATGAGATTTTACTTAATTCGTCTGAAAACATAATATACACAATTCAAGTTTGGATTGTAGTTAAATTGTAGTTAAAATGTAGTTATATAGGGAGTTAAAAAGACGTTTGATTGTTCGCTGTTTTTTTGGGGAAGAACGAAAATTTAGAAAATTTGTTTCATCTCATTTTCTCTTGTTTTCGTTCTCATTTTTACGAAGAA
>CAMOVB010000201.1:0-5724 GCA_946626925.1 uncultured Prevotellaceae bacterium
AAACATGGCAGGTCGTGGTACCGACATCAAGCTCTCTGACGAGGTTAAGGCTGCAGGTGGTCTTGCCATCATCGGTACAGAGCGTCACGAGAGCCGTCGTGTTGACCGTCAGCTCCGAGGACGTGCAGGTCGTCAGGGTGACCCAGGTTCATCAGTATTCTACGTATCACTTGAGGACAAGCTCATGCGTCTCTTCGCATCTGACCGTATCTCTAAGATTATGGACCGTCTCGGTTTCGAGGAAGGTGAGATGATTGAGCACCCTATGATTAACAAGTCAATTGAGCGTGCACAGAAAAAAGTTGAGGAAAACAACTTCGGTATCCGTAAGCGTCTCCTTGAGTACGATGACGTAATGAACAAGCAGCGTAAGGTCATCTACGAACGTCGTCGTCATGCACTCATGGGACAGCGTATCGGTATGGATATTTCCAACATGATTTGGGATCGTGTACTCCACGTAATGCACAATGGAAACTACAACGATGTACGTGAGGACTTCTTCCGTCTCTTTGCCATGGAAATACCATTCACAGCCACAGAGTTCGAGGACACAGAACGCGAAAAACTTGAAGACAAGACATTCGATGTTGTTATCGCTACATTCAAGGAGCGCACAAGTCGTCTCAAGAACATTGCATTCCAAGTAATCAAGAAGGCATACGAAGATAATAAGGATAGAATTGCTAACATCGACCAGGTAAACGTACAGGTTCCTATCACATGGGGTAACGGTCGTGGCCGCTGGATGAACATCAACCTCAAGGAAGCATACGAGTCACAATGTGACAATCTTCTCATCGCTTTCGAGAAGTCAATGTTGCTCCACACCATCGACGAGGCTTGGAAGGAGAACCTCCGTGCACTCGATGAACTCAAGCAGTCTGTACAGAATGCATCATACGAGCAGAAGGATCCACTCCTCATCTTCAAGCTTGAGTCTGTCACTCTCTTCGACAATATGGTCAACGAAATTAACGACAATACAGTATCCGTTCTCATGCGTTGTTCTATCCCAGAACTTGAGAACGAGGAAGTACAGCAGACTCAGGCTCAGCCACAGCGTCCAGAGCCAAAGCCACAGTATGTAGAGAGCAAGGAGAATCCAGACGAGCCATCAGATATGGCTGCCGCTCGTCGCGACACTCGTGCACAGCAACCTACACAGCCTATCGTGAACCAAGGTCCAAAGATTGGCCGAAACGATCCATGTCCTTGTGGCTCAGGAAAGAAGTATAAGCATTGTCATGGCAAGGGGCTCTAATCCAACGCTAAGACAAACAATAATATACCCCGTTATAGCATATCGCAATAACGGGGTTATTTTTTTGCTCATACCAAACAAAATTTTGATGGTAGTCAAAATTTTGTTTGATGGTAGTTTAAATCTATTTTCATGGTAGTCAAAAAAGATTTTGATGGTAGTTTAAATTTTATAAAACAGCAACCATCTTACGCACATTAGATATTCTCGCGATAATAGATGAATTCTGTTTCTTACCATCTTATCCGCATCCATACAGGAAGGTGGTCACTAATACCACCATTGTATTTTGTCCATAGGTAGGTACGACGAGGCTTATGACCTCCATACATATTGTCATTTTCCAAGAGATATGGAGAGGAAAGAATACCAGAATCATCAAATGATGTGCGGAGCGAAGCATCATAACTAAGGAAAGAGGAAGACACAAGGATATGGTCTAATATAGACCATGCCCCATGGTACTTGTACGTTCCACCATTCCGACCTTCCATAAGATCAACAAATGAATGATCTTTCAGTTGTTTGAACAAAGGAGATGACATATCTGCATTGAAGTCACCCATAACTATGAAGTAAGAATTCTGTATCGTTTTTTTCAAGGTATCAATATCTTGCACAATCATATTCATAATCTTACAGCTACTTGATTCAGCCTCACGTCCACCAAGTTTACTTGGAAGATGACAGACATACACAAACACTGTATCACCATTCACAAGTTGTCCCCCTACCCTCAACACGTCACGCGACGTCTTATACAGATCTGTGGAACGCAAAGACTTTGGTTCACCAATCATCCTAAACAAAAAAGGTTGATACAAAAGTGCAACATCCATTCCTCGCCGATCATCCGAATGAGTCATCACGTACTTGTAACCAATACGATGAAGCATAGTACGTTCCGTAAGATACGTAAGTACCGTATCATTCTCCACCTCACACAAACCGACAAGTCCGACTGGTTGAGACTCATCCACCATGGCTATAACCTTGGCAATACCCTTCAACTTATTGTACAATCTGTAGCGTGACCAGTTTCGCGTTCCCGTAGGCAGGAAATCATAATCATCCTTACCTTCATCATGTTGAATGTCAAAAGTATTCTCACAGTTATAAAACATAACAGAGACATAGTCCTGCGCACAACATATGACGGCAAAAACAAAGAAGGATACCATGATAAGTACCCTTCTTTCTATTATACGTATAATCTTTTTATTGTTCACTTACCGAAACGGTTATTTTATTATGTAAAACCATGACAATAGTTACGTGGAGACCTAACGATGCCAGAAGCATCATGCACACGAATGCGCTCTTCTAAAGTGATATGGTTCCACCAGCTTGTACAAATAGGATAAGGCTGTCCAGACAGATTTTCCTTATTTGTGATGGTAAGGCTGGTCCACCATTTGTTCATATCCAATTCCTGACGTGTCAACACACGCTTAGTTGTCTTGTTCTTTGTCATAACATTGTTCTCCTTACTAATCTTAATTTCTTTTTATTTATTCATTCCCGATGTAAAACAATCAATATTCCCATGGAAATCATTCAAATTCTACGGTGGCAAATATATGTTTTTCATTTTTTATCACCAAACATTTACATAAATATTTTTATATTTTTTGAGAAAAAATTCACTGTGTACACGCACAGCACTATAAATCATGCAAAAACAAATGAAAAGTACAGGCATTTTGCTATCCCGTGTTTACAAAAAAACTAAGTATAACTTGTGCTGAACATCATGGTACAACAGCTGAATACACATACCTATTTGTGGGTATCAGTAGAAAAAAGTAGGTATCAAAACAACACCTCCATACCCATTTGCGACAAATATACTCATATTAAAATGGACTTTTCACAGTAAATGAGTATTGCTACAGAATAGCATTATTTCTAATTTTGCAGTCGAAAAAATTAAGGTAAAATGACAAACATGATTCTTAAAACATCCATTATGATTGGTGCTGTAGCTTGTGCCATTTCCGCACATGCCCAGCAGAATGGTGATTCGATAGCCGACTACCAAAGTTTCTGCAAATACCGCATTGGAGGATATGGAGAGATGGTAAGCGCTTTCAAAGACTATGGAACGAACCGTTTCTACGGTGGCTCAGATGGTACACGCAAGGTTAATCGCAACACGATAAGCATTCCACGACTCGTGGTGGCTGGCGACTACAAGTTCACCGACAAATGGATACTCGGTGTTGAGGTTGAATTTGAAGCTGGCGGTACTGGTAATGCCGTAGAAATAGAGAATACTGAGAACGGAGAATATGAGACAGAGATAGAAAAAGGTGGTGAAGTTGCTATTGAGCAGTTCCACATCACTCGTCTCATAACTCCAGCATTCAACGTAAGAGCAGGTCACTTTGTTATTCCCGTAGGACAGAACAATGCTCACCACGAACCTCTCAACTTTTTCGGTACGGTACGTCCAGAGGGTGAGACATCAATAATCCCAAATACATGGCATGAGACAGGACTTGAATTCTTCGGCCAGTTTGGAAAGGGCTATGCCTCATTCACATATCAGGCTATGATTGTTGCAGGCCTCAACGCTAACGGCTTTGACCGTAACAATTGGGCTCAAGGTGGAAAACAAGGATATTTTGAGGAAGACAATTTTACAAGCCCAGCATACGTGGCACGATTGGATTACAAAGGTGTACCTGGATTACGCTTGGGACTCTCATATTATTTCTGTAACAATATAGGAAGCAATTCAGACAAGACCAACCAATATACAGACAAGTTTCCTCTTCGTATATATAATGTAGAGGCACAGTATAAGAACAAATGGATTGAAGCACGTGCCAACTGGCTCAAAGGCTCGCTCACCAATTCACATATTCTTTCTGCAAAGAATGGTAAACAATCAAATAAGTCACCATACTCACGCATCACACCTATTGCACACGAGGCTGTAGCTTATGGTGGCGAGCTTGGTGTCAAGGTGCGTGGAATTATTAACAACGCAAGTTTCCCGAACATCATACCTTTCTGCCGCTACGAATATTACAATCCTCAGGAGAATGTAACAGGAATGTATGTTGCAGACAATCGACTCAAGACAAATATGTGGGTTGCAGGTATCAACTGGCGAGCTCTTCCAAACCTCATTATAAAGGCAGACTACACTTCACGCAAGATTGGTGGTGGCAAATATAACTCTGAAAATGAGTTTGCCATAGGTATGGGCTGGGCAGGATGGTTCACAAGAAATTAATAATTAATAATGCATAATTCACAATTAGGGACTAACAAACTAACAATAACAAACAAATGAAGAAAAATTATCTTTTGATTGGTCTCATGGCAATGGGACTTACAGTATCGGTATCATCTTGTGGTGATGACGACGACGAGAAAGCACCAGTAAACAACGAGGAGAACGTGGAAGATGCAAACGTGGTTGGTTTCGGTGCAAACTTCAAGAAGCACACATCAAAAACAAGCTACACATCTGCAGAATCATGTGTGGAACAGATTATTGACGGTGCTATTGATATTGCCAACGAGGTGGGTGAAGCTAAGATTGGCGAACCTTACAATGAGTTCCTCACAGGCGACAAGACAAAGGCACTCTACTCTGTTGAGTCATGGTATTCATGGCATTCACGTGACGACTACAAGAACAATATCGTGTCAATTGCAAACTCCTTTGTGAATGCACGTATTGACGATGACCTCGACACATACGACTATACAAAGCACATGAGCACAAGCGCCACACCTTCAATACTCTCTAAGTGTGCACAAAACGACGCTCTCCGTGAGTCTGCAATAAATGTATGGAACAATATCGTTGCTGCATGGTCAGCAATTGATGCCATTCCACAACCTTTCCGTAACAATATCGGCTCAGCAGAGACAAAGAAAGCTATCGAGGCTTGCGCTACACTCAAGAACAGTATTGAAACATTCAAGCAGTCAATCAGCCGTCTCTCAGAAGAAGACTGTCAGGAGATTGTCAACAACTTCGTGGATGTTGTGGCACTCCCTACTTACGCTGAGCTCGTAGCTAAGAACACAGCACTCTACAATGCTGTATCAAAGTTGCAGGCTACTCCAACAGATGAAAACTTCGAAGCAGCAGCTGAGGCTTGGCTTGCAGCACGTCAGCCATGGGAGACATCTGAAGCATTCCTTTTCGGTCCTGTATCAGAACTCGGACTTGACCCAAATATGGACTCATGGCCACTTGATCAGGATGGTATTGAGAACCTCCTCAAGTCACAGGATTGGGCTGCATTCACATGGAATGGAGAATATGACGAGAAAAACGAAGCTATTGAGTCAGCTCAGGCACTCCGTGGATTCCACACTCTCGAATATCTTCTCTTCCTCAACGGAGAACCACGCAAGGTTAGCGACGAAACTTATTCTCAGTACGCTTCAGCATGGGGCAACTATGCAAAGAACGTGGCATTACTCCTCAAGGA
>CAMOVB010000202.1:0-5706 GCA_946626925.1 uncultured Prevotellaceae bacterium
TCGTTGATGCCTGTGAGTGCGACTACAATGAGGTGGTTGTGGTCGCCACAGTCGTATATTTCAGATACGTTGCCTACCTCAGCGTTCTCGAACACCCAACGGAGAGCGTCATGTGTGCCCTTGATGTTGTAGATGTTATGTGAAGCGCTGCTGAGGTTTTCTATTGGATATACTGTGTATCCGCTCTTTGCAGCATTGTCTTCGAGTGCCTTTGCAGTCTGGTTGGCTGATACGAATGATGCGAACTTGTTGTACTCGTTGTTGAACGTCTCGTTAGAGAACTCGAGTGACTTGACTACTGCTGCCACGTTGTACATTGGCTTGAAGTCCTTCTGATCAATAACTTGAAGGATTACGTTAGCACCGTTTGCAAACTTTACCTTTACAGTCTCACCCTTAGATGTGCTGTAGATAGTGTTGATGAACTTAATGTTGTCATCATCAAGCTGTGCGTTAGCGAACTGTGATGATACTACCCATGATGAGTCGCCTTTCTGAGCATACTTCTTTGCGATATCCTTGAATGAAGCGCCGCCCTTGATAGCGTTGAGGATTGAGTCTGCCTTTGCATCTGAATCCTTTTCGTCCTTTCCTGTCACACCAATCTGGCGGATAAGTACTGAGTCAGCCTTAGTTGCCTTGTCAAGAACCTTGACTGTGTAGTAGAGGTTTGTTGAAGCATCATATACTGGCTTAGATACAGAACCTACTGCTGCTGAGTCGAGGAGGTTTGAGATAGCAGAGAAACGTATGTTGCCTGAAGAGAGTGTGAAAGCCTCCTTAGCCTTGAATACGTTAGTGTATGGAAGAATAGAAGCGTTAGCACGTACAACTTCGCCAGCCTCTGTTGCATTCTGTGCAGCAGCGAGCTTATCAGAACATGCGTTCATGTCCTTTTCTGTCTCTGCCTTATCATCTGCACTTGGAGTAACAACAACGTCGATGAACTTGATGTCGCGTGTCTCCTGTGGAAGAGCGAACTTCTCTTTCTCTTCGTTGTACTTCTTCTGGATTTCCTCGTCAGTTACGTTTACGTCCTTATCTGCGATGGAAGACATTGGAACTGCTGCGAGGAGAATGTCTGTCTGGCTTGTACGGCTCTCGAAAGAAACCTTAGCCTCTACAGGGTTAGAAAGGAATGAAGTAGCGAGGAGTGTCTGGTACTTCTGGGCGAGGAGCTGGTTGCGGATAGCCTTCTGCACGAACATATAGTAGCTGTAAACCTTCTCGAAGTCAGAGTTGAGCTGTCCGTTATCCTTTGCCTCCTTGTAGGCGTTGAGGAATGTCTGGACGTTTGCATAGTCGTAGCGACCCTGTTGGTTCATGAAGATTGGTGTCTGGAGGTACTGGCTTTGA
This sequence comes from uncultured Prevotellaceae bacterium, assembly GCA_946626925.1. Classification (GTDB taxonomy): domain Bacteria; phylum Bacteroidota; class Bacteroidia; order Bacteroidales; family Bacteroidaceae; genus Minthosoma. The sequence continues at coordinate 1,357 of CAMOVB010000202.1, forward strand.
CCGCTTCGGATGATTTCTGAAACCTCATCGTCTGATACTGCAATGCCGAGTTCGTCACACTCCTTCTTGATGAGCTGGTTCTGGATGTAGCTATTCCATGCCTCATCGTTAATCTGATTGAGTTCCTGCTCAGAGAATGATGACTTCTGAGACATTACCTCGTAGAAGTCTTGGTACTCCTTTGTGAGGTTCTGGTACTCCTGAATTGAGACTTTCTCTCCGTTGATTTCTCCAACATTCTGCTTAGACTGCTGGAAGAGCACTTCACCTCCACGGAGGAAGTCTCCGATGACGAAGAGGAAAAGTGCAATTGCGATAACAGAAACAAGTAAGATGCCTCTGTTTCGGATTGTTTGTAATGCTGCCATTTTCTAATTTATTTATTATTATTATTATTTTGTTTTCGATAGATTATGCAAGCAGTTAGTTAATTATCCATGGCACGAAGTTGTTGTGCCCACAAATAACACGCAAAAATACAAAAAAAATAGGACAGTCAAAGAATACTTAATTATAATTTTGGGATAAAAGATGTAAATAGTGTCTAAAAATGAAAAAAAACAGTAAGAATGACTGTGTTGTTGCCGTTCTTACTGCTTTGTTTGTGCTGAATCTGCTTTCTGCATCATCTCTGTATCAGGTGTAGGTTCGGTGTTATCCTCGCTGAGAGGGAACGCTCCTACAGAACCATAGATACGATAGTCGGTCATGGTTTCGTTGGATGAGAAGTTGTAACCTGATAATTGTTGTTCTTCTCCATCAATCTCCATGTAGCGGTCGGAATATATCCTGTGAGTTCCCATGTCCCAGAAGAGGAGTGATGTGCGGAATGTCTCTCCCTTGAGGTTCTTGACAAGTACTCGACCTCTCATTTCCCATAGACGTTTTGTCTCATAATGGTAGGCGGTATCGCATGATATGAATGCTACTACATGGAACGATTTGTCAAACTTCTCAAGGAATAGTCCCTTCTCAAATGCGTGATACGGAACTTCTTTCTTGTCATAGTAGTACCAATCTTCTGATATAATCTTGTAACTGATTATACCTGAGTCAGAGACAGAACTTGACACTCCTACAGACATGAGTACGGGAATGGAATCCCTTATACCGATGTCAGGATGGTCTCCCTTATCGTCGGATGAGCAGGAAAACAGTATAGCAGCGGTAGAGGCTACCGCTGCTATCAGAATATTATATGTGAGTTTCTTTATCATCGTGCGTTGTTAAGACGAATAGTTGTTGATTCGCCGAGAACAGTTGCTGCCTGACCTTCCTTCAAGCCCTGGAAGAATGCCTCTGACTTAGGGAAGAAATGACTTGCATAGCTGCCACAAGCCTTGTTTGCTGCACTTGCACAAGCTGGGTCAACTGCCTTTGCACGGAGTGCCTTGTCATAAGCGAGGCAGTAGAACTTGCTCTTCTCAAGGTTGTTTCCTGATGCGAGACGTGCTACACAACTTGCCTCAAGGAGGTATGCCTTACCGAGTGATGGCTGGAACTGGAGTGCCTTCTTACACCACTGGCGTGCACTTGATGCATTACCCTTTTTAAAGTACATTGCTGCTACAGAGTAAGCATAGAGTGACTTCTTGATTTCATCATTCTCCATGTCAACAGCTTCCTGAGCGAGCTTGATAGCGCCGTTTGTGTCACCACCCTCGATGAGACGCTTAGCCTTAGCGATGGCTGCACGTGGAGTTGGCTTGATAGCATAGATGTAGTCTGATGCCTTGAAATAAATCTGGCTCTTGTCGCACTCGAACTGCTCAAGTGTCTTGAGGACTGCATCGAGATATTCGATATCGTTCTTGTGCTCCTCTACACCTGCTGAGTAGATACGCTCAAGAGCGTCACAATCTGCTGCACCTGACTGAACGAAGAGGTCGTTACACTGTACCTGTGTTGGGAGGTAGTTTGCAACAATCTTCTGTGCCTGAATAGTATCTGTCTCAGCAAATTCCTTTGCCTGTCCAAGGAGCTGGTCGCAGATATCATTACACTCCATGTAGTCGCGGATGAAGTCTGTACGCTTGTCAACATTCTCCTTGTCTGCCATATAGCGACGATAAGAACAGTCGATGAATGCGTAAAGGACAAAAGCCTCTGTGTTGAGACCTACATCGTCGATACCAGAACGGAACATCTTGTATGCCTCCTCATTGTTCATCTTTGGACAATAGTAGTAGTAGTCTGTTGCCTTACGACAGAAGATATATCCCTTTGTTGTAAAAGTCTTCTTTGATGCGAAAGAGTTGAGTGCATCAAGATACTGAAGACGCTGATCATAGATCTTCATCAACTTATCGAAGTATTCATTCTTCTTTGCTTCGTCAGTCTCAGCCTTGATAAGGTTCTCAAACATCCATGCACCATCTGTATATACACGGCTTTGAGAAAGTGGACCTTTTGTGAATGCTACTTCCCAAGGCTCTATAGCCTCAAGATAATCGCCCTGCTTGAAGTAACTCTGATAGAGGCTTAATCCTTGGCGAACATCAATGCTATCTTGTCCATGACCGATACGGTCTTCCAATCTTGTACCTCTGAGGTCTTGTGCATTAGAGCTAAGAGCCATGGCTGTAAGTGTACAACCAATAATAAATGATTTATTCATCATAGGTATATTCGTTTTAGTTATTGACTTGTTTTTGTTTCGTTTTATTAGGTTGCTATATGCTTCCTATATGTTCCCAATATGATGTGTGGGAAAAATTGATGTTGCAAATTAAGTTCATTTTCTCAACGTGCAACAGGTGAAAAACACTCTTCTGTGGGGGAAAAGTCCTATTCGTTGGGGAGAACTCCCCGTGTGGATTATTTAATCTTCCATTTATAGAACCATCTGTCGCTTATGGTCAATCCGAGACACACCTTGAGATAGTTCTCTGTCAGGTTGTTTTGGATGTTCGAAGCGTTGAGATATGGAATTTCAGAGTGAACCCATTGGAATGAGACGTTTAACTTCGGAGTTGAGTGGTTAGAGTTTGCGTTTGCAAGTGGAAGTGTCATTCCTGCTGAAAGACCGAACTCGTATGGTTTGTCTGCCAACTTTGTACCGTCGACATTTGCATAAGACTTTGAATAGAAACCACCGAACTTGTATGTAATCCTCTTTGCAAAGTTGCTTGTGGAGTAGATGTCTGGTGTCCAAGCAAGACCTGCAGCAACCTTCATGCGGTCGTTGAACTGACCAGTCGTTGACTGATATGTGCCGTTGCTGTTGTTGTCTGGGAACTTGACATTGCTCCATTTCTGAAGTTCATAGTCAACACCTGCAAGGAACTTGTAGGAGTGGTAGTATGTCACACCTGCCGCAAATGAATGTGGGACCTGAAAGGCGTTCTTGATTGTCTTTGTGTCCGAATTGCTTGTTCCGCTTGTGTTGGCCGAAGCAATTACCATGTTTGCATCGTTGTTGACATCATGTCCGAGCGAATACGTAAAACCTAACACCATACTGTTCTTGTCAGAAAGCTTCTGTGTGTATTGCGCACCAAGATCGAGTGTGTATGTGCTTATGTCAGCCATATATGTCTTGGACATTGTGCTGATATTTGTTGAAGTGGACTTGTCACTCAACTTGTCGCTCATGTTTTGATAATAGTCGCCATAGAGATATGAGATGTTCGCTCCTATGGACAGAGGCTTTGCAATTTTCCATCCTAAACCGAGCTGAATCTGGTGAAGACCTCCGTTACCAGAGAAAGTGTATGAAGATTGTGCGTCCGTTCCTTCCAAGTTTTCACTCTGTGAGGTGAAGTTGTAACCGATGTTGGTCACAGGGAGCATGGATATGGCAATACCAAAGTCTTTTGCGGCTCTGAAGTGGAATGCGAAGTAGTCAAAGCTTGAGTTCCTTGCATTCTGCTGAAGGTCGCCCATCTTGAAGTTTCCGTTTTGAAGGCTGACGCCTATGTCGAACAAGGCTGTCAGTGAATCGCAGGCAGAAAGGGCGGCAGGGTTAGCAGTATTGATAGATTGTCCGTCTCTGTATCCTTGGGCAATACCGCCCATACCCTTGTTGAAGCCCATTGAACGGTCGGACATAAGACCGAATCCTGAACGTGAGTATGGAGAGTTCACTCCATTCTGTGCAGAGGCGTTGATGCTTGCGAATGCAAGTGCTGAAAGAACAGCAGTCTTGAATGCTTTTGTCATCGTGGATAATATAATATTTATCTGTTTGTCAAAAATAGTTGGTTAAATCCATTGCAAATATAATGGTTTTAGCCAATACATCAAAATGAAAGTAGCTCTGTGAGAGCAAATATTAAAGAAAATGAACACTTTTTATAATTATTTCACAGATGTGCTATCATTTGTGATGCCTTTTTGACCTTTTTGCTT
>CAMOVB010000203.1:0-5689 GCA_946626925.1 uncultured Prevotellaceae bacterium
GTGCTCCAGCACGCTATCCCTAAGCAGGCCGAGGCTGATATCGTAATCATCGCAGCCTGTGGTGAGCGTGCAAATGAGGTTGTGGAAATCTTCACAGAGTTCCCAGAACTTGTTGACCCACATACAGGACGCAAGTTGATGGAACGAACTATCATCATCGCCAACACGTCAAACATGCCAGTTGCAGCCCGTGAGGCATCCGTATATACTGCCATGACAATGGCTGAGTACTACCGTTCAATGGGTCTTCGTGTGCTCCTCATGGCTGACTCTACTTCACGTTGGGCACAGGCACTCCGTGAGATGTCAAACCGTATGGAGGAACTTCCTGGACCTGATGCGTTCCCTATGGACCTCGGTGCCCTCATCAGTAACTTCTACGGTCGTGCAGGATATGTATATCTCAACAATGGTGCTGTAGGTTCTATCACATTCATCGGTACAGTATCTCCAGCAGGTGGTAACCTCAAGGAGCCTGTGACAGAGAATACAAAGAAGGTTGCACGTTGTTTCTACGGACTTGAGCAGGATCGTGCAGATAAGAAGCGTTATCCTGCTGTCAATCCTATCGACTCATATTCTAAGTATCTCGAATATCCTGAGTTTGCAGATTATATCTCAAAGAAGATTAACGACAAGTGGATACCAAAGGTTCTTGACCTCAAGACACGTATGCAGCGTGGTAAGGAGATTGCTGAACAGATCAACATCCTTGGTGATGATGGTGTACCAGTTGACTATCACGTAGTATTCTGGAAGTCAGAGGTTATCGACTTCGTTATCCTTCAGCAGGATGCGTTCGATGATGTTGATGCCGTTACAAGTCTTGAGCGTCAGGAGGAAATCCTTAACCTCGTGACTACAATCTGTAACAAGGACTTCAAGTTTAACGACTTCCTTGAGGTGGTTGACTTCTTCAAGAAGCTTATCAACCTCTGCAAGCAGATGAACTACTGCGTATTCAAGTCAGACGAGTACAATGGATTCGTTAAGCAGATAAATGAGATGATTAATTCAAAGTAAAACATCACTATACCAATACTTAGTGCTGCATTTTATTGGCATAAGGTAAATGGTAAATGGTAAATGAGATTATGAGTACAGCATTTCAAAAAGTATATACAAAGATTTCACAGATTACCAAGGCTACATGCTCTCTGAAAGCTAAGGGCGTTGGTTATGATGAACTCGCAACCATCAACGGCAAGCTTGCACAGGTGGTAAAGATTGCTGGTGAGGATGTGACACTTCAGGTGTTTGAGGGTACTGGTGGTATCTCTACAAACGCAGAGGTAACATTCCTCGGAAAGTCACCATCACTCAAGGTGAGCGACCAGCTCGCTGGACGATTTTTCAACGCTTATGGTAATCCTATTGATGGAGGACCAGAGATTGAGGGTAAGGAAGTAGAGATTGGAGGACCTTCTGTAAACCCAGTTCGTCGTCGTCAGCCATCTGAGCTTATTGCTACAGGTATTGCAGGTATTGACCTTAACAATACACTCGTGTCAGGTCAGAAGATTCCATTCTTCGCTGACCCTGACCAGCCATTCAACGAGGTTATGGCAATGGTAGCACTCCGTGCCAAGGCAGACAAGATTATCCTTGGTGGTATGGGTATGACAAACGATGACTACTACTTCTTCAAGAATACCTTCTCTAATGCAGGTGCTCTTGACCGTATCATTGCCTTCATGAATACAACTGAGGACCCAGCCGTAGAGCGACTCCTCATTCCTGATATGGCTCTTACTGCTGCTGAGTACTTCGCAGTCGAGAAGCATGAGCAGGTTCTTGTCCTCCTTACGGATATGACATCATACGCAGAGTCACTCTCTATCGTAAGTAACCGTATGGACCAGATTCCATCTAAGGACTCTATGCCAGGTTCACTCTACTCTGACCTCGCAAAGATTTACGAGAAGGCAGTACAGTTCCCAGAGAGTGTAGGTGGCGGTTCTATCACAATTATTGCCGTTACAACTCTTAATGGTGGCGATATCACTCATGCTGTACCAGATAATACAGGTTACATCACAGAGGGTCAGTTGTTCCTCCGTCGTGACTCTGATATCGGTAAGGTTATTGTTGACCCATTCCGTTCACTCTCACGTCTGAAGCAGCTCGTTTCTGGTAAGAAGACACGTAAGGACCACTCACAGGTAATGAATGCCGCTATCCGTCTTTACTCAGATGCAGCCAATGCAAAGACAAAGCTTGAGAACGGTTTCGACCTCACGGATTACGACAACCGCTGTCTCGAGTTTGCTAAGGAATATGCAAACAAGCTTCTTGCAATTGACGTGAACCTTGATACTACCGAGATGCTCGATGTTACTTGGGGATTGTTCGTCAAGTACTTCAAGATTGAGGAGGTAAACATCAAGAAAGAGTTTACGGATATTTACTGGCATTCTTAATTCATAATTCACAATTCACAATTCATAATTTGGCTTCGCAATGAAAAGCTTGGATGATAATGTGGTTGTTGCAAAGAGTAAGTCTTTTGCTATTCGTTCTATAAAGTTGTACCAATATCTTACTGAAACAAAGAAAGAATATGTTCTTTCCAAGCAAATGTTAAGATGTGGAACAAGTATAGGTGCGAATGTGAAAGAAGCACTTCGAGGACAAAGCAGAGCAGATTTCGGAGCTAAATTAAATATTTCACTTAAAGAAGCAAGTGAATGTGAGTATTGGTTAGAATTGCTTTATGAGTCAGATTATATCTCAAAAGATAAATATGAAAGTATTCAAAGAGATTGTACTGAATTAATAAAAATATTAACTTCAATCGTAAAAAGCACATTCAATAGTTGATGATTCCAATTTTGTTAAAACTTAATTGTGAATTATGAATTATGAATTTTGAATTATGATAAAGTTTCAATACAATAAAACATCGCTTCAGCAGATTGAGAAGAATCTCAAGATGAGGCAGAGGACTCTCCCTATCATCAAGAGTAAGGAGACGGCTCTTCGTCTTGAGGTCAAGAAGTGCAAGGAAGATGCCATAGCACTTGAAAAGAAACTGGAGGAGCAGATTGACGGATACGAGTCTATGTACACTCTCTGGGGAGAGTTCGATGCAAGTCTCGTGTCACTCAAGGATGTGGTGCTTGATGTCAAGAAGATTGCGGGCGTACGTGTCCCAATCCTTACCAACATCAGTCTTGAGGTCCGTCCGTTCGGCCTCTTCAGTTCGCCTAAGTGGTACTTCGACGGAATCAAGCTTCTCCAAGGTCTTGCAAAGACTGCGGTTGAACGTGAGTTCGTACTTGCCAAACTCAATCTTCTTGATCACGCACGCAAAAAGACTACCCAGAAGGTGAACCTCTTCGAGAAGGTTCAGATTCCAGGATTCCAGGAGGCTGTGCGTAAGATTAAGCGATTCATGGAAGACGAGGAGAACCTCTCTAAGTCTTCACAGAAGATCCTGAAATCACTTCAGGAGAAAAGAGCAAGAAAGGAGGCAGAGGAAAGCGTATGATTCAGAACATGAAAAAACTCACGTTCCTTATCTATTATAAGGAATATGATCAGTTCCTCAAGTCTCTCCAGAAGTTGGGTGTCATACATGTACAGCAGAGTGATGACCAGAGCATGGCTGAACGTCTGCAAACATCGGATGACATACGTGCTAAGGAAGACAATATCAAGAGCGTGCATGCCGTTGTTGAGTCACTCTCTAAGCTTGTGGCTAACAAGAGTGTGGCTAAGGAGGGTAACGCAATAAATGCTCTTCAGTATCTTGTACTCTATGACAGCATCAACGATTCCATAAGTGTCAACAAGGCAGAGTTGCAGCGTTTCCAGAAGGATTACGAGCAACTTCTCCCATGGGGCACGTTTGACCGTAGTCGTGTTGCTGCATTGGAAGAGAAGGGTATCAAACTCTCTTTCTATCAGGCATCAGGCAATTTCTTCAAGAAGCATCCTGAGTATAAGGAAGGACTTGTCAGCAAGGATGGCAAGACTCTCTACTTTGTTCATTATGATTATGTGGATTCCGAGGAGACTGTTCCTGCAATACCAGTACAGTTGCCAGAGAAGTCACTCGAGGAATGTGCACAGCACATTAGTGAACTCAAGGAGAACATCCTCACACTTGAGGAACAGCGTCTTGGCATTGCCGTTGAGCATCTTGATGATATCAAGGCATACGAGACCAACCTTATCAACGAACTCGCAGTCGCTAAGGCACAACACGCTACAGCGCTTACTGCTGATAAGAAGATAATGGTGGTAGAAGGATGGTTCCCTGTATCAAAGGAGGCAGAGATCGATACGTTCTTGAAGGATTCTGTCGCATATTATGAGATACGTGATGCTGTAGATACAGATAACGTACCAATTCTGCTTCACAATGACCCATTCTCAAGAATGTTTGAACGCTTGACAAAGATGTATGGCTTCCCTTCATATAATGAATGGGATCCAACACCGATTGTTGCACCGTTCTTTACATTGTTCTTTGCAATATGTATGGGTGATGCTGGTTATGGTATTGTCATTGCTCTCTATGGCTTGCTTGGTATGGCAGGAAAGACAAAGAAAGTACCTATTATCGGTGAGATGCTTGATGGATGTGAGAGTATGATATGTGCTCTTGGAGTTGCGACAACTATTGTCGGTTTCCTCCTTGGAACATTCTTCGGTATAAATATCGTAGAAGCAGGATGGATTCCATCTGACACAATGTTAGGTTCTCTCCTTTCATGGTTGCAAGGCAATGTTCCAGGAACAGCATACTCTATTCAGATGGCGGCTGCAATATGTATAGGTGTATTCCATATCTGTCTTGCTATGGTCATCAAGGCAGCTCTCTATACAAAGAAAGATGGATTCGCAAGCCAGATAAGCACATGGGGCTGGGTTCTTCTTCTTGTTGGAGGACTTGTGTTTGGTGTGATAGCTCTTGTGGCAGGTCTTTCTGAGGAAGTCACAAAGATGGTACTCATCTGTATAGGAGGTGTAAGTGCTATTGCAATATTCCTTCTTAACAATATTGATAGGATTGTTAAGTCTCCTGTTGCAGGTATTATCGTTAATCCGCTTGCAGGACTCTATGACACTTATAACATGGCATCAGGTCTTATGGGTGATATCCTTTCATACATACGTCTCTATGCACTTTGTCTTGCTGGAGGTATGCTTGGAGGTGCATTCAATATGATTGGCGATATGATTGGCGCAAATGGTGGTGCTGCATGTGTAGGAGCATTCCTTATTTATGTTGTTGGACACATCTTCAATCTTTTGATGTCTGCAATCTCTGCATTTGTTCACCCTCTCCGTCTTAACTTCGTAGAGTATTTCAAGAATGCAGGATATGAAGGAAAGGGTGTTGAGTACAAACCATTTCAGAGTTATAATAAATAGTAAATTAATAAATAACAAATAAAAAATAAACGATTATGGATTTAATTCTCGGTTATCTCGGTCTTGGTCTCATGTTGGGACTTGCTGGTATTGGTAGTTGTTATGGTACAACTATTGCTGGTTCTGCAGCAGAAGGTGCTCTTAAGAAAGACCCTTCAAAGTCATCTGGCTACATGGTGCTTTCTGCACTTCCTGCAACTCAGGGTCTTTATGGATTCGTAGCTTTCCTTATGACAAAGGACTTGCTTGCAGATCCTTCTAAGGGTGCTCTCTTGTTCGGTATCGGACTTGGTGTAGGTATTACATG
>CAMOVB010000204.1:0-5636 GCA_946626925.1 uncultured Prevotellaceae bacterium
GCGAGAGTGAGGAGGCACGTAACATAGTGCGCTTCAACTTCAAGAAGGATGCCGTCATCACATCCAAGGTCATCAAGCCAAAGGAGGAGAATGACGAGTGGGTGGCTAAGTCACAGAAGTTCCGCGACTATTTTGACTTCTCCGAGCGACTTGCCAAGTGTGCATCGCATCGTCTCCTTGCCATGCGTCGTGGCGAGGCAGAGGGCGTACTGAGGGTGAGCATTAGCGGAGACGACGAGCGTTGTCTCGACCGTCTTGACCGTCAGTTCCTCCGTAACTCAAGCAAGAGCGCAGAAATGGTATGGGATGCCGTGGAGGATGCCTTCAAGCGTCTTATCAAGCCAAGCATCGAGACAGAGTTTGCCAACTCAAGCAAGGAACATGCTGACCAAGAGGCTATACGTATCTTCGTCAAGAATCTTGAGCAGCTTCTTATGTCTGCTCCTCTCGGTCAGAAGCGTGTACTCGCTATCGACCCTGGTTTCCGTACAGGATGTAAGGTCGTGTGTCTTGATGCCGAGGGTAACCTTCTGCATAATGAGGCTATCTATCCACACCCACCTAAGAGTGAGAGGGCACAGGCAGAGAACAAGATATGGACTCTCGTCAAGCAATATAATATAGAAGCAATCTCTATCGGTAACGGTACAGCAAGCCGTGAGACCGAAGACTTCATCAATGGTCTTCACCTTCCAAGCGACATTCAGGTGTTCGTGGTGAGTGAGGACGGAGCATCTATCTACTCTGCATCAAAGGTTGCACGTGAGGAGTTCCCTGACTATGATGTGACGGTGAGGGGTGCCGTGTCTATCGGTCGTCGTCTCATGGATCCATTGGCAGAGCTTGTAAAGATTGACCCTAACTCCATCGGTGTGGGACAGTATCAGAAGGATGTTGACCAGAAGGCACTTAAACATTCTCTCGACCAGACGGTAGAGATGTGCGTGAACAAGGTAGGCGTGAATGTGAATACGGCATCCAAGCATCTTCTCACATACATTTCAGGTCTTGGTCCTGCCATCGCACAGAACATCGTGAACTATCGTGCAGAGAACGGAGCATTCAAGAGTCGTAAGGATCTTTTGAAAGTACCGAAACTCGGTCCTAAGGCTTTTGAACAGGCAGCAGGATTCCTCCGTGTGAGTGGTGGCAAGCAGCCTCTTGACAATAGTGCCGTTCACCCAGAGAGCTATCCTGTGGTGGAGAAGATGGCAAAGGACCAGAAGTGTACCGTGGCTGAGCTTCTTGCAGACAAGGCTATACGTGCAAAGATAGACATCAACAAATACGTGACGGACAAGATAGGACTCCCAACCCTTCAGGACATCATGGCGGAGCTTGAGAAACCGGGACGTGACCCACGTCAGCAGCTTGAGGCATTCTCATTCTCCAAGGACGTGAAAGAACTGGAAGACGTACAGCCAGGCATGATACTTCCAGGCATCATCACGAACATCACCAACTTCGGATGTTTCGTTGATGTAGGCGTACATACCAAGGGACTTGTTCACGTCAGCGAACTTGCCGACCATTTTGTCAAAGACCCTGCAAGCGAGGTGCAGCTTCACCAGCACGTACAGGTAAAGGTGATAAGCGTTGACCTTCAGCGTGACCGCCTCGCTTTGTCGATGAAGGGTCTCTGACCCACCCTAACCCTTCCTACAGGGAGGGGACTGGGTTACCATAGAGACAAGGGCTTTATCCTCCTCCCCTCGGGGAGGTCGGGAGGGAACCTCAAACATAAAAACTCTAATCGCCTCTGACGGTCACCTTCCCTCGGGGAGGAATGGAGGGGGCTCCAATTATGAATATAATCTCAGCAGAATACAAAGGTTCTTCGCCAAGGGCGGATATGTGCCCTAAGACAGACCTTCCAGAATATGCGTTCATAGGACGAAGCAATGTGGGTAAGTCATCGCTTATCAATATGCTTACCAACAGGTCGAAGCTGGCTATGACATCTTCCACTCCGGGTAAGACCATGCTCGTGAACCATTTCCTCATCAACAACGAGTGGTATCTCGTTGACCTCCCCGGATATGGTTTCGCCCTTCGTGGCAAGCGTGAGATGGACAAGTTGTCCAACCTCATCTCTCATTATGTCCTCGACCGTGAGCAGTTGACCTGTCTCTTTGTGCTTATCGACATTCGCCATGAGCCACAGAAGAAGGACCTCGACTTTCTCAACTTCGTAGGCGAGAATGGCGTACCTTTCGTCATCGTATTCACCAAGGCGGACAAACTGAGCAAGCAGAAGGCGCAGAAGCAGGTGGAAGCCTACCTCGAACAGCTCAAGGAACAATGGGAAGAACTGCCACAACACTTCATCACATCTTCATCTTCCAAGCTCGGACGTGACGAACTCCTCGACTTCATCGAAAGCATCAACAAGAGTCTGAAGAAGTAAGTTTTTAAGTTCTTGAGTTTTTTAGTTCTCGCGGGGGTGAGTTTTTAAGTTCGTGAGTTTTTAAGTTTTTTAGTTCTCGTGGGTGCTGGACTTGAGTGCTTAAGTTCTTGCGGATAACTCATGACAAAATCTATTACAAGCTCGTAGAGCTGGATAAGCCTTTGATTTTAACTCTCCCACTTTGTTCCATTAACTAACTTTTATGCACATAACAAAGTGGGAGGGTCAAAGATTACAAGTAGTACACAACGATATTTAATATTTGAAAATATAACATAACGAAATTATTAAAACCAATGAAAAAAACAATCTTATGTATTATCCTTTTGCTTGTAGTGTGTGGTAGCTTGGCTGCCAAGAGTGTCAAGACAAGCAAGGGAGGTATGCTCAGACAAGTATTGGGCGAGAGTGCTCTCGTAGTAAAAGACATTAAGGTGGAAGGTGTGATAAACGCATCTGACCTCGAGGAAATCAACAGGATTTCAAAGGAAGGCAATCTGAGAAAGGTTGACCTGTCAAAGGTGGAATTCGATGATTATGGAGCTATTTCAAGTGGAACTTTTGATGGTAGCCTGTTGGAGGAAATTACATTTGGATGGATAAATGAAATTGATGGACCTGCTACGTTCAAGAATATGCCTAACTTATGTAGTGTTAAGTTTGATGGTTTTGTCGGATTCATTTATTCTGATGCTATATTCCAATCATGCCCGAAGCTAAAGGGAATCACGTTTAACGGTTCTATATTCTGCGCAAATAGCGAAAGTTTATGTGACGACTGTCCAGAACTGGAGCGTATTGTATTTAATGGTGCATTAGGCGATGTGAATTTTTGTAAGCCACATAACTGTCCAATGTTTAATGGATATGAAGTACATGGAGCAGTCGGGCTTAGCCGTTATCCCGAATGGATTAAAAGTAATTTGACAGATATGCCCAAATCAAAGTTGGTACGTCTGAAGCAATTGGAAGAGGATACAAAACTATGGACAGATGGGCATGTCAAGGCCTCTGACTATATAAAAAAGATTCTTGTTGTTGATGTGTTTTATGATATAGCATGTGGCTATTCTCTTGCAAATATGAGAGACGACGCAATACGTACGCTGGAGATTAGTATTAAACATGGTTATGACAATTATTCTCACATGAAATGTGATAAAGACCTTGACAACATCCGTAATGATGAACGCTTTAAGAGTTTGCACGAAAGCATACGTGAAAAAGGTGACAAGCTTTTCATTCTTCAGCATTCTTCTCCTTATGCAAAGGATGACAAGGACATTACTTTCACTTATGCTTCGCCAAGTGACGAAAACCTTAAGCGCGTACGCAGTTATTTCAACCTTGACAGTATTGCAGGCTCTGGAGATGAGATTTCACAGATTAAGAACATCCTTTATTGGTTGCACGATGCAATCCCTCACGACGGACAACATGGTATTCCAGGAAAAGAACGAAACTGTATCTGCATTTATGAGGCGTGTAAAGCGGAAGGTGTCGGAGCTAACTGTCGCGGACTTGCCATTGTGCTAAGTGAGTTGTATCTTGCGATGGGATGGCCATCCCGTTTCGTTACTTGCGAGTCAAAGGCTTATGACGCAGACCCGGATTGTCATGTTATCAACATGGTATGGAGTAAACAGTTAGGCAAATGGATATGGGTAGATCCTACGTTTGCCGCTTATGTAAGCGATGAGAATGGGCAATTGCTCGGTATTGGAGAGGTACGCCAGCGACTCATAGATGGTCGTCCTCTTGTTCTGAATGAGGATGCAAATTGGAATCACAAATCAAAAGAGACAAAAGAACATTATCTGGATAGCTATATGGCTAAAAATCTTTATGTCTTATCCGCATATCAGGACAATACTTTTGGATGCGAACGCAAAAGTACATATATAACACTTGTTCCTTCTGGATTCAATTATAGAGATAATGCAAACACGACTACTGACGAGGAGAAGTTCTTTGCAGCTCCAGTTACGAAGTAATCTATGCCCCCCGATACTATTCCGCTTGTCATGCGGGATAGTATCGGGGTTACCATGTGCGATAGTATTGAAGCTACCATGCCCGATAATATCGGGGGTATCATGCGTAATAGTATCGGGGTTGGACATACGATTCCATTCCCCGAATGATATGATAAATCAATCCACGATTGATGTTGTATATCGATCCTCGATTGATATTGCATATCGATCCTCGATTGATGTTGTAATCCATTCGGAGAGGGGAAACACATACGATATTTTGCAGGGAAAAGGTAGAAATGTAAGGGAAAATGGGGGAGAAATAACACTAATTTGCTGTTTTAATATCACGAAATGCATAAAAACGCTGGTTGTCGAGACATTTTTTTTCGAAAAGTGTTGGTTGCTCAATATATATTTTTTACCTTTGCATTGAATTTAGGAGTGGGACTATCTGTCCCATATCACTTTTTCCACTTAGTAATTTTCAACTCAAATTTATTCTGCCAAGGATTAACCATGGTTAGTCATATGTTGGCTACACGTGTACTTTTCTGTACACAATGACAGCTCCCACAACACAAGGGGTAGCGTCTCTCAATCGATTATAAAAATACATTATACTACGTTTATGTATAACAAAGAGCAATTAGACGGAATGACACTTTCCGAACTCAAAAAGATTGCAAAGGAAATGGGCATCAAGGGTGCCGACAAGGCGAAACAAGACGACCTGACGTTTAAGATTCTCGATGAACAAGCCGTTTCTGCAGCACAGAACACAGAAACCACGCCTTCACGCAAGCGTGCTCGTGTCAGCGTAAAGAACGTTGACAAGGTGTATTCTGCCAATCAGACGAAAGCAAAGAAGGTGGACAAAACAATGAAAGTCACTAAGGACGATTCACTTTTCGCTGAGTTGTCCGACGAGGCAAAGGCCCTCGTTGATGATAGCATAAAATCAAAGATGAAAGCAAACAAAGATAATACTGAGGAACTTGTCCTCACATCAGAAGTACCTGCGCCAAAGAAGCGCGGACGTAAGTCTGCTGCCGAAAAGAAGGCCGAGGAAGAGGCTAAGGCTGCTGCTAACACTGTTGCTACTGATACAGAAGAAAAGGCAGAGGTTGAGAAAGCAGGACCAAAGAAGCGCGGACGCAAGTCTGCTGCCGAGAAGAAGGCAGAGGAAGAGGCTAAGGCTGCTGCAGAGAATGAGGTTGCACCAGTGTCTAACGACTTCGACGAGATGCCTG
>CAMOVB010000205.1:0-5619 GCA_946626925.1 uncultured Prevotellaceae bacterium
ACAACTGTCTGCATCCTAAGAAGAAGGTGGATGGAACGGATAGCCTCGTCCTTGCGCTCAAGGCGATACTTGCCGTCAAGGAGAACTTCAAGATGGATTATGTCATCGACTTCCTCCGTGGTAACGAGACAGAGACAATCCTCGTCCACAAGCACGACAAGCTTGAGGAGTTCGGTGCGGGTGCCGACGTGGAAGTGAAGATGTGGAATGCTGTCATCCATCAGGGACAGCTCGACGGATATATAGAGAAAGATGTTGAGAATTACGGACTTCTCAAGGTGACAAAGCTTGGAAAGAAGTTCTTAAAGAAACCAACAGAGTTCCTCATTGTTGAGGACAACGATTTTGAAGATTACGACGATTCAATGGAACAGGGTGGTACAGGAGTAGCTGACGAGATGCTATACAAGATGCTTCTCGACCAGCGCAAGAAGGAGGCTGCAAAGCATGACCTCCCACCATACGTTGTGTTCCTCGACGCATCAATCGAGGCAATGGCAACGCTTTATCCAATAACCTTGGAAGAACTCCAGAACATCCCAGGCGTGGGTGCTGGTAAGGCTAAGCGCTACGGAAAGGAGTTCTGTGCTCTCATCAAGCGTTACTGCGAGGAGAACGAGATTGTTCGCCCGGCAGACATGCGCGTGAGAACCGTGGCTAACAGGTCAAAGGCAAAGGTGAACATCATCCAGAGTATCGACCGTAAGATTGACCTTGAGGAAGTGGCAAAGGCAAACGGCATGGAGTTTGACGAGCTTCTTGACGAGCTTGAGGCAATCGTTTACAGCGGTACGAAGATAAATATCGACTATTTCGTGGAGGAGGTTATGGACGAGGATTCAGTTGAAGACATCTACGACTTCCTGCGCCGAAGCGAGACAGGCGACATAGACGAGGCAATGAAGGAACTTGACGGAGATTTCTCAGAGGAGGAAATCCGACTCGTCCGTGTGAAGTTTATGTCGGAGATGGCAAATTAACATGATTGGAAGGCAGTTTCTGAAGATTAACAAACCGTGTATTTGTTAATTTTTGGGAACTGCTTTTATTTTTCAGATATCATATTTTCGTATTTGGCGAAAAATATGTATCTTTGCACGCAATAAAAATTTTACAGTATATGGCGAATTTTCTTGCAGACAAAGTCGTGATGGAAGGCTTGACTTACGATGACGTTTTGCTCATCCCTGCTTATTCAGAAGTTCTTCCACGCGAGGTTTCACTTGGTACAAAGTTTTCACGTAACATTGATTTGAAAGTTCCTTTCGTGACTGCCGCAATGGACACAGTCACTGAGGCTCCTATGGCTATTGCCATTGCCCGCGAAGGTGGTATTGGTGTTATCCATAAGAATATGTCTATCGAGGAACAGGCGCGTCAGGTTGCTATCGTAAAGCGTGCTGAAAACGGTATGATTTACGACCCTGTAACTATCATGCGTGGCAAGACCGTGAAGGATGCTCTCGACATGATGGCAGAGTATCATATCGGCGGTATTCCTGTTGTCGATAAGGACAACAAGCTCGTGGGTATCGTTACTAACCGTGACCTCCGTTTCCAGACAGACATGGATCGTAAGATTGATGAAGTGATGACTAAGGAGAACCTTGTCGTTACACATCAGCAGGCAGATCTCGAGAGTGCTTCAAAGATTCTCCTTGAGCACAAGATTGAGAAGCTCCCTGTAGTGGATGATGACAATCATCTTATCGGCCTTATCACATATAAGGACATCACTAAGGCTGCTGATAAGCCAATGGCTTGTAAGGACTCTAAGGGACGTCTTCGTGTTGCTGCAGGTGTGGGTGTTACTGCTGACACATTCCAGCGTATGGAGGCACTCGTGAAGGCAGGTGTTGATGCCATCATCATCGATACTGCACATGGTCACTCAAAGGGAGTAATCGACAAGGTGCGTGAGGCAAAGCAGAACTTCCCAGAGGTTGACATCGTTGTGGGTAACATTGCAACAGGTGAGGCAGCCAAGGCACTCGTTGAGGCAGGAGCTGATGCCGTTAAGGTAGGTATCGGTCCTGGTTCTATCTGTACTACACGTGTCGTTGCAGGTGTAGGTGTTCCACAGCTCTCTGCAATATATGACGTAGCCAAGGCACTTGAGGGTACTGGTGTACCAATCATCGCCGATGGAGGTCTCCGTTACTCAGGTGACGTTGTCAAGGCTCTTGCTGCTGGTGGCTATTCAGTAATGGTAGGTTCACTCGTTGCAGGAACAGAAGAGGCACCAGGTGAGACAATCCTCTATAATGGCCGTAAGTTCAAGTCATACCGTGGTATGGGTTCACTCGAGGCAATGGAGAAGGGTAGTGCTGACCGTTACTTCCAGGGTGGAGTAAAGGAGGCAAAGAAGCTCGTGCCAGAGGGTATCGCTGGTCGTGTTCCTTACAAGGGAACAGTGCAGGAGGTTATCTATCAGCTTGTAGGCGGTCTTCGCTCAGGTATGGGCTACTGTGGTGCTGCAAGCATCGAGAAGCTTCATGAGGCTAAGTTCACTCGCATCACTAATGCAGGTGTGCTTGAGAGCCATCCACACGAGGTCATCATCACAAGTGAGGCTCCTAACTACAGCCGTCCTCAGTAAGTTGACACTAAAACATAACACATATCAAAGCACATCTGGAAGTATCTATTCGCACTTCTTGATGTGCTTTTTTTGTTTTATATCCTTTATGTGGGTGCTGGAGGAAAATAAAGGATGGAAGTCAGTTTTTCCTGGAGGCATAATTCTTGTTGGAATGAAGGATTTTGTTGTACAATAAAAGAAGAAACGAATAAGCAGAAGCAGGTTATTTGTCATGGCGTAGATGTTGAAAAATGTTGGTTGCTGACGAAGGAAAGACTTTTTTTATTTCTTTCACTTTTAATAACATTTAAGATTGTAGTTAATTCGCTTTTTTTATGTAACTTCGCACGCAAATAAGAAAATCTAACTAAAACGATGAAAAGAATATCAGTATTGGCTCTTGGTGCATTGCTCAGCGCAAATGCCATGGCTCAAAATAATGACCCAGTCATAATGACTATCAACGGTAAGAACATTACTCGTTCTGAATTTGAATACTCATACAACAAAAATAACTCTGACGGAGTCATCGACAAGAAGAGCGTGAAGGAATATGTTCCTCTCTACGTTGATTTCAAGTTGAAGGTTGCTGCCGCAGAGGAGGCTCGCTATGACACTATCTCCAGCATCCGCAAGGAGTTGCTCGGCTACAAGGAGCAGATGGTACTCCCTACCATTGTTGATAGCGCATTCATAGAGCGTGAGGCTCGCATCACATACGAGAACACTGCCAAGCGTTTCGGCTCGGACGATATGCTCACAGCTTCACATATCCTCGTACTTGTGCGTCAGGATGCTTCGGAGGCTGATGCTGCCAAGGCAAAGCAGCGCATCGACTCTATCTATAACGTGCTCAAGGGCGGTGCTGACTTCGCTACTGTTGCCAAGGCTTGCTCTGACGATAAGGGTAGTGCACAGAATGGCGGTTCGCTCGGACAGTTTGGTAAGGGTATGATGATTCCTGACTTTGAGAAAGCAGCATACGCACTCAAGAAAGGCGAGATGTCTGCTCCTGTCAAGTCAACAGTGGGATGGCACATCATCAAGATGGAAGATCGCCACCCATTTGAGCCATACGAGTTCCACCACGACAATATCATCAAGTTCCTTGAACAGCGTGGTGTTAAGGAGGCTTCTGCCAACAACTACATCGACTCTATCGCAAAGCAGAAGAACGTGAGCCGTGATGCTGTAATCGAGCAGTTGTGCGATGACCTTATGGCTAAGGACTCAGATCTCAAGTATCTCTCACAGGAATACTATGACGGAACTCTCATGTATGAGATATGCAAAGACCAGATATGGGACAAGGCTAAGGCTGATGAGACAGGCCTTGAGGCGTTCTTCAACAATAACAAGAAGAACTATACATGGGATGCTCCACGTTTCTGTGGTGTGATTGTCCATGCAAAGGATGATGCTACCCTTGCTGCTGCCAAGAAGGCTCTCAAGGGCGTACCTGAGACAGAGTGGTCAAAGACACTCACATCTACGTTCAATAATGACACAGTGAAGCTTGTGCGTGTGGAGAGAGGTATCTATAAGAAGGGCGATAACGCCAACGTGGATAAGCTCATGTTCAAGACTGGCGAGTTGAAGCCAACAAAGGGCTTTGAGTCAACAGGAGTCATCGGTAAGGTGTATAAGAAGCCAAGAACTTACAGAGACGTAAGGGGACAGGTTCTCACAGATTACCAGACACAGCTTGAAGTGGAGTGGCTTCAGGGACTCCGCAACAAGTACAAGGTAGAGGTGAACGATGCCGTAGTAGAAACAGTTAACGCTCATTAATGCTTTGTGGTCATGAGATATTCTAAGACAATACTTTCGCTGATACTCTCAGCGTTGACATACGGTGCAGGAGCACAGAATATAAATAGCCGTAACAACGTAATCGATGAAGTAATTTGGATTGTTGGTGACGAGGCAATACTCAAGTCGGACGTTGAAGACGCACGTATTGAGGCAATGGCGATGGGGCAGAAGATTGTGGGTGACCCATACTGTGTTATTCCAGAACAGCTTGCCGTACAGAAGCTTTTCCTCAATCAGGCAGCCATAGATAGTGTTGAGGTGTCTGACGGTGATGTATATCAAGAGGTAAACTCACGTATAGACCACTTTGTGCAAGAGTATGGCTCAAAGGAGAAGGTGGAGGAGTACGCCGGCAAGTCAATCTCACAGTTGCGTGAACAGTTGTTCAACTCAATACGTGACAACGAGATGGTGAATCAGGTGCGTCAGGGTCTTGTGAAGAACATCAAGGCAACTCCTGCACAGGTACGTCGCTACTTCAAGGATATGCCTGAGGACAGTATTCCATTTGTACCGACAACGGTTGAGGTGCAGATTATTGTTCGCAAGCCAAAGATTTCGCAAGAGGAGATAGAACGTGTGAAGGCTGACCTCCGTGACTATACGGAACGAATCAATTCTGGTTCATCCAAGTTCTCAACCCTTGCGGTTATGTATTCTGAAGACCCTGGTTCTGCACGAAGGGGTGGTGAACTTGGTTTCACAGGTAAGGGAATGCTTGTGCCTGAGTTTGCAAACGTGGCATTCAACCTCAATGACACAAAGACGGTGTCAAAGATTGTTGAGTCAGAGTTCGGCTACCATATCATCCAGCTCATTGAGAAGCGAGGCGACCTTATCAACTGTCGCCACATCCTCCGCAAGCCAAGAGTATCGGATAAGGCTCTCACGGATGCCGTAAACGAGATGGACTCTTTGGCAAACGAGATTCGCAAGGGAACATTCACATTTGACGAGTGTACAAGCATGGTGTCAGACGATAAGGATACACGCAACAACTACGGTAACATGGTCAACCTCTCACAGGAGGCATCACAGGCATGTTATGGAACACCAAAGTTCGAACTCAAGGACCTCCCTGCTGAGGTGGCAAAGACGGTTGCCAATATGAATATAGGCGAGATTTCAAAGCCATTCGTCATGATGAACTCCAAGAATCAGGAGGTTGTTGCCATCGTCAAGTTGAAGAACAAGACTGACGGCCATCGTGCATCAATGGTGGA
>CAMOVB010000206.1:0-5588 GCA_946626925.1 uncultured Prevotellaceae bacterium
GAGCCTCATCAAGCGCCATGGTGGCAAAAGCCCTGGTGCGTGGAGAGAAGATGTCTGTTCCGCGTCCGTTGGCATGTATCGTACCAGACAGGCAGAGAGGTTCTTCCATCCTTACCCAGTCGCTTGTGCGGAAATTGTCTATCGTCACATCTGCACGATACTTCTCCGTATTGAGGTTATAGTCGGCAGATAGTTTAGCCCTTGATGAGCGAAGAGAAGCACGGGCATCAGCCTTCAGCTGTGCACCACCCTCAAGACTTGCCTTGCCATCAAGCGTAAGGAACTTGTCGGCAAAGGCATGAAGCCTGTTGACGTATAGGTCAATAAGATTTCCTTCTGCCTCAAACTCCACCTCAACAGGCTTGGCAGGAAGATACTGAACGAGCATCTGACGCACATCCTTGAGGTCAGTACCCGGTTCGAGGAAAGGCTCTGCCATCTTAGTGCTCGTGAGAATATCGCCCTTACCTATCTGTGCATTTATGTCCGTAAAGAATGTTCCCGGATTGATGCTGTCAAAGGCATTGAAGTCCATCCTTGCCTTCATGTCAATCTTTGAATCCGTCGTGAGCACCTTCATGTCCGGAACGTTGAGCCTGAGTGTGTCCATGAGCACATGTCCCTTCACGTCCACGACATGAAGACCTGCCTTCTCCCTTGCATCAAGATGACGGATGGCAAGTGAGAGGTCGCCCGTTCCCTTATATTCGATGGAATCAACCTCGCCGTTCACATCGCTCAACGCAACCATATTGGAGTAGCTGAGTGACGAACCGCCCAGCTTGACCTTGTCTATCTTGTAAATCTCCTTACCGAGGTCTATCGTACCCTTGACGAAGGCATCACCCACATGAGCCTTGAGATTCATGGCATCAGGTGTCTTATCCACTATCCACTTGGTGTGGATGCTGTCCCAACGACCTGTGTTCAGTTTCAGGTTAACATTGTCTGCCTTGACATCCTCAAGGCGTATCACCCAGTTGAGAGGTTCTGACTCTGTCGTGTCTTCTGGCACTGAATCAGCAAGCACCACGGAGAGGTCGGCATCCTTCAGCCATACCTTTGACAGTACGGCTTCTTCCTTATCAAGGCTCGTGACGTGTGAGTTAAGTCCCATCTCACCCACGAATCCCTTGACAAGACAAGCCTCCACCATGTCACGAGTATAGACACCGACATTGTAAAGGCACACATCATCAATCTCCACCACGCTCCTGAACAGAGGCATCATCCTTATGCTTACGTCCAGTTTCTCGGCATTGAGTATCGTGTCGCCGTCCTGCACAGCCACCATGCCTCCCATGCGGAGGTCAAGCGGAAACTTGAGGCACACATCATCCACAGTCACCTCCATACCCATCTCATCTGACAGGTAACCAGATGCCCAGTTGACTGCCGCCCTCTGTACTGGTGGCAAGTAAATAAGTATTGAGAGGAACACGAACAACAAGACAGGCGAAAGGACAATCCACATGAGCGTACGCATAATCCTTGACTTCAGCGTACGCTTACCACCCTTTTCTGCAACCTTGCTTGGTGTTTGTTGTTTAGTATCTGTTAGTTTATTTTCTTCCATGTTTTGAGTCGAGGCTCTGAGATTTACCTGCCATAAAACTATGCAAAGATAATAGTAAGCAGCCTAATAACAAAGGGTTTTCCCCATTTTTCACGCCTTAATATTTGTTTGTTTTCCCCAAATGATATAATTTTGCACTCGTTTTTTCATATTTATACAACGACTATGGCAGAATTATTCAATTTTCAAGAATTCATAAGCGCATTTTTGGTTATGTTCGCCGTCATCGATATCATCGGCGCAACACCTATCATCATCTCACTTCGTCAGCAGGGAAAGGAAGTAAGTGCAGCAAAGACATGTATCTATTCATTTGTCTTGTTGCTCGGTTTCTTCTTTGCTGGAAACATGATACTCCAACTCTTTCAGATTGACATTGCATCATTCGCCCTCGCAGGTTCCATCGTAGTATTCATCATGGCACTCGAGATGGTACTCAACATCGAGATTTTCAAGAGTGAAGACACTGGCGACAAATCGACTCTCGTACCTCTCGTGTTCCCGCTTATAGCAGGTGCAGGAGCATTCACCACACTCATCTCGCTCAAGTCACAGTATGCAACTCCTAACATCATACTTGCGGTATTGGCAAACATCGTTGTCATATATTTCGTCATTGCCTTCACAGGCAAGTTCCAGGACCGCCTGAGCAAGGAGTTCATCATTGTGCTCCGCAAGTTCTTCGGCATCATCCTTATTGCCATTGCTGCACAGCTCTTCACAACAAACATCCAGAAGCTATTGCTGATGGGACAATAAGGAACGGACCCACCCCCGCCCCCTCCCTGAATGGAGGGGAGTTGTTACTCCGTTCGCTATTTTAATTTTTAACTTTTAACTCCGAAGGATGGGAGGGGAATAGTTACTCCGTTAGTCAAGGTTCTCCCCCTTGGGGCGAATGAGGGCGCAGAAGAGAGACTAAATGTCCCTATGTCCCGAAATGAGGGGAGAGCAGTGCCCTGCTCGACGGTGGGCAAGTAGCCAACAGAAAGAATAGCATCAATATTATAATACTTTGTACTATAAGTCTGCTTACCATCATTACCCACATGTTCCAAAATGGAACATGTGATATTTTTGCACAAGTTGACTCCCTGTCAAGTTCTTCAACCTTATAGATGTTGTTAATGTGACGAACAATAGACGTACGATCAGTTTCAAATAGTTCTGCCATCTGAGCCTGTGTCAACCATACGGTATCATTTTCAAGACGGACATCAACCTGTGTTTGTCCGTCCTCTGTCTGATATATGACAATTTGATTATTCAAGTCCATAGCCTGATGAATTAAACTGTGTTTCACGGCACTTCACATTCTTTGATTATGCCTTGTGTTGGCTACAAAATTACAAAGAATATTCTGCATAAGCATCGATTAATCATATAAATTTGACATTGCATCAACGAAACGCACGAATTTAGGATTCTACATTTGACATTCATAGGCTTACAAGTTTCTTACCACACACAAGAACGAAATATTATAGAGTAATGTATTTCCCGGATGGCGTTCCTCTCTCAGGGGACAAACTTTCAAAAAAGATTGAATATCTTTTCTGAGAGTTTGGAGCGCAGTGCTCGACAGGTGAGAGGCAACGAAGGAAGCCGAATCAACAGGCATCAAGCACAAGGGGGACAAATTAGGAGGGGGCCAATGACAGCTGCCACTTTACACTACGTAAACATGATGTTTACGATGCGTAAAGTGGCAGTTTCCGTTATATGTGTTTATAGCAAGTTATTCCTTCGCATCCATTTCCTTCCATTCGGAGTAAGACAATAAAGAAGGAAAATAGCACAAGGTACAACCAATACAAATGCAGCAATATAAACTCCCATAATCAGTTTCCTTTCTTTTTATCAGTTAATACCAATCCAGTTCCAAGTGCAAATAACACTATGATGATGCCAAGCACATACAATACCGTTTTGTCTGAAACATCATTAAAGAGTGAAGTAATAATCACACCAGTAAAAACATACTTAGCAACATCAATCAAGAAATTAGCCAACTTCTCTTTTCTCTGGTTCACAACTTGTTTTGGTTCCGCCACTGGCTCAAGTTGTTTATTGATTTGTGGCTTTGACCTCTCACGTCTTGTTGTCATACTCCATTGTGTTTTGTTTTGTGAAACACATTCAAGCCTCACTCACTTTTGTCGCAAAGATATGACAAATCCACGTAATAGCCAAAGATTTCATAAAAAAACATCTACATATATTGAAATGTCTGTCCATCCAAGGCTATGACTCTTATGTGACTCCGATGTAAGTCCGTTGTTCCTCTGCTATTTTGCAGATAACGTCTCATTTCATGATGGAGGCAAAAACAAAAAAAACAAACAAATTTCGCATGAAAGAACATCATTTTTTAGGGTTGTTTTCATGACATTTCGCAAGTCTTTACACCATAAAACACACTCTGAAGTGCAACTTTTGCCCTTCTTTGAGAACAAAGGACTTCGCTCGTTTTATGCTACACCTTTGATTATAGAGTATTTAAGGACTAATGCGGTCATTAAGGTCATTGGTCATTAAGGTCATTAACGATTTCGCGATCCAGAATTATGCCACTATAATAATATAATTTAAAAATTATATTATTATAGTGAGCCGAAAAGAGAGAGAAAATTCCTTTTTGACCTTAATGACCAATGACCTTAATGACCACGTCTCTCGCTTCGCTCGAAGTGAAAAGTGAAAAAGTGAAAAGTTTGAGGAATCGGGGGCTCAACCCTCGGGAAAAGCATTGCATATTCGGGAATAGGTTCGTACCTTTGCACCGTGATTGATAAGCGACACTATCCAACCCTTACTTATCATCGAGAGCGATATAAATTTATGGCAGACGTCGGTCATAACTATTGTTTCGAAAAACCTCATCAACCGAGACAAGAAACGGCCCCCAAAGCACCAGTTGAGAGGCTATAAGGTTGGTAGGTTGTCAGGTTTTCGGGTCGCTACGCTTTCAGGTTTGATACTTGTATGCGGCGGAAAGACTCAACACAGAGAGCACATAGAAGCCGAGAGGCTCTTAGAGAAAACTCCGTGGTCTCAGTGTCATCTGTGTTAAAACAAATCTTAATTGCTTCCCTGCGGTCAGTGAGATTGATTCGCTAAGTTGAGGGGTCGGGAGGCAAAAAAATCTCCCCTTCAGACGCAAGCATCCAAAGGGGAGAAATGGTTTTATCTATTCCCTTATGCAAGGGAGAGATGATTAGAGATTTGGATTGAGAGTCTTCCAGTTCTCGATTGATGGGATGATACCGAGAGTTACGAGCTCATCACGCATCTTCTGGAGGTGCTCATAAGAAGCCTGAAGAGCAGCCATCTCATCAGCAGTACCCTCTGGTGCAGTGAAGTGAACACCATCCTTGTCGATTGTTGTAGGCATAGCCATCATCACGTTCTTGTAGCCGAGCTTGTCGCAGTTAACGTAGCAACCAGCAGGGAGAGTGAATGGCTCACCACCCATAGCACCTTCAATCATCTTGACAGCCTGATATGCTGGGCTCTGGAATGAAGAACGACCACGGAGCTTGATGATGTTTGAACCACCCTGGATAGTATTGTGCTTAATCTCTGCCCAACGCTCTGCTGAAAGTGGGAGATCAGCAAGTGGCTTGCCGTCAACCTTAACCTTAGAAGCGAATACAGCCATCTGCTCTCCGTGACCACCGTAAGTGTGTGCACCTGTAACCTTGTCCTGCTGTACACCGAACTCCTGTGCGAGCTGCTGCTGGAGACGAGTAGAGTCGAGAGCTGCGAGTGAAGTGAGCTGGTTTGGCTTAAGACCTGAGTGGATAAGAGCTGTAAGAGCAGTAACGTCTGCTGGGTTGAAGATAACAACAACATGCTTTACATCTGGGCAATACTCCTTGATGTAGTCACCGAACTGAGCAGCAATCTGGCAGTTACCCTTGAGGAGGTCCTCACGAGTCATACCTTCCTTACGTGGAGCACCACCTGAAGAGATGATGTACTTAGCACCTGTGAAAGCAGTCTTTGGGTC
>CAMOVB010000207.1:0-5577 GCA_946626925.1 uncultured Prevotellaceae bacterium
CTCAGGTTCAGATGCTAATGGAAGCGAAACGTCAAGCCCAAGTAATTGGGAAATAAATTCGTCATTTTCACTTGTATTAATCAAGACGGATAACAGCAATGTGTTAGGTGCACCTTAGGTGCACCTTAGTTTCCCCTTCATTTCCCTTAGCAACCTAAGGCACACCTAAGGGACACCTAAGGGGAAGGTAAGGGAAACACTTTTGAATCACGATACAAAGATACGACATCAGCAAGGCTGTATCTCAGTAATACTTGGTGATACTCAGCAATAATCGGTAATTATCAGTAAAAAAAACGTCACTTTAGTGATGGCTAAAAAAATCGAGCTGTACGGTTGAGAATATCATACGCATTTTTTGAGCTGTACGGTTGGATTTTATGACCCAACGGAGCCACGGAGGGCCCTCAATGGAGCACTTGCGACCTCTGAGAACTTATTCTATTCAAATATTAATTTCGAACAATCTCGGTTTGTTAATCAAGTTATATTTGCTATCCATTGCCGATGCATTAGAGAATACCACATTACCTTGCTTATGTACTTCATAAGCGTCATGCTCATGTCCAAATAGATGATAACGAATGTGCAGTTGCTCTATTCGTTCCAACAGCAGAACGCTACCCTTATGTTCCAATCCATTGCCATAGTCTGCAAGGTCACACATTCCCTTTGGTGGCTGATGAGTTATGAGAATATCCGTGTCGTCAGGTATCTGTGAATAGTATTCAGACAACTTACCATTCACGAGGTCATTCATGAACATAGGAACTCCCCAGAACCTTATACCTTCGATTTCAATCCCAGTGCCACAAAGGTAGTGAACGTCATTTGGCAAGCCCTCAATGCTTTCTGCCCCAAACATACAAGTGTCATGATTGCCTGCAATGAATATCTTATGCTTGTATGGCAAGTCGCAGAACCAGTCCATAAAGTCGTATGCCTCTGCCTCCGTACCTGCACGAGTGAAGTCGCCTGAGTGAACGATTACATCCGCCTCAGGCAACTTTCCCAGTTCCTTGTGACTATTATGCGTGTCAGATATGTGAAGGATTGTCATAATTATTTGATTTTCGTGAAATAATTATAAAAACCTATTTGTTAATTAAATATAATTATACACCACCTGATAGTTTTTTATTTAATTTATCTTTATAATCATTCTGATCTGCCAGAACAAACTCAAATTCAATGCCTGTTTTTGGTAATTTGTGCGTTTGAATCTGATATTCTAAAACAGCATTAAATATGCAATTTATTATTTTCTTTTTTCCATCAATAAACTCAGTTACTTCTTTATACCTTCCTTCTATACGGCCTTTATATTTCTTATCTATTTCCTTTTTTACTTCATTTGGGTTGTAAATGAGATAAATAAACTTCACTTTGGCATTTTTTATGTTATGTTTGGCAATGTCATACGTGATACCAAGGAAATGACATATCAATTGTTTCAAATCAAAGTATTTAACTTCTTCACCCTCGATTGTGAAAGTACATTTCTTGTATCCTTCATCGTCTTCTTCACCATCCATTTCATAATTGAAATCATTTACTACTGCATCTTGAATTTTTTTATAAACATCTTCGTAAACAACTTTTATTTTTTCGTTAGCATGTGATGCACCATATATTTCTCGTCTCTTTGCTTCAATATAGATGTATTCATCTTCATTTTTAATAAATCCATCTAAATTCGCAACTCCTCCAACTTTAGTGTCAAGTTTCTCCTCAAATTTGAATCCAGAAATGTCTTTAGACAATTCATATATGAAACGACTTGATGAACCAAATGAAGCCATCTTGGGCGGATATTTACCAGGATAAAGTTCTCCACCTCCACCACAATTATATTGTGTTTTATGAGTTTGGCTCATATTTTCTAGATACTTGTTCCACTCTTCAATCTTCATATAATTACAGTAGGTAATACCACTTTTTTTCATAATATAACCACCTTTCTTTCCTTCTGATTCTCTAATTGCACAATCCAATGCGGTTTGCATGTCTGTTGGTTCTTGATTTTTTTCCATATCTTTATTTATATAAAGTTAAACATTCTTTTAATATTTTCTTCATCTCCTCTCTCAATTCATCAGGCTCTAACACCTCAACCTTATCTCCCATGGCGAGCAACTGGCTCGTGAGGTCTGGAGTGAGGCAAACATCAAGTTTGAAATCCGCATAATCCTTATTATCGTCTTTGATTTCGACCTGAGAATGATGCAAAGGAAGTGACTTGATGTATGAATCGTAGGGCTTGAAAGCACGGATTTTTACTTTCTTTGGCTTGAGATTCTCGTTTACAAATATTCCGACAGAGTCATTGTAATAAGACTCGGCATTGAAGTCATGTGGAATCTTGAATGTCTGTTTGGTAATATTCAGTTCCTCAATTCTGTCAAGTGCCAGATGTCTGATGCCATTTTCTTCTTTCATGTATCCGAGAATATACCATCTTCTGTTATACATCTTTAGAGTATAAGGCTGGATATGTAGTACTCCACATTTACCCATGAAAGGATGGTAGTCAACTTCAAGCTCACGTTCTTCTTTCATCGCCTCAATAACAAGCTGAAGGAATTCTGTTCCTTGCGGAATGTCTTCAAGTATAATACGATTTTTGAGAGACTTTCCTTCACTCACCATATTGCTTACATTGAACGAGTTTATCAGCCACTTACGTGCATAATCCTGTTCTAATGAATCATGCCCCTCTATGTAATACTTATATCCATTTGCTTTGTCACACATGACTTCCACATCGAAAAGTTGCTGGACAGCCTTACGATGGTCATGGAATGTCCTAAGTGACAACTCTGTGCCGTCATTCAACGACGAAGACATCCATTTGTCCCGTATCTCGGCAAAGGTTAGCTTCTTATACCGAAGTAATGTATTCAACAGCCATAGATATTTTTTATATGTATTGCTGATCATAACTCTTCGTTTTTTGTTTACATCGGCAAAGATATTGTACTGGTATGCAAAAACACCGCATACCCCATGAAAAATATGAATTATTACAGAAAAAACTTGTGTTTGTTCGTTTTTATGATTTGGTACGCAGAATTTTTGCACACCTTCAAGATACCTTTGCAGCAACTTAATTATATTTTGATATGATAGAAAGAATAAATGTTGATGAACTGATGTTTCAGGGATTAAATCCTTTTTATGGAGAAAGCACAGGTGGTAGGCCTTATGAGTATTTTGAGACATTTCCATCTGTTCATATACCAGAGCAGTTTGGTAATGAGGACGAATACCTGTCATTCGTGATGTATGAGGCGGCAAAAAGAAAGTATGCCGAAAGTCAAAACGGAACTATAGGTAAAAGAATAGAAGAAGAATTGCTCCTACTGAAGCAGAAGCATTTGGCGGGTTATATTCTTTTTATTTGGGATATCATAAGCTATGGAAAGGAAACATTAGACTCTCCATTGTTTGGATCTGGAAATGGTAACGAATGTTGTTCTGTAGTCAATTACCTTTTAGGCATAACTGCTATTGACCCTATTGAATACAATCTTCCTTTTGAAAAGTTTGTCAATGGGAAAACGAATCATGTGCCTACTATAGATATTCACATAGATTCTGACAGCCATGAAAAATTTAAGATTCTGGTTATTCAGAGATATGGAAAAAGAATAGCGCGTCAAATTTGGCCTAAACAAACGACAAAGAATAATACAGAAATCCCAGAACACATACTTATTCATGGGTTGATTATAGCGGATATGGATGTTGACTTCTATATTCCTGTTGAAGAAAGACTAAACGAGAAAACCAACACTATTGAGAGGTATGTCGTTGAACATGGTCGTGACCTTATTGGTAAGGGAGTCGTTGAACAAAGGATTGTGTTAGATAAGGACTTAAGTCTTCTAAAAAGCTTGCTATGTAGTCCCTTTGGCATGATGGATAAAGACAGTATTCCTCTTGATGACGAGGACACATATAGGGCAATATGGAATGGAGAGGTAGATGGAGTATCATATATGTCTAACTCAAGATTCAAAGATGCTGCAAAGAAATGCTGTCCTAACAGTATATCAGAATTGGCAATACTTATAGCCTTAAGTATGCCAATGAGACAGAAAGTATTGGAGGAATATGTCCGTAGGCATGTAGAGAAAAAGGCTGTCAATTATTTTATACCTGAAATGTCATCTGTCCTTGACGAAACACACGGGC
Source organism: uncultured Prevotellaceae bacterium (assembly GCA_946626925.1). GTDB lineage: Bacteria > Bacteroidota > Bacteroidia > Bacteroidales > Bacteroidaceae > Minthosoma. The sequence goes on from CAMOVB010000207.1 coordinate 4,198, forward strand.
TTTTACTATATATGGAGCAATTGATGCTTCTGACACAAATAGTTTCCGGAATGGATGGTGCGGATATTGAATCAATGCGCAAGGCACTAATGAAGCGCAGGCGTGAGGAATCCATGAATACCTATGAACCACTTTTCGTAGATGGTGGAAGAGGAAACGGATATCCAGAGCATTTACTTAAAGACTTATACCAATCTTTTTGGAAATATGCAGCGTACACATTCAGCAAATGTCACTACATATGCCTTGCAACCACTGCCTACAAAATCATATATTTGTCAAGGAGAATGAGTAAATCTGCAATTATATCTTGGTAAATACTGTATGGTAAGTTTGCTCGTCTCATACAATAGACACGGAAGTTAAACAAATGTATCTTTGCTCCAGAAATAAGTTTAAATCAGAAGAGTGGGATGTCAATAATATACAATACAGCCCTGTGGTGAGATGTGTATATATTCGCCACAGGGCTGAAATGTGAGTAGTTTCTTGGTTAAATCAGAAAAAAGTGTCATCTTTGCATCATATACAAAAGATTCTTCTATATGAACTATGGAGATATTGACAATCAAATAAACGAAATATACAATGGTACAAGAGACTTTCCTCAATTTAATCAATCAGAGCATGCAGGAGTCTGCTCGGGTGGTCCGTTCCTCATTGGGGCGCTCCTCGTATGTGATACAGCGCGAGAAAGCATCTGCTCAGGTTCAGATGCTAATGGAAGCGAAACGTCAAGCCCAAGTAATTGGGAAATAGATGAGGCACAAGAGGCAGCCCTTCAGCGATGGGCTGAGACTAAAGGTGTGTGGATTCCTCAAGCTGAAGAATGGTTGAATTCTAATTATGGGCCAATGCTTGCAAAAGGCGCAGAAGCAAAAGTATATGCAAGAAGTGGGGATACACATGTTGTCAAACTCAGAGCGTCGATATATGCAACTTTAGGGCGTGCGCTTGAGTCCATAGCCTTACATAACTCTTTGTTCCCTGAAACCATTATGCGAGTAATTGGTTTTACTCGTGACCATGACGGTCTGTTCCGTATAATATTGACGCAGCCATATATTGAATGCCTGAGACTTGCGACCAAGGCGGAGATTGACGAAATGGTTTCTGCAAATGGGTTCCATGATAATGGCGATGGAAATGGTGTGAATTACATATCGGAGCGTCTTCATCTTGAGGATATGCATCCTGCAAATGTGTTCATAGAGCCACTTATGGGTAAGCCTGTGTGCATTGATTGTATCGTGAAGTTTAGAAGATAATAAAATACAGCCCTGTGGTGAGATGTGTATATGCTCGCCACAGGGCTGAAATATTAGTTATTCAAGTTTCGCAAGTTCAGCTGACGCTTTACTTGCAAGGAGTTAAAAAGGA
>CAMOVB010000208.1:0-5557 GCA_946626925.1 uncultured Prevotellaceae bacterium
GAGGATATGAACATTGTCCGTTCGCTTGAGTTCGACACTCTCGGACTTGACATCAATGATGTCCTTCCTCGTCTTGACTTCAACCTGTCAAGAGCATATATGCGTTTCATCACGGGATTCCGTTATGGTTTTATGCGTCCAGACATCCTTTTCAATCGTATGGAGTATGTACCCGATACTGATGATAAAGTTTTCCGTCGTCTATATGACCATGTGGTAGAGACACCAGACCTCGACTCCTTAATGAAAGTAATGGCATCCGAAAAACGTGTGAAGACCCTTCATGATGCCGTCCCAGTAGATAAGGCTTATCGTGCTCTTCGTAAGGAGATGCAGAACGTCCCTGATAGTGTGCGCCTTGCATTGACATTAAATATGGAACGCCTTCGTTGGCGAATCGTTCCACGTCTAGACTCCCTTGGCAACAGAATCGTTCCAGATACCGATACCTTGGGTAGGCATATCCTAGTAAACCTCCCGTCTCAGCAACTTTGGGCAATATGTCCCGACTCTATTCTCTCGATGCGTATCTGCTATGGCGGGAAGGAACATAAGTCGCCAATGCTGAGCAGCGTGATAAGCTACATGCAGGTCAATCCTGAGTGGATAGTACCTCAGAACATCGTTAAGTCCGACTTTCTCTCCCATGCTGGCGATTCCGCTTACTTTGCACGTAATGACTACTTTGTCATCAGTCGTAGTACGGGCGACACGCTCAAGCCTTCTACCGTTACGAGGGAGGAGATGGAGGACGGCATCGTGCGTATTGCCCAGCATCGTGGCAAGGACAACTCGCTCGGCCGTATCATCTTTCGCTTTGCCAACAACTATGGTATCTATCTTCACGATACCAACAACCATCGTGCATTCAACTACGTCCATCGTTCCATCTCCCATGGTTGCATACGTATAGAGAAGCCATACGAAATGGCACTCTTCATGCTTCATGACATAAGTGAGCGACGTCTCGACCGCCTCCGCATTTCCATAGACATGGAACCCGAATCCGACTGGGGCAAGAAGTGGGTAGAGGAACATGGGGATGAACCGCATCCCATCATGCTCATGAACTATCAGGACGTCAGCCCACGTATTCCTCTCCGCATCGTCTATTTCACGGCTTATCCGAATCCAGAAACCAACGTCGTCGAGTATTACGAAGATGCTTATGGCTATGATGAAGTTATTGCCAATGAACTAAAACCATGGCTGAGTAAGTATTAAAGAAAAAACTCCAGGGGAATGTGAATCCTCTGGAGTTTTTTTGTCTTTTTGTTTACTTCAACTTTTTCTTGAGAGCTTCTGCTGCGCTATTGATAGCTTTTGTTGCTTCCTCGTTAGCTTTCTGTGTTGCAGCTTCGGCTGCTTCATTAGCCTTAGCCTTGGCATCTTCCTTAATCTTTGCCTTGGTCTCTTCTGCAGCTGCCTTTACCTGTTTGTTTACGGTGTTGGCATCTGATGTTGCAGCATCCTTAGCCTCGTTTCCGAGTGCGCTTGCTGTAGCAGGAGCTGACTGGATTCCGTTGATGATGTCGGCTACTGTGAACTCTCCAGTTGCAAGTTTGTCGAGATCTTCCTTATGGTTAGCTGCAAACTCCTGAAGCTTGTATGCAAACTTCTTTACCTCAGTAGAGTCAAGGTTGGCAGCAAGTTCATGAAGCTTAGTAAGCTCTTCCTTTACAGCATCTTCATCGCCTGATGCTACTGCTTCCTCAAGAGCAGCAAGCTCGTCTGTCTGTTCTTCAACTTCAGTAGTGTCCTGATCTGTTGCCTCGTTAGTGGAGTTGCCACAAGACGAGAATGTGATTGCTGCAATGGCAGCAATAGCAACGAAAATCTTCCTCATAATTTGTGTTTTTAATTGTTGATAATTTAATATATGTGTTATGGTGCAAATATACTAAGTTTTTTATTATCTTTGCAAGAAATTTGGATTTTATCCGAAATATAACGCAAATATATGAAGATTATAGATAAAATTAAGATATTGAGTGCAACCATTCTTCTTCTTTGTGCTTGTAGCGGAGAGGATAGGACGCATGAGTATTTGGCTCTCACTCAGCACAACAACTGGGTGTTTGAGGTGATGAAGGAAAATTACCTCTGGGCAGACACTCTCCAGACACCGGACGAACGCAAGTTCTTCGGTGACCCTTCAACGTTCCTCAAGAACCTTACATCCAAGGTTAAGGAGGACAAGTGGTCGTATCTTACGGTTGATACCATCGTGTCCGACCCTTTTGAACGTGGCTACTTCAATCATAATGAGTCATACGGAATGGATTACATGCTCGTTACTGACCCTACCGGACAGACAACCAAGCAGTATGTACGTATTCTTACGGTATATAAAGGCTCTGCTGCCGAGAGAGCAGGCTTACAGCGTGGCGACTTTATCATGTCCTTCAATGGCTATAAGTTCTCCTCTTCTAATATAACCAAGCTCAAGAAGGGCATTGGACTTAATTTGAAGGTGTGCCATCTTGATGCCGACACCGAAGACAATACATATTATTGGAAGGATACGGTTGATTATGTACTCCCTGCTTCAAGCACGGTTGTGTATGATGCGGTGCCTAACAGTCTTACATATTATAACGGAGGTGATGCTGTTGTTGGCTACTATTGTCTTACTAATATGTTGGATACCAATCTTCCTTTCTCTGATGTATTCCCTCTATCTCAGTTTGCTAAACAAATGAAGGAGGCAGGGGTAAAGGAACTTGTACTTGACCTTCGCCTCTGTAATCAGGGTACTATGGAGAATGCACAGGTAGTGGCATCATCCATCGTGAAGAGTGAACTACGTAATGGCGTGTTTGCAAAGACCATTTGGAATAAGAACAAGACAGCGCAGAATCGGGAGTACCGTTTCTTGTCTGACGTGACGAGTCTTGAACTTAGCCGCGTGTTTATTCTTACATCTGGCTACACAAGAGGTGCAGCAGAATGGCTCATTCATTCACTTCAGGCGGTCATGGGAGCGGAAAATGTCATACTTATTGGCGAGAAGACTGCTGGTCAGAATGTGCTTAATGGTGTTATTCGTTCTGACGAATACATGATATTCCTTTATCCTGCTGTTGCGTACGTTTCTGATGCCAACGACAACTACGACTATGCTTCGGGCATCACTCCTACATACGAGATTCGTGAACGTGAATATCTCCATCTGTATCCTTACGGCGATTCACGTGAAGTGCTTTTCAATAAGGCATTGGAGATTATCTCAGGTTCATTCTAAGGACGTATTCTTTGGTTGTATTTCGTATAAATGATGAGATTTTGCATCGTAAGTAATATGTGGTCATTGTTACGTCTTGCTGCAAAGATGGCGTGGATTGTTGACATCAACAGAGACTTGTCAAAAAGACGAGGTCGGGAGAGAAAATAGTATGTTCCTCCCTTAATCATATTGTAGATAAGTTCAGTCTTATCTATGTATAGATAATCCCCCCTACGTACCTTTTCGGATTCTTGTATGCCGATTGGCAAAGCCTTTAGTTGTGTCATAATCCAACGTGCTTTTGTTTTTGTTCTGAGCGGCAAGGTGTTTTCTGTAATCTTGTCACTTTCTTGTGCCAAAATGGCGTGAATATCAGCATGTAATGTCTGATGTTATGCCGTTTTGGCACAAGTTGTATATGTGGCATTACCTTTGATGTTGGAGTTTTTAGAAAATGATTAAAAATGAAAAGAAAGGAGATTACTTATGAACTTCAACAACTTTACAATTAAGGCACAAGAAGCTGTGCAGGAGGCTGTGAACCTTGTACAGCAGAATGGGCAACAGATGATAGAGCCTGTACATCTTATGGGCGGTATCATGAAAGTTGGTGAAAATGTAACCAACTTTATCTTCCAGAAGATGGGTGTCAATGCTCAGACATTCCAGAATCTGGTGATGAGTGAGGCAATGTCACGACCAAAGGTCAGTGGCGGTGAACCTTACCTCGACCGTGTAACTAATGAGGTGATGCAGAAGGCTGTGAGCCTCTCCAAGGATATGGGCGACGAGTTCGTCAGTCTTGAACCAATGATTCTCGCACTCTTGCTTGTTGATTCTAATGTGAGCAAGATGATGAAGGATATGGGCTTTACAGAGAAAGCTCTTCGTATGGCTATACAGGAACTGCGTAATGGTCAGAAGGTGAACAGTCAGTCAAGTGAGGATACGTATCAGGCACTTGAGAAGTATGCTACCAACCTTATTGAACAGGCACGTTCCGGAAAGCTCGACCCTGTCATCGGACGTGATGATGAGATTCGACGCATTCTTCAGATTCTCTCTCGTCGTACCAAGAACAACCCTATACTTATAGGTGAACCTGGTACGGGTAAGACAGCCATAGTGGAAGGTCTTGCACACCGTATCCTCCGTGGTGACGTTCCTGACAACCTGAAGGACAAGCAGCTCTATTCACTTGATATGGGTGCTCTCGTGGCAGGTGCTAAGTACAAGGGTGAGTTTGAGGAACGACTCAAGAGCGTCATCAACGAAGTGACCAAGAGTGATGGCAACATCATCCTCTTCATCGATGAGATTCATACCCTTGTGGGTGCAGGAAAGAGTGAGGGTGCGATGGATGCTGCCAATATCCTCAAACCAGCACTTGCGCGTGGTGAGTTGAGGAGCATTGGTGCTACAACGCTTGACGAGTACCAGAAGTACTTTGAAAAGGATAAGGCTCTCGAACGCCGATTCCAGACAGTCATGGTTAACGAACCTGATGTGCTCTCTACCATCTCTATCCTTCGAGGACTGAAGGAGAGGTATGAGAATCATCATAAGGTACGTATCAAGGATGAGGCTATCATAGCCGCCGTGGAGCTTTCAAACCGTTACATCACGGAGCGTTTCCTTCCAGATAAGGCCATCGACCTTATGGATGAAGCTGCTGCCAAACTCCGTATGGAACGTGACTCTCTCCCAGAGGAGCTTGATGAGATAACACGTCGTCTCAAGCAACTTGAGATTGAGCGTGAGGCCATCAAGCGTGAGGGTGACGAGCAGAAGTTGTCAGAACTTAACAAGGAGATTGCCAACCTCAAGGAGGAAGAGCAGTCATACAATAGTAAGTGGCAGGCAGAACGTAACCTCGTCAATAAGATTCAGCAGAACAAACAGCAGATCGAACAGCTGAAGTATGAGGCTGACCGTGCCGAGCGTGAAGGTAACTATGCACGTGTGGCTGAGATTCGTTATGGTAAGCTAAAGGCTCTTGAGGAAGAGATACAGAAGATACAGGCGGAGCTTAACGCTACTCAGGGTGGCGATGCTATGATAAAGGAAGAGGTCACAAGCGATGATATTGCTGATGTTGTAAGTCGTTGGACAGGCATACCTGTCAGCAAGATGCAGCAGAGTGAGCGTGCCAAGTTGCTTAACCTTGAGGATGAACTCCACAAGCGTGTCATAGGCCAGGATGAGGCAATACAGGCGGTAGCAGACGCCGTACGTCGTAGTCGTGCTGGCTTGCAGGATCCTAAGCGTCCTATCGGTAGCTTCATCTTCCTCGGAACGACTGGTGTTGGTAAGACTGAGCTTGCAAAGGCT
>CAMOVB010000209.1:0-5511 GCA_946626925.1 uncultured Prevotellaceae bacterium
AGTGAAAAGTTAAAAGTGAAAAGTGAAAAATCACTTTCTGCTGCTGACTCCCTCCCTCGGGAGGGTTGGGGTGGGGCGGTTGAATCTAATCAATCCTCCATCCAACTCTGGAACGGTTTCACTCGTCCTGGTGTCATCATGCCAGATGATAAACAGTTTGACGAATACGCCAAGCTGTTCTATGAGGAGACAAAGAAGCTATACGGCACGGCAGAGTATTATTCCATTGACCCTTTCCATGAGGCAAGTAATCTGCCTAAGGACATGAACATAGGTGAGGCAGGAAAGAAGATTCTCAATACCATGAAGACGTATGGTAATGAGCATAGCACATGGGTGGTGCAGGGATGGAGCGAGAACCCACGTCCTGAGATGCTTGATGCCCTTCCTAATGGTGATGTCCTTGTGCTCGACCTCTTCAGCGAGTGTCGTCCTCAGTATGGTGCCAAGAATACGATATGGTATCGTGAGAATGGTTATGGCAATCACGACTGGGCATTCTGCATGCTTGAGAACTTCGGTGCTAATGTGGGTATGCACGGCAGGATGGATCAGCTTATCGACAACTATTATACTGCCCGTGAGACGGAGCGTTTCAACAGGCACCTCAAAGGTATGGGACTTACCATGGAAGGTAGTGAGACCAATCCTGTGATGTACGAGCTTATGTGTGAATTGCCTTGGCGCAAGGAGAGGATAGACAAGAAGGAGTGGCTTCGTGGCTATGTTAATGCCCGATATGGCAATCTTGGCGTACATGCAGATAAGGTGTATGCTGCATGGGATATTCTTGCTGACGGCATATACAACTGTCCTAATGGTAACAATCAGCAGGGACCAAGCGAGAGTGTGTTCTGTTCACGTCCTTCGCTTGAGTGTTTCCAAGCATCTTCGTGGAGTAAGATGATGAACTACTACGACCCTAACAGCACGATGGAGGCGGCAAAGCTCATGCTGGAGGCGGTGGAGGAAAGTGAAAAGTTAAAAGTGAAAAGTGAAAAATCAAAGTTACTCTTTGATGATAGCAAATCTAATGGAACAGTACTGAATGGTAATTTTTCACTTTTCACTTTTCACTTTTCACTCTCTAATTTCGCTTACGACCTTGTCGATATCTGTCGTCAGGCCATTGCTGACCGTGGACGTATAGTGTATAACCAGATGGTGGCAGACTTCAAGAGCTTTGACCGCAAGGCTTTCAAGCGTCATAAGGCGGAGTTCCTTGGGCTCATACTCAAGCAGGACAGTCTGCTTGCCACCCGTAGTGAGTTCCGCGTAGGTAGATGGCTCAGACAGGCACGCTCTCTTGGTAAGACACCTGAGGAGAAGGACTTGTATGAATGGAACGCACGAGTACAGATAACCACTTGGGGTAATCGTTATTGTGCCGACACGGGTGGTCTTCGTGATTATGCCCATAAGGAGTGGAACGGTCTTCTCCGTGACTTCTACTATCCACGTTGGGTGCATTACCTCGATATCCTCGAACAGGAGATAGACGGTAAGTTGCCTGTCCTCCCTGTTGGTAACTCTTCGTGGAAGAAGGATGATAATCCTGCCATGACCATTGACTGGTATGCTCTTGAAGAGCCTTGGACGCTCCAGCATAACACATACCCTGCCGAGGGTGATGGCAATGTGCTCGATGTGTGCAGGAGAATCTTGGGCCCCCTAACCCCTCAACTTAGCGAAGCGATCTCACTGACCGCAGGGAAGTAACGGGGCAGCCATCCTGAATTAGAGCTTGATAATTGATAATTAACAATTGATAATTAGGAATAGCTACTCTGTGGCTTCTTTTAACGCTAAATTTTTAATTCTTGCATAATGACGCGGAAATTATTTTGCAGTATATTTTACACGAATTATCATTAATTTTTTGTGATAATTCGTGGGTAATTGGTGATAATTCGTGCCAAAACAGCACAGAAGGTGCGTTTTATAATTGTCAGAAATTGGATTGCAGAATAGTTGTTATAATGCTTTTGGGCCTTATATGGAATATAAAAGACTTCAGTCGCTCGATATCTTTCGTGGATTGACGGTGGCGTTGATGATAATAGTAAATAATGGTGTGGGGCATGAACAGTACCACACGCTGAATCATAGTAAGTGGAATGGACTTACTATGTGTGACCTCGTCTTTCCGTTCTTCCTCTTCATGGTGGGCGTGTCTGCTTACCTTGCTCTGAGAAAGTGTCAGTTCACTCCGAGTAGGGAGGTCGTTCTGTCAATAACCAAGCGTTCGGTTGTGTTCTTCCTCATTGGCGTTGGACTTCATGCGTGGGAGATGATTATCGACGGCAATTGGAATATATTGCCTAACCTGCGTCTGTGGGGAGTGATGCAGAGGATTGCCTTGTGCTATTTCTTCATCTCCATGCTCCTGCTGTACGTCAAGCCAAAGGCACTTATGAGTATTGCTGCTGGTATTCTTGCCGTGTATTCTGTCATCCTTCTTGTTGGCAATGGCTATGCACAGGACGAGACAAACATATTGTGCGTCGTGGACAGATGGCTCGTGTCGCCTGCTCATCTTTATCACAAGAGTCCTGTTGACCCAGAGGGACTGGTGGGTACGTTGTCTTCCTTTGCCCATGTCACCATTGGTGCATACATCGGTTACAGCATCTGCCATAAGATAGAACTGAAGGAGAGGATGAAACGTGTGAGCGGTATCGGTTTTACTCTTCTTGCCGTTGGTCTTGTCGTGGCAATATGGCTCCCGATGAACAAGCGTGTGTGGAGCACTTCGTATGTACTCGTCACTTGTGGTATTGCCACTCTCGTACTTATCGTGCTTACTTATATTGCTGACCATCATGGTAAGTGGGCGTGGTTCGACCTTTTCCGTCGTGCTGGACTTCATGCTTTCTTCATCTATGTGGCAAGTGAAATGCTTGCACCTGTCATTGGACACTATGACCTCAATGAGGCTCTTCATGGCTATTTGTGCCACGTGTTCTCGCCAGAGATGAGTTCGTTCATTTACTCCATGATGTTATCATTCCTATTACTTTGCTATGGATATATTCCGAAGGATAAGAAAAAATAGATATGTGTGCATGGTTCTGCTCCTGTTGGGATGCGAGAATGATAAATTGAACTATTCGTATGTTCCTGAAGACTTCAAATATGACGTTCAACTGAGGATGACGCCTGTGAAGAATCAGGGACGTAGTGAACTGTGCTGGGTGTACTCTATGTTTGCTGTGTTAGAATCAGAGCATCTTGAGAGTGGAGAGGACACGCTCAACCTTTCTGTTGACTATATTGGGCGCAGGTATCTTGAAGAACTGGTTCGGGAGTACTATCGTAGCAAAGAGACGTCGCGCATGAGTCTCAGGGGCGTGGGAGCTATGACGCTTGAGCTTGTGAATCGCTATGGTACTTTGCCAGAGGAGGTGTATCATCCTTCCGAGCCTGTGGACTACTATGCCCTTACTGAAGATGTCGTCACTCTCACACATTCTGCCTTGGAGAAGGGTAAGACGGAAGAGGAACTTATGGCGCGTCTTGGGCAATATCTTGATACCTTGTTTGGTGTTGTGCCTGATACATTCAGTTATCGTGGCAAGGACTACACGCCTCACACATTTGCTCAGTATGTCATTGGAGATAGGCAGTATGAGACTCTCACCAGCAAAAAAAATCTTGATTGGAACAAACGTGTTGACCCACAGTTGACGGACAACAGCCTTGGATGCAAGGCTCTGAATATAAAAGGTGACAAACTGGTGGAGCGTGTGGCACATTCCCTGAAGTGTGGTAATGCTGTGATGTGGGAAGGTGGCCCTAATGACAATCATGCTGTGGCTATCTTCGGAATGGGGCATGACAAGCATGGCACACGTTATTTCGTTGCCAAGAATTCTTGGGGGACAAATAACCCTACTCACGGACTTTTCTATATAGAGGAAAAGTATTTGGAAAAGCACACCGCACTTGTAGTGAAAGCTAAATGAATATCCTATAGTATTTAACAGCGTTTTAATGGTGATTAATCACTGTTAAAACGCTGTTAAATTATGTGGTGAGATTGTTTATTTGTTGCCAAGAAGTTCTTCGAGACGCGCTTCGAGCATATTGCCACGGAGGTCGATGTCAATAATCGTGCCGTTGCCGTCAAGGAGGATGGTGCATGGTATGCTGTGAATGTTGTATGTTTTTGAGGCTATGCTGTTCCAGCCTGCAAGGTCGCTGAGGTGTATCCAAGACATGTTCATCGTCTTGAGGCAACGAACCCATGCGTCACGACTGTTGTCAAATGACAGACCTATGATGTCGAGTCCTTTTGAGTGGTACTTGTCGTAACAGTATTTCACGTTTGGCAATTCCTGCATACAAGGTGCACACCAGCTTGCCCAGAAGTCGATAAGTACATAGCGTCCTTTACCACACCACTCGCTCAGTTTGTGCTCCTTGCCCGTGCTGTCGTTCATGGCAAGGTCGATGAACTTGCTTCCGATAGGAGACTTTTCGTACTTCTTGCAGTTTTCTTCATAAACCTTCTTGGCATTGTCCATGGATGGATGATTCTCGTATGGAGTGCCTTTTTGAAGTATTCTATGCAAGTCACCATGAGAAAGCGCAGAACTATTCTGAATAACCATTTGAATCAAGAATGCAGGAATCATGGAGTCAGTATTGCGTACGATGGTGTTTCGAAGTGGAATCATCACTTTCTCCTTTGGTTCTCCCTTAGTCATACATCTGAACAACTCCTTTACCAGACCGTTCAGTTCTTCTGATGCCTTAGAGCCTTTGATAGTACCCTCAGGCAGACTGACTTCGGTAGGAGTTGTGTCAACCATTATGGCAGCCGTTCTTAATGGGTCTTTTTGTGTTAAAGGATCGTCTGGTGCGGCAATCATGCCGATGTACTCACTTGGTATTTCCTTGTTGTATTGCCATTTTCCGTTGACTACTTCCACGCTGTCCTGCTTGCTGTTCTTGTCAAACAAGGACAGCATGTTGCTTGAAAGGATGAAGTGGACGTACTTTGCATCTGCTGGTGCAGTACCCTTGATGTTCACCTTTGTCTGTCCCCAGCCAGTGGTGGCTATGAGTGCAAAAAGGAGAGTAATAATTGTTTTTCGTTTCATAGTTTGTTTTTGTTGTTATTTTCTGTCAGTTCAGGATCAGTTTTTTATCTCCCACGGAGAGCATAGAGTTTTTATACTTAGCTCGCTGATTTTAGTGGAGTTACCGGAGGTCGCTAATGCTCCTTAGAGTGTCCTCCGTGGCTCCGTTGGGGACTAAAAACTGCAAGTTATATGTTATAATTTTGGTTTGTTTTTAGCCTCTTGTCCCGAATTTTTCTAATTTTTTCGTTTCCGATTAGGTAATATCTTGTCTTCTTTTGTCTATTATCGTCTTAATTCATAGGATTAAGTCGAGTAACAAAAAGCCGATAAATACTAATCTGTTGCAAATATAATAACAAAAACGGAAATAGTAAGCACGATTAGCGAAATTTTAGCCTATAAATGATTACAAAATTACAAATTA
>CAMOVB010000210.1:0-5478 GCA_946626925.1 uncultured Prevotellaceae bacterium
TCTCGTCGCGAATCATTCGTAGGGCAGTAGGGTAGATAACCTTGCGCGAACCCCAAGTAATCATGGCAACAAGGAGTGCTCCAAGCTCAATGTCGAGCTGGTTGTCGGTGTGTTCCATCAGTTGATAAACCACGCCGCATGGGTCAACAGCCTTGAAACGCTCTATGTTGAAGGTTTCTAAATACGCCTTGTCAAGCTTTTTTTTGAAATCGTTCATTGAAACAGGAATGATGTGGGGCAAGCCAAAGATGGCTTGCCGTGAGTTGTGAGTTACTCCCTTTTTTAACTCCTTGCAAGTAAAGCGCTAGCTGAACTTGCGAAACTTGAATAGCTTAAAGCTCTTCACATTCTTCCACCCACTGAGCATAGCTTGCATCAGATGGCATTCGCCAGTCGCCACGAGGGCTAAGGCTTACGCTTCCCACCTTAGGGCCGTCAGGGAGACATGAACGCTTGAACTGTTGCGTGAAGAAACGACGGCAGAATGTTGTCAACCATTTCTTTATGGTCTCTTCATCGTATGAACCTACAGGCATTGATGTCTCCTCATCCTTGTATGTCTGCTCAATGAAAGCCTTCTTTGCAAGATGATAAATCTTTGCTGGTCGGAAACCATTTCTGAGGCAGTTGTAAAGGAAGAAGTCATGAAGCTCGTAAGGTCCTACGAGGTCTTCCGTCTTCTGCTTTATCTCGCCGTTCTCGTCAGCAGGGATAAGCTCTGGGCTTATAGGTGTGTCAACAATGTCAAGGAGTGTGTTCCTTGATTCCTCGTCAACGATGCTGTTTGCCACCCATGACACAAGGTACTTGACGAGTGTCTTAGGAATACTACAGTTGACGCCATAGTTTGACATGTGGTCAGCATTGTATGTTGCCCATCCGAGTGCAAGCTCCGAGAGGTCGCCTGTTCCTACTACGAAACCGTCAAACTGGTTTGCCACGTCCATAAGAATCTGCGTGCGCTCGCGTGCCTGTCCGTTCTCGTACGTCACGTCGTGGATGTTGATGTTCTGATCGATGTCCCTAAAGTGCTGAAGACAAGCATCCTTAATGCTTATTTCCTTAAGTGTTACTCCAAGTGACTCCATAAGTGAAACGGAGTTGTTGTAGGTGCGTCCAGTCGTTCCGAATCCTGGCATCGTGATTCCGATGATGTCGGTACGGTTGCGCTTGAGCTTGTCCATTGTCTTGACGCACACAAGGAGGGCGAGAGTAGAGTCAAGTCCTCCAGAGATACCGAGCACTACGCTCTTGGCACCTGTATGAACAATACGCTTTGCGAGGCCTTCCACCTGAATGGCGAATATCTCCTCGCAACGCTCGTCGAGAGTCTTGCCAGAAGGTACGAATGGGTGTGGGTCAATCCAGCGTGTAAGTTCGAAATCATATCTTGGGTTGCAAGGCTGTGTGTGAATCTCCATCGTATCGGAAATGTCCGTAAGACGTATGTTTTCGCTGAACGTGGTGTTAATCATTCGCTCCGTGCGAAGGTGCTCCACGTCGATGTCGGAGATTATCATCTGGTCGTCAAGGGAGAAGCGTTCGCTGCTGCCTATGAGTGAGCCGTTTTCGTAGATGAGTGCGTTTCCTGCAAACACGACATCCTGAGTCGATTCGCCGAATCCGCATGATGAATATACGTATCCTGAGATGCAACGCGCAGATTGCTGGCTGATGAGCGAGCGGAGGTACTGGTTCTTGGCGATAAGTTCGTTTGTGGCAGAGAGGTTGAAGATGACCTCTGCTCCGCGAAGTGCGAGGCTGCTGCTTGGTGGTATTGGTGCCCAGAGGTCTTCACAAAGCTCTATACCGAAGGTTACCTTGCTTGTCTTGAACAGCATGTTCTTGCCCATAGGTACTGACTGTGCGCAGAGGCTCACGTTGCAGTTAGGTATGGTGCTTGCTGATGCAAACCATCTCTGCTCGTAGAACTCCTTGTAGTTAGGGAGGTAGGTCTTTGGCACTAAGCCCAGAATCTTTCCACCCTGAATAACCACGGCGCAGTTGTAGAGCGACGACTTCACCTGAACAGGCATTCCTATGATGGAGATAATCTGAAGTGAACGAGTCACGTCAAGAAGACGGAACAACGCTGCCTCAGCATTGTCCAACAACAATTGCTGGCTGAAGAGGTCCTGGCAGGTGTATGATGTTATGCTTAACTCTGGGAAAACGATTATTTCCACACCTTTGCCCTCAGCTTGTACAATGAGACTTTCAATCTCTTTTTCGTTGTAATCACAATCTGCTACCTTCAGCGAAGGAATGGCAGAAGCAACTTTGATGAATCCGTAATTCACGACTTTACTATTAATATTATTGGTTATCTTGTATTTAAGCTAACGCTTTACTTGTAAGGAGTAAAAAAGGAGTTAAAGAGTAGTTAAAGTGGAGTAAAAAAGACGAATGTCCATCGCAAAGTGGTTTTACAAGATAATCCGCAAACAATCAAACGTCTTTTTAACTTCCTATATAACTTCATTTTAACTACTATTTAACTACAAGCTAAACTTGAATAGAGTAGTTATAGTGTAGTTAAAAAGGAGTTAAAAAGACGATACTTTGCGAATTGTTTTTGAAAACACTATGCGATAGGCATTCGTCTTTTTAACTTCCTATATATCTTCTTTTTAACTTCTCTTTTTACTACAAGCTAAAGTTCTGTGTTTACTTTACCTTGAGTGGTGCAGGACCTGTTACGGTTGGCTTGACAGGAATGATGTTGCCTTTCTTGTCGAATGTCATCTTGTCAATACATACCTCGCGGTGAACGCCAGGGCCACCGAAGCGGCGGTCGCGCATGAAGTCCTTGTTGATGCGGTGGTAAACAATGTACCACTCATCCTTGCCAGGAATCTGGAGAACTGAGTTGTGCGCAGTACCGTAAATCTTCTGTGAAGCGTCCTGCTTGATTACGTTGTAGTTGTCCTTATCAATTGAGATAGGGCCGAGTGGTGACTTTGATGTTCCGTAGCAAACGTGGTAGTTTGCGCTGCCTGTGTCGTCCACTGACCACATGAAGTAGTATGTTCCCTTGCGGTAGATTACGTATGCTCCCTCGCGGAATGCCCATGTCTGAAGGTTTCCGCCCTCTGGAGTCATTTCTGTAGCTGTTTCCTTCTTGATTGACATCATGTCGTCGTTGAGTTCTGCTCCTGCCATGAATCCGTTACCCCAGTAGAGGTAGAACTTGCCGCTCTTAGGGTCCTGGAACACGTCAACATCGATTGCCTGTCCGCCTCTCTTGCCTGGACGGTCAGCATCTGTGACTATGCTTGTCTCTGATGCCACGAAAGGTCCTGTTGGGTTGTCTGATACTGCAACACCGATTTCCTTGCGGTTTGTCTTTGGATTGTGTGCAGAGAAGTAGAAGTAGTACTTGTATTCGCCCTTAACCTTACGCTCGATGATACATGGTGCCCATGCGTTGCCTGTTGCCCACTTGACCTGTTCTGATCTCACATCGAGCATCACGCCTTCGTCCTTCCATGTCTTGAGGTCGGAAGAAGAGAATACGCTGAACTTGTAGCCGCCCCATCCAGGAACACCGTCCGTTGTGCTGTAGATGTAGTACTTCTTTGTCTTGTTTGAGTACATCACCTCTGGGTCAGCGTGGAAGTCAGGAAGGATTGGGTTACCCTTCTCACCGTAAACGGAGAGGAGACGCTCCTTCTCAGCACGTGTGATAGGGATGATTGTTCCGTGACGTGGTGTGAACTTGCCCTTTGTGGCTGTGTTCTGTACGAACTCGAACTTCTTGAGGTCGCTTGACTTGCAGAACTGGTAGTGACCGTTTGCGTAGCAGTCGTACATCACAATCCATGACTTGCCGTCTATTGTCTTGCACACGCCTACACCCTCAACGGCTTCCTTTGTCTGCTCCACGTTACCGTCAAGCTTTGTCCACTTGTCAGTAAGGTTTGAAGCCGTTGCCTGATAGATGCCTCGTCCGCCTTCCTGCTTGTAGAAGAGATGGTAGAGCTTGTCTGCATCGTTGAACACGATGTCGCCGTCAATAGTTGCGCTTCCAGCGTCAAAGAGATACTTTGGCTCGCCCTCGAGGTCTGTGAAGTCCTTGTTTGCATACTGGTAGTAAATCTTGTCGTATCCACCGTCGGCTGTGAGAAGTGAGTAGAACACCATGTACTTGCCTGCCTTGTGGTCGTATATTGTCTCTGGCGCCCATACGCGTGTCACGTTCTTCCACTTGTCCGGGTAGCGGGTAGGGAAGTTGATTACGCTGTGCTTCCAGTTGATGAGGTCAGTACTCTTGAGGAGAACCATGCCACGGTTGCTTGCCCATCCAAGGCTTGACTTCATGTCTGTTACGACCATGTAGAATGTCTTGCCGTCCTCGCAACGGAGGATATGTGGATCACGCACACATTGTGTGAAAGCGATTGTATCACTTGAGATAACTGGATTGCCGCCATTGAGAGGAGTGAAGTTGTAGCCGTCCTCGCTGATGGCGTAGCAAATCTGCTCATCCTTAGGATCGTTACTGTTGAAGTAAGTGAAGAGGTAAGCCACCATCTCGTTTGGATCCTTTGGAGCCTCTTGTGTCTTGTTGTTCTTCTGTGCACTGGCTGGACAAGCGAGGAGCATTGCCATTGCCGATGCCATTGTAAATCTTGATAGGTTCATATTGTGTAGTATAGTTATTAATTATTCGACCTCGGAAGGTCAAGTTTTATTTATTTTCCCTTTAGAGTGAGGCGAGAAATTTCTCTTTGTTCACTACGAATCGCAGGTGAGTGCCTTCGCCGATGATGTTATCGTTCATCTTTGCAACGATATGGAATGTGAGTTTCTTGCCTTCGACCTTTGTGAGTGTTGCTGTGGCAGATACTTCGGCTCCTACCTTGGATGGCTTGACGTGTGACGATTCAATGTGACCTCCTACTGTTGTGCAGCCTTCTGGCAGTTCTTCGACAACTGCGAGCATTGCGGCATTTTCCATGAGAGCCATCATCATTGGTGTTGCCAGCACTTCCATGTCTCCACTTCCCACTGCAAGTGCGGTCTTATCCGGAGTGACCGTGAGTGTGCTTGTGTGACTTAATCCTTCTGTAAGCATAAATAGTTTTGAATCTGAACTTAATTTCTTTTGCTATGCAAATATAAGAAAAATTTTTGTATTGTACGAGATTTCTTCACGAAAAATAACAGTTTGTGAGTTTTTAAGTTGTGTAAGTTTTTAAGTTTGTAAGTTTTTTGGTTTTTTAGTTCTTGCGGAAGAGGATTTCAACACAGAGAGCACAGAGACCAGAGAATCAAAACACATACTGAAACAACATTTTGAATTATGAATTATGAATTTAGAATTTTCTCTTCCTCCTCAATGAGTCCTCATCGCTCCTCATGTTTTTAGTTTTTTGAGTGTTTTTGTTTTTTGACTTCTGTTCATTAGTTCCACAAAACGGAAATAGTCATTTAGTCATTTTAGTCATTAGTCAAAATCATTTTCGGATAGTCCGA
>CAMOVB010000211.1:0-5451 GCA_946626925.1 uncultured Prevotellaceae bacterium
GATAGAGGATACTTACCGACGACTGGGCTACCGTCTCATGCCCCTGTACCACGCCTTGCAGAGCCGTCAAGCACATTCACTTCAGTTTGTGCTGAGCGATGTACAGCGTAAAGAATTCATCAGTACGTTCGATGCTATACTGAAGGAGCAGTTCTCCATGCTTGGCGATGGCATCAACGGATTCATCTTCCGTATTGCACTTGAGTGCTTCCGCATTGCGATGATACTGACAGTACTGCGTCGTCTTTCAGACTGGGATGAGACCGACAGTATCTTTGATGATGATGAGCATGCACTCATCTGCAAAGATACCGACTTCCGTACGGCAATGACTATAATCAACTGCCTTGTCAATCATACTGCACGCGTATATTCCGTACTAGGTGAAAAGAACACTGACCCGTTTGCCAAGCATGCGGAGAAGCCAACGGATGAGCTGAAGGCTTTCTACTCTGCACTGCCAGACAACCGCGAATTCAAGCTTGCCGAGGCTGAGGAGGTGGCAATCAATATGAACGTTTCAGAAAGAACAGGAAGGCGCTATATCGGTTTTCTTGTCACCAAATACCAGCTGCTCAGCAGGATTAAGCATGGCGTCTATGTAAAATGCAGTTGCAACAATGATGTATGTTAATCGTAAGCAGCATGTTTACAAGGTGTAAATATGATAGTTATGGCAGGTTAATATGCACTTTACGTTAGTTTTTTCATATAACTCAAGTTTCAGATTTACTTCTCATGTAGTAAAGGATGAGCAAGTTAAATACACACGAAACTTAAAATAAACATAGTTAAATATGTACGACTTTAACATAAGAGCATACGGCAAGGGTGAGCTTGCCCTACTCTACTTCCCTACGGCAAGCACTTCGCACTCAGCAGTCAATCATCTCATGGCATGGATAAACAGATGTACTCCGCTCAGGGATAAGCTCACCGACATGGGATACAGGAAGACGGACAAGTTCTTCTCACCTCGTCAGGTGGCTGAAATAGTGGAACATCTGGGCGAACCATGATATATTCGTACGAAAAGATAATGCATCGTAGTGCAACGTACGCTAACGTACGAACGGCAAACGGGGATGGAGTAACTTTGTAATGTGAAAAGTTCAGGGCTGAGCGGCTTAACTTTTAGTAGTTAAAGAGGAGTTAGAAGAAGTAAAAAGGAGTAAAAAGACGATACTCTGTTCGTCGATTTGTCCTGACATGGTAATGTTCCTTTACTCCGACAAGCTAAATTCTGAATTTTGAATTATTAATTATGAATTAACCAAACGCCCAAGGTCCTGATACGGCGTTCCTCCATGAAGGAGGTTAACAGGGGACAGTACGATTATGATAAAGTACGTATTGAAGCAGAACAAGAACTCCAAGAGTTCAGCATTCGGTAAGTGGTATGCTTACCCGGTAGTGGAGGAGACAGTGAACCTTCATGACCTTGCCAAGCACATGGAGGAGCACAACTCAGGCTTTTCCGAGGCAATGTGTGTAGGCATCATGACAGCCATGGTCAAGTGTATCAAGGAGCAGTTGCTTGCAGGCAAGAACGTAAAGATTGACAACCTTGCCATCTTCTCCGTAGGTCTCCGCAACAAGGCAGGAGCAGCAACGCAGGAGGACTTCACAGCAGCCAACAACATTGCAGGAGTAAAGCTTCGTGCCCGTGCAACAGGTACTCTCAGCAATGCCAACCTCAACCTTGATGCAAGCGTGAAGAAGGCAAGCAGTGTAAAGAACGGTACCACCAGCGACCCAAAGCCATCCGACAACACAAACAACGGTGGTAACGGAGGCAACGACGACAACAGCTTCTAAAAAGCGCAGAGAGGTAAAGAAAGTGAGGATGTGCCGAACATGCACATCCTCACTTGTCAAATACACATACCATGTTAACCCTTATTATACAAAGCAAATAAGTCATCAATAGAAATATCGAAACCAGCAGATTTCAACAAAACAATACGCTTTTCATACAAAGATTCAATAATCGCACTCTTTTCTTCTTTACTACCGAAATGAATGCGTCTATGACATGTAGGACACAAACATACTATATTTTCAACACAGTCAATATTTCTTTTAATTTTCGACCAATAATATTCCGCATTTGAAGATGTGCATGGAATCAAATGATGTCCTTCCATATAAGGCACACCTTTATTTGTTAGGAATGTTTCATGAGTGTCATCAAACATACATTTGTAGTTTGCCTCCCTAAGAGCTTGTTTTGCAATATATGCTTTCTTTGCAACAGTTTTTCCAGATGTGCCGTTGTTATAAGTTGGCTGTTGTTTGGAAGTTTCAGACAAAGGTGCACCACACTCTACCTCTTGAATTTTTCTCTGAAAATCCAAATCATTATCTTCTTCGACCTTTACTTTCCTTTGAAGATAATCTTTAAGCCACAACAACATTTTTATTTCTTGTTTCGGACGCCTACCTGTATAGAATCGTTGCCTTCTAAACATTAGCAAATCGTCACCACTTACATCAAAGACAAATGGATTAGTTTCTGCTCGCAAATCATAAATATAATCAGATTCTATTGTATAAGTACATTCAACACGTTTCCCATCATCCACAATAAAACGATTCAAACTTGCCCCTGATTGTCTTTTTGCATACACCTTAGCATTGTCCGTGAAAGCTACTAATTGTCTATTATTGGAATTTGGGAGTTTCTTAACATATACCACCATAACCCCATCAACATAATCATCTGTTGCAGAAGCTCCAAGTCGTTCAATATTTGGATTGTCATATGGAGGAAGATAACCATAAAAACGACCATCTACATCATTAGGCTCCAAATTGAACACCTCGTGTCCTGTATTGTTTTTCCAATAAGAGCCAGACTCCAAATCAACTACAATATAGCGATAAGGTAAGAATACGTTTTTTGATGCAACTTCAAACACGTCATTAATATATCCAATTAACTGCGTGTTACTATAACTAGGATTAAGAATAGAGCCACCTCCATTGAAACCAAAGCATTCGAGAACATCCTCATTCAGCAAATCGCCATCATATTCCTTTCCAACAAGTTCCAAACGATATGTAGTGTCTTTGGGTGCATCCACATTCCAATAGTTGCTATCCTCTCTTGGCACGTTAACCTTAGTTACTCTTAATTTGAATCGGACAGCCCTATCATCATTCATAAACAAGTACACGATATCATTTACCGCGAATTTTGACTTAATATTTGTTGTCCAACTTATGAATTTCTGTTCTGCTAACGCTTTGCGATGATTGCATTTCTCTTCATTCGCGAAGGCTAGCCAAATGCGATTATTTTTCATTATATATATTCAGTTATGATATTTTGTAAAGTTTTGATGCAAATATTCCTTTTCTTTTGATCCTCCATTCTGTATATCAGCAGAATGCCATCAACTTTGATTCTGCAAATATACATAATGTATTTTTCATACGCAAATTCACCACACGTTTTTTATGTCCGTCTGCTTGCCGTTTTTTGCTCAAACATCTCCATGATGGCCATCTCCAACGTATGTTCGTAAAAGTGTGACATAGACTTACTCCTATTTTGTTAATTCATTATATAGTTCCATTCCTTTCACCGTAAGCAGATACTTCTGGCGTGGATGGCGAGGGGAATTAGGATAGAGAAGACAAATGTATCCTTCTTCAATTGCCGGATTGAGATAGTTCTGCAAGAAATTCTCACGATCTTTTAGCCCTACCAGACCTACCAATTCTTTTACAGACACCTCGTCTTCACCAACAACCTGTATGAGTCGTATTATATTCGGATTATTGGTGTGTAACTTGTCGGCTACTTGTCGGCTACTTGTCGGGTACTTGTCGGGTACTTGTCGGTTTGTTGTGGGCTCTGTGAGATTTGGCTGAACGCTCCACTCCTCCGTTGGATGAATATGCAGATAGCGGTTACGCAAATCCCATTGCTCATCAAACAACAGATTACGGAAGAAATGCTCAAGATATATTGGGGTATAGTCTATTCCCTTTGCGATATTGTGATAGTGGTAAGGTATTCCTTCAAGACTTGTGTTGCCCAAATACGGAACTGAGTAGCCTCGTAGCTATTCACGCGATAACCCACGGCAATGACCACATCAAGGTTATACATCATCACCTCACCAGACCATTTGTCCGAAGGTATTCGAATTTTTCTAATAGTATCGGACAAATGTATTTCACCACTTTGTTCTATTTGGTCGAGGTGGTAGTTTATTGTGGGTACTGTCACTCCAAACAACTCTGCCATTCGCTGCTGTGAAAGCCAGAAAGAGGAATATTGTTTATATCTTGTTTTATATCAGTCATATTAGTAAAATATAATTACTCTTACACCTCTTTCTCCAATCTCATCTGCCACATGGTTTTACCCCCATAGCTAAAATACTTAGGACCTTGGTATGCGCCAGAAGTATTCTGCATTTCTTCAGGCAAAAATTCGGCAGTGAAAGCTGAGAGCGACCATAAGCGACCTTCATATTCAATCTTATCGTCAGAAGCAATCTTGACAGGAAGGTGAACAGCATCAAAAATGATTGTGTCACCAACATTAAGTCCTACCATGTGAAACTTGAACGCAGGTTTAATCTTCTTACGTTTTTTATCCTCGTTGGCAGCATTTATCTTCTTGTCCTCATCCTTGCTGCTACTTACAACAGGTTTTCCATCCACATATACAGCAAGTTCTGCATCTTCAAGCAAGTCTGCAATATCGCGCATAATATCGAGAGCTACAGAGGGGGCAATATTAAAGAACTCTCGATTCTGGCGAATGCGCAAATCCGTCAAGCGGTCAATCTGCTTGTGAATCTGTTTTTCAACCTTATCATACTTTGCAGTTTTTAATGTAGCATATATTTCAAAAGGCAAAGGTACGGCAGTATTATCCAACTCCTTAGAGCGCACATCCACTGGACGTGAGCTCTTACCAATCTTTACCCAATCCTCACGAAAACTTGGATTAGTAAGAATGTAAACATAGCCTTGGTTGTTTTCGTTATTCATATTGAATATATATTATTTCAGAGTAATGTACAGTTAATTACTTCCTTTTTATCACCTCCCAATGTCCCGTCTTATTGCTTCCCACATATTGGATGAGATTCATATCACGGAGAAGATAAAGGTCACGTTTTATGGTTATGATACTTGCGCTCAATGCCTCAGATAAAACCTTGGCATTTATCGTATCATTTATCGTATCATTTATCGTATCATTTACCGTGCCACTTTTTATTATCTCATAGATCTTGCGTTGTCTATCAGTTAGTTCTGCATTGTTTACTGGAACCTTTACCGTGTCATTTACTTGGGCGGTACTTGAACGGTCAAACTCTTTTTCGGATGTCCACTCGGCCATCAATGTTGCCTTCAAGATGAATGCATCGGCATGGAACGATGGGATAGCACAACCTTTTGTTTCCAACTCGCTACAGATACGGT
>CAMOVB010000212.1:0-5360 GCA_946626925.1 uncultured Prevotellaceae bacterium
ATTCAAGAATGCACTCACAACACTTCCTATGGGTGGTGGTAAGGGAGGCTCTGATTTCAGTCCTCGTGGCAAGAGCGATGCTGAGGTAATGCGCTTCTGTCAGGCATTCATGAGTGAATTGTTCCGATACATTGGACCTGAGATTGATGTTCCTGCCGGTGACATTGGTGTAGGTGCAAGAGAAGTGGGGTATCTCTTTGGTCAATACAAGAAATTAACACGCGACTGGAGCGGAGTACTTACAGGTAAGGGACTTGAATTTGGCGGAAGCCTTATCCGTCCAGAGGCAACAGGATTCGGAGGTCTCTACTTTGTAAATGAGATGTTGCAGACACATGGCCATTCCATCGAAGGAAAAGTCGTTGCTATCAGCGGATTTGGCAACGTCGCTTGGGGAGCAGCCAAGAAAGCAACACAACTCGGAGCTAAGGTCGTAACCATCAGCGGTCCTGACGGCTATATCTACGATCCAGACGGACTCAACGAGGAAAAGATTGACTATATGCTTGAACTTCGTGCTTCTGGAAACGACATATGCCAGCCATATGCTGAGCAGTTCCCGGGAAGTACCTTTGTGCCTAATAAGCGTCCATGGGAAGTAAAGTGTGACATCGCACTTCCTTGCGCAACTCAGAATGAGCTCAATGGTGAAGATGCAAAGCAACTCATTTCCAACGGCTGTATCTGTGTGGGTGAGATAAGTAACATGGGATGTACTCCTGAAGCCATAGATGCATTCATTGACAGCAAGATGATTTATGCTCCAGGTAAGGCAGTAAACGCTGGTGGTGTTGCTACATCTGGACTGGAAATGAGCCAGAACGCTATGCATCTCAGTTGGACGGCAGAGGAAGTCGACAAACAGTTGCACAATATTATGCACAACATTCACGAGCAATGTGTGAAATACGGTATGCAACCAGACGGTTACATCAACTACGTGAAAGGTGCAAACATCGCAGGCTTTATGAAGGTAGCCAAGGCAATGATGGCACAAGGAATTGTGTAAACGGATATCATATAAAATAAGGCGTGATTTGTTCACGCCTTATTTTGTTTATGTCAAATACTTGTTGTTTTATACTAATTCAATATGCTTTCTTAGGAAAAAATAAAAAAACAGAAACTTTAATTGCGGAAATGTGAATGTTATTTTTCCTTCTCTGTGCCAAGGCCTTGGAGTATGCCTTTTACAGCAGAAGCAGCATTGACAGCCTTATTCATGATGTTACCAGTCACACCCTTTGCAAAACTTGCAAGGCATTTTCCTTGGAGAACACCGATTTTTTCGTATTCCTCTGGTGTGTATTGGTCTTTATACTTGAGAATACGTTTATTAATCTTCTCGTAGTCTTCCTTTGCATTTTCCCAGTCTCTAATGGTGTAGTTAATGCCGTCACGTTCTATGTCACGCTGAAAAGCACTAAGGTTACGTATAGCCGATGTCTTTGTACTGCATGAAGACAGAAGTGCTGCCATACATACCAATGAGATAAAAGCTTTTGTTTTCATAATTAAGTGAAAAAAAAGATTAATAATGTTAAGTTGGTAAGGAAAAAAAGAATTGTTAGTTAACACAACAAAATATTAACCAATAACCGCTTTTAATATTTTTCTTTACCATAATTATGTCTGCAAAGAAAACGAATTTATCAATAACTGCCAATACATTTGCATCTTTTTTCCGTAAATGACATTAAAAAACATATTAAACGTGATTTCATCGAGAAAATCCTATGATGGAAACGAAAAAAAAATTATCTTTGCAATCGAATGAAATAAAGGCTTAATACAAGCCACCTGGCTAACAACAGGACTAACATCAGGCATGACCCAAGAGAGAGACAAGAACGTGTTCATCGACATTATTTGGAGTCTGCCACTATTTGATATGTAAGAAGGGAATGTGTTATGGAGACTGCAACAGCATTAGAATTTAGAAACGAAGCCTCGATATCTTCCGTGAGTTTCAGAGGGTTTGGCGAAGTCATCGACCAATCACGCAATATTATCAAAGTGATAGGTGTTGGCGGCGGTGGTAGTAATGCTGTCAAAAACATGGTCAATGAAGGACTGACAAACGTTAGTTTCGCCCTCGTAAATACCGACAGTCAGGCTCTGAAGAATGCAACCGTAGCCACTAAGATACAGATTGGCGACAAAGGGCTTGGCGTGGGTGGTGTTCCAGAGATTGGACGTGAAGCTGCTGAATTCAGTATTGAGGAAATCAAGAGTCTCTTTGAGGACAACACTAAGATGGTGTTCATAACAGCAGGTATGGGCGGTGGCACAGGCACTGGCGCATCACCTGTTATAGCTCGTGTTGCCCGTGAGAAAGGCATTCTTACCGTTGGAGTTGTCACACTTCCTTTTAAGTTTGAGAAACAACAGCGCATTGACAAGGCACTCAGAGGTGTAACCGCACTCAAGGAGGAAGTTGATTCGCTCATAGTCATCAACAACGAACGTCTCATCGAAATATGTGATAATGACGACACATCCATAGAGGAAGCACTTAAAATATCCGATAAAGTCGTAACAACAGCCACACGTAGCATAGCGGAAATCATCACAAAGGAAGGACTCATAAACCGAGACTTCCGTGATGTTTGCACCGTACTTGAAGACGGTGGTTCTGCTGTCATGTCGTCAGGAACGGCAAACGGTGAAAACAGACTCATCAATGCCATGTGTGAGGCGCTCAACTCTCCTATGCTTAACAAGGCTGACATAGAGAACAGCCACAAACTTCTCTACATCGTTTATCAAAGTCACGACAGACCAGTACGCATGACAGAACTTAACGAGACAAATGCGTTCATGGAACGCATGGCACCCGATCTTGAAGTTCTATGGGGACTTTACTATGACGACTCTCTCGGTGACCATGTACGTGTTGATATTATAGCAACAGGTTTTGACAGGGTTCGTTCACGTGACAGTAAAAAGGCAGAAGATGCCCGTCGCATCGAAATGTTGCGTGAGCACTACTATAATCAAGATGCTCCATCCGTTACTACAGCCACAGATATTATGGAATCTTTGAAAGCGAAGTATTACTCTACTCCTGCAACAACTGATGCCATACCGACTGACGAGAAAACGGTATCATTTAATGACAACGAAGAGACTGCTCCTGTAAAAGTCAATACAGATGAGACAAGTGATGTAATCATATCCTTCGATGAGTCAGAAGAAAAAGTGACAGATACTTCTGCTACTGTTACTGTCAGTACGTCAAAATCCGCTACTCTTCAACCTGTTCAGACTGCTATTGATTTTGGTAATGATGAATCAAGTATGGACTTCACAATGGAAAATGATACAGAGAAAGCGGAGAACGAAAATGCGTTGGAATTATCAGATGACAATACTGCAAATCGTTTAAGCTATTACACCAGTAAATTCATGAGTTTCTTCGATAAACTTGTAACTGAATAACTCAGTTTTATCGTATAAATATAAAACAAGACAAAGAGACAAGCATATGCGGTCATTTTGTCTTGTTTTTCTATATCATGTGTTTTTAATGTGATTTACGTCAAAAATTGGTAATGGCGAAGATTCACAAATTATATGGTTTGTGAAGATGTAATGGCAATTAGCATATATTTTTAATCTTTTTGCTTTTCGTTTCGATAAAAATCTGTATTTTTGCAAAGATTTTGGATGCAAAAATGTGATCATTCCAAATTTTAGGTGTCATGCACTCCTTAAAACAGGTAAAATCTGCTAAAAGAATTATTAAAATTAAAACATATATATATGTCAAAAGTTGCACTTATCACTGGCGTTACAGGCCAGGATGGATCTTATCTTTCGGAATTTCTTCTCAGTAAGGGCTATGAGGTACACGGTATCATTCGTCGTAGTTCTGTTGATTTCCGTGAACGTATTGCTCACCTCGAAGGACAGCCACACTTCCATCTCCACTTTGGTGACCTTGGTGACTCCATGTCACTCGTGAAGGTTGTAGGTGCAGTTAAGCCAACAGAGATATACAACCTGGCTGCACAGAGCCACGTGCAGGTTAGCTTCGACTCTCCAGAATTCACAGCTGACGTGGATGCAACTGGTGTACTTCGTGTACTTGAGGCTGTACGTGCTTGTGGACTTGAGAAAACTTGCCGTATTTATCAGGCGTCTACATCTGAACTCTATGGTAAGGTAGAGGAGGTTCCACAGAATGAGAACACTCCTTTCCATCCTTACTCACCATATGCTGTAGCAAAGCTCTACGGTTATTGGATTGTCAAGGAATACCGCGAGGCATACAATATGTTCTGCTGTTCTGGTATCCTATTCAATCACGAGTCTGAGCGTCGTGGCGAGACATTCGTAACTCGTAAGATTACACTTGCTGCTGCTCGTATCTCACAGGGACTTCAGGACAAGCTCTACCTCGGCAATCTATCTTCACTCCGTGACTGGGGATATGCCAAGGATTATGTAGAGTGTATGTGGCTTATCCTCCAAAACGACAAGCCAGAGGACTTCGTCATCGCAACAGGTGTTCAGCACTCTGTACGTGAGTTTGCTTACTACGCATTCAAGCATGCTGGCATCGAACTAAAGTTCGAGGGTGAAGGTATGGACGAGAAGGGTATCTGCGTAGCAGGACCAGAAAACCTTATTGGTAAGACGCTTGTTGAGGTGTCAGAGGATTTCTACCGTCCAACAGATGTAGTAAATCTCTGGGGTGACCCAACAAAGGCTAAGGCTAAGCTTGGATGGAACCCATCAAAGACCAGCTTCGAGGAACTCGTTAAGATTATGGTCGAATCTGATATGGCTAAGGTTGCTGCCGAAGGTGCTGCACAGAAAGTGCGCATGAATCTTGCCGAGTACCTCGAAAAGGGAATCGTGAAGTAAGCAGAGACTACGGATTAAAGTATATTGTTTTGTTGTCCGCTAAAAGTTAGCGTTTTGTATGTACGTATGCACATGCAAAACACTTATTTTTAGCGGACAATAATGTTATAAAATAAAAATCCTACTGATGCACATTGTAGTATAAATATGGCAGGAACGCCATATCTGAATTTCTTGTGCAGCGTCTTGTGATGCCATACGTTCATACCTATTTGTGCTCCTAAGGCACCACCTACAACTGCCATCAACAGTAGGGTAGATTCTGAAATACGCCATCTGCCCGATTTGGCTTTCCATTTGTCAATGCCATACATAATAAATGTGATGACATTTACTGCAAGCATGTATATTAGTAATGCCTTTATCAATAAATTCATAGTTTATAGTAGAATATACTTTATTTGATAATGTGATTGGTTCCGTATGTTTTCAATGCCGTCAAATTGGCTTTTCGCAATAGATAACGTCATGAAACAATAGTGTACACG
>CAMOVB010000213.1:0-5354 GCA_946626925.1 uncultured Prevotellaceae bacterium
CATCTCGTAAGCCACGCCCTTCTTCTGCTTTACCTCACGGTACTTGACGATGTGACAAGTGTATTCTGTATAGTCGTAGCCAACGAACTCGCTCTCAGCATCGTTGATAACGTGCCAGTCGCCGAGCTGAACCTCGTTTGCGCCACGTGCACGATCCTTCTGTTCCTTCATGCAAGCCTCGAAGCCCTTCTCGTCAACAGTCATGCCCTGCTCACGACAGATAAGCTCTGTGAGGTCGAGTGGGAATCCGAATGTATCGAAGAGTGTGAATGCCTTTGAGCCTTCAATCTCTGTCTTGCCTGCTGCCTTTGTCTCGTCGATGACTCCTTGGAGAAGCTTGATACCGTTCTCAAGAGTACGGAGGAAGCTTGACTCCTCTTCCTGCATCACCTTCATCACGAGCTTCTGCTGTGCTGGAAGTTCTGGGAATGCATCGCCCATCTCAGCTACGAGAGTTGGAACGAGCTTATAGATGAATGCCTCTTTCTGTCCGAGGAATGTGTAGCCGTAACGAACGGCACGACGGAGAATACGACGGATAACGTAACCAGCCTTAGCATTAGATGGGAGCTGACCGTCTGCAATTGCAAATGCGATTGCACGGAGGTGGTCAACGATTACGCGGAGAGCAACATCCTGCTTCTCGTCGTCGCCATACTTAACGCCTGCCATGTCTGCCATGACCTTGATGAGTGGCTGGAACACGTCTGTATCGTAGTTTGATGTCTTTCCCTGAAGTGTGCGTACAAGACGTTCAAATCCCATACCTGTGTCGATAACCTTTGCTGGAAGACCTTCGAGTGAGCCGTCAGCCTTACGGTTGAACTGCATGAACACGAGGTTCCATATCTCGATTACCTGTGGGTGATCCTTATTCACGAGTTCGCGTCCAGGAATCTTAGCCTTCTCCTCTGCCGAACGTGAGTCAACGTGGAGCTCAGAGCAAGGACCGCAAGGACCTGTATCGCCCATCTCCCAGAAGTTGTCATGCTTGTTACCGTTGATGATGTGGTCCTTTGGAAGGAACTGTTCCCAGATGCTTGCAGCCTCATCATCACGTGCAAGTCCCTCTTCTGGTGAACCCTCGAACACAGTAGCATAGAGGTCTGCTGGGTCTATCTTGAGTACATCGACAATGTATTCCCATGCCCATGAGATGGCCTCCTTCTTGAAGTAGTCACCGAAAGACCAGTTGCCGAGCATCTCGAACATAGTGTGGTGATAAGTGTCGTGACCTACTTCCTCAAGGTCGTTGTGCTTACCGCTCACACGGAGACACTTCTGTGTATCTGCCTGACGGCGGCACTTAGGAGTAGCATTACCAAGGATGATGTCCTTGAACTGATTCATACCTGCATTGGTAAACATCAGCGTTGGGTCGTCCTTCACGACCATAGGAGCTGACGGAACAATGAGGTGTCCCTTGCTTTCAAAGAATGATTTGAAAGACTCGCGAATTTCTTTAGCTGTCATATTGTTTAGAGTGAAGAGTGAAAAGTGAAAAGTGAAAAATACATGTTACCACAGTAACGATTGTGCATCACTCTGCACCACGCTCTTCTATTTTATAGTTATTATTTTCAGTTTCAAGCTGCAAATTTACAACTTTCTGAGCAGAAAACAAAAAGAGACCGCGAACAAATAAGAATTAACAATTAATAATTAACAATTAACATGCTGGTTCGCCCATATACGCAAAGCAAATGGTTCGTGGTTAAAGCAAATAATGTTCTAAATTCACGTTCAAAAGCTCACACTCTCCTGTGTCCCGGATGGCATGTTAATTGTTAATTATTAATTGTTAATTGCCCCCTCCCCGGAAAGCCGCCCCCTTTGGGGGGCGGGGGGCTTGGCTCTACTTATCTTTCTTCTGCTTCTTGTTCAGTCTCCATATTGCGTGGAGGAGACAGTAAGACGGGATGACGTTGTAAAAAGTCTCAGACTTACCCTGTGCAGATACGTATCGACGCACGTTGGATAGGTTGCCGAGCATGTCGAAGCCGTCGAGCTGGATGATGAGGTTGCCATTCATCAGTCGCTTGGAGAGACGCGCATTCCACACCAGTTCGTCGTCGTTCATGTTGCTGTCGTCATATCCACGACGTGAGTACATGGTGAGGTCGGTAGCAAACTGCATGTTCCATGGCAACTCAATCTGAGCAGAGAGACCATATTGGAACGAGTATGCGTTGATTGGGGTGAAGTACGAAATGTTACCCACGGAGCGTTGCCACTCTATTGCACCTGTAGCAGAGAACTCAGTCTTGTCGTTAGGACGGAAGTTGACACCAAGATTGTCCTTAATATTGTGATTCTTCACGATGGAGTGGATAACGTTGAGCGAGTCAGAGCCGTAGAAATCGACGCTATTGCGGAACTGATAACCCACTCCCTCCTTTATGCGCCACTTGTCGCCCTTGCCTATCGGAAAATCCACATCAGCATTGATATACGCATTCCAGTTTCCGTTGATGTTCATAGGCATACTCGTTGTAAAGTTATCACTCTGACGTGTCCAGCGACGACTTCCAATTTCATTTTGGCGGATATTTCCAGAAGAATATGCGCTGAGCAATGTCCTTCCAAACTTATTACGGTACTGAACAGAAAAATTATACGACGTTATATTCTTCAGATTCGGATTGAACAAGTTGCGATACTGAGGATTGCTCGTGTTATGTACATCAAGCTGGTATGTAAGCGACGGAGCAGATATTGACATACTACTATACACATAAAGAGACATTCCCTTCTGATAGTTGCTTAACTGAAAACTGAGACTTGGAGACAGAAATACGGTATTGCGGCTCATGGTGGTATCAGCCTGAGAGCCTTGCCAGTAATCCATTGTTTCATGATTCATCGGCAAGCGAAGAGTGAAATTTGTCCACATGTTAAGTTTTGACTTTTCAAAATACCTGCTATACGAATATCGTACCACAGGTGTGTGTGTCATCTGCGATGTCGTGCTCACGCTACTGTTGTCCGCATCAAGCGTCTTCAGCAGTTCCTCTGCCGAAGGAAGCATGCCGATATCATGGGCATCGAAGTCCTTCCAGTCGTCAAGCAACTGAAGCATGTAGAGATGGCTGTTCCTCTGCTGTCTTACGAAGTCGAAAGCATGTCCTAAGGATACAGAATGTCCCTTACCGAGGCTTGTCTGTACGCTTGCGGATACATTTCCACTAAAAACGCTATTGTACGAAGGCGTGTATTTATTCTGCCACACAGACTCCTTGCCCTCCTTTGGATAGTCAAGACGATAGTGCGAATAGGAATCCGACTCATTTCTTGAATATTGCAAAGAATAATCCATGTCAATACTTATGCGGTCATTATATCTTGGCGTGACATATCCCCATCCATACGCACGGGCATCAAACCTGCTACCCTCGGTCTTGCCGGATTTAAGAATGCGGTCAATGGCATACTTCTTGAGAAGTTCACCTGCCGTAGGAGCGTTGATACTGTCAAGCCATGACTTGCCGAGTAGAGATGCAACATCCTCCGCAAGGCTTACAGATGAAGAGCGACTTCTGTTATTCCACTTACGATACTCTGCCGTAGGGCGAAAATAAAAACGTGGATTCTTGAACACACCAAGCCAGTCGCCACTCTTGCCGAGTCGCAATTCCTGTTCTGTTGAGATATTATAGCTATAGCTACGATATGTATAGAAGGACTTTGAAAACTGGTCTTTTCTCTTGGTCACTTCATTACCTTCAGCATCCTTGTCCTTCACATAATAGATATCAGAACCGCTCGAATGGTTTTCATTCAAGGCATCGCTATATGTACCCCTTAAGGAACCTTGGTATCTGCTGTCATCACCAAACTGATACATACCGTTGACACCCAATTTGACAGAGGTGGTAAGTCCTTCCGACTGCTGGAGAGGCGACCACTCGCCATCTTCACGCCCCGGGTCACGATAGTCGTTGAGGTTATTCAGGTTGGCAAAGGCAGAGAAACGTGACTTGTCGTCAAAACGGAGCACAAGGAATCTGCCAAGATACTTGGTTTCACGGTTTCCGTCCCAGCCTTCCTTGTAAGGAGCACCTGCACCACCTTCGGCATTGGCTATCCATCCACCGTTGAATTCCTTCTTTAGCTTCACGTTCATCACAAGTTCCTTCTGCGTTTCAGCCTCCCTCGACGTACCCCTCACACGTTCAGGAGCACGCTCATACGCCTGCACGCTCTTGACCATGTACGATGGAAGGTTCTCAAGGATAAGGTTACGGTCGGAGTTGAAGAAGTCCTTGCCGTTGAGCAACAACGCATCCACCTTCTGGCCGTTGACGGTAATCTCGCCATCCCTCGAAAGCGTGACACCAGGCAGCTTCTTTATCAAGCCGTCAAGCATGGAGCCTTCGGCAAGGTTGAAGGCATCTGCATCATATACGAGCGTGTCACCGTCCATGTAGAACTTCAGCTTGGTAGCCTTGACCACCACCTCATCGAGGTCGATATTACGCTCACTTGACTTAGGGAGCTTGTGCATATAGAGCGGTTTAATCGTCCTGGTTCCCTCACGCTTATGAATCTTGTCAAGAGTGAAATGGTAATATGCTGTACGATAGCCATTGGCACGCACACGGAACAGATACTTGCCAGGCTTCTTAAAGCTCCATCCAACCTCCGTATGCTTGCCATTATATTCCCACGTGCTCACCCATACAGAATCGACAAATGAGCTGTCGGCTGCCATAAGCAGTTCAGCTTCCACGCTGTCGGAAACAGCAAGATGGGTGATGAAATCCTTAACGGGAAAACTCACATAGAGATTTGGCTCTTTCTTCTTCTCTGCCTTAACAGAGTCGGCAGCCACTGCCGTAGTGTCGCCCTTGGCGGTCAACGTATCCGTCTTGACGCCAGACGTATCGGCTTTCACTGAATCATTTACCACATTTATGTTCTCAAATACTCCCACAGGAGCAAATGCACTCATCGCCGTAAACACGCAGATGAATGACAAGAAAAGGATAATATTCGCTTTTTTCATTTGGTTTGAATTTTCAGAATATCGTTGGTATTTTTAACAAAAGTCAAATATAAAATATCAAATCTATGCGTCCCGAACAAGTTTCGAGACCCAGAGTGCAGAGACAATGGAGTTTTTGAAACGAAAATTTAGAATATTAAAGAAAATTTCTAATTATCTAACTACACAGCCATCAAATCTGTGCCTATTGAAGATGCACCCTTGGTGCAGTTTGGCACGAATTATCACCAATTGGTCACGATTTATCAAAAAATTTCGACCTGTACGGTTGGAAGCCGCTCTGTAAAAAAGTGTAAAACAAGTGTCTCTTGTTAGGTGAACCATATGTTCCCCTTACGTTCCCCTTCAT
>CAMOVB010000214.1:0-5322 GCA_946626925.1 uncultured Prevotellaceae bacterium
GAATGAGAAATACATGTTAAGATTACCTTCGGTGAGAATAGTTGGTAATTTAGCCTTCACCAGAAGGCGGGCTCTTAAAAATACTGGAGTAGGTAGTAAATACGTCATGACTTCGCTATGAGTCCGTAGTGACTCCGAAGTGACTTCGCTATGGCTCCGCTATAATAGTTGAGAAAGCGGAGCGACAAAAAAGGCACGACGAAGGTACAACGAAGACACAACGTACAAACGACGGGCAATGAGGAGTAAATAATTATGATTCACTTCATCTCATCACGATATTGGTTTGGTGTGAGACCCGTTACCTTCTTGAAGAAACGGATGAAGTATGAATGATCATTGAAGCCAAGAGAATAGGCAATCTCCTTGACCGTCATGTTATCTGTAATAAGGAGCAATTGGGCTTTCTCCACCTTCTTCTGGTTGATGTACTGGAGTGGCGTCGTATTGAAATGCTTCTGAAACAATCGAGTGAGGTAAGCCTTTGACACACAAGCAACATCGGAGAGTGTATCAACATCCACATCGGAGTTGAGGTGAATGTGGATATAGTCAAGCACATTAGTAAACCTCTCGTCTGTTGTCCACAAACGAGGAGTGGCATAGTGCACGAAACGAGAGAAGAGCAAGAGGATGCGCCCCCTAAGTTCCATTTTCTCGTACAATTGCATCTCATTGTAACGCTTGACGTATGCATTGAACTTGGAAGCGAAATCGTACGAACTCGGGTCGGAGGCTGGCAACGTCGCAAACGGATAGAGACGACACATATCTGCAAAGACACGCTCATCACCTTCACACGCCTCCACCTCACTTGGAAAGTCGTAGTACTCAAAGATGTCGGCTTCCTTGCGGAATGCTTCATACACATGAAGGTAATAGTGGGAGAACTTGCCATCACACCACGTCGTATGCTTCACATACGATGGTATGATGTATAGGTGGTTAGGGCGTAATTCCATTACCCCAGATGATGTAAACACCTTGGCATACCCCTCGGTTACGTAATATATTCGGGCAAATGGTGACTGTACATCTTCCCAGTTCCAGTCGCCATTATGCTTGGCAAAACCTACATTCAGCATCTGTAGGTTTATAGATTCAATTGGTAGTTGCATGAGGTTGGTTGCGGACCCTCTCCCCAGCCCTCCCCCTTTCATGGGGAGGGAGAAGATACTCATTGGATCACATGAAAAATATTTAAATTGAATTCAATAATATCAAGCATCAATTACGACCTTTACCCCCAAGGTAGTAGTCACCCTCCATATAGGGAGGGTTGGGGTGGGTCTCTCACTTCGCTTCCACAAACAAGGTCTTGATGCCCTTTATCTTCTGCCCCTTCATCTTTTCGAGAGCTGGGCGTAGCATGGTACGCTTGACAGCCACGAAGCATTGGTGTTCCTTCACGTCTATGCGTCCTACGTCATCACGTGTGAGACCTCCTATCTTGCACACGAAGCCGAGTACATCCATCTTGCTCAGTTTGTCCTTCTTGCCCTTACCTATGTAGATGGTAGCCCACGTCGAAGGCTGTATCTCTGGCAACTTCTTAGGGATAAAGAACTCTGGCGCATCATCAATATACTCAGGAAGCGACTCCTCATCATGAAGAATGATGTATGAGTTACCCTCAGCCTCCCAACGTGCCGTACGTCCATTTCGATGTATAAAAGCATCCTCATTGAGAGGAAGATGATAATGCACGATATTGTCAATCTCAGGAATATCCAATCCACGGGCACTCAGGTCGGTACTCACGAGCACGTTGCTCGTACCATTGGAGAATTTATACAGCGACTTCTCACGATGCTCCTGATCCATGGCTCCATGGAACATCTCGCACCCCACCCCATTATCCTTGAGGAATTTATATGTACGTTCCACAGCCTCACGATAATTGAGGAACACTATGGTCGATTGTTGTCCGAACACCTTCAACAGACACAGGAGTGTCTCCAACTTATCCTTGACAGGCGACTTGACAAGATGAAGTGAGATGCGTGAAGCCACCTCATCGTTCTCGCCTTGGTAGTTGAGGAAGATGAGAGAAGTGAATCCCACGAACTCAGGAATCTTGCTTGACTCCGTGGCACTCAGCAAGTACCTGCGACTGAGCATAGGCATAAGCTCGATGGCATGCTGCATCTCATCGAGGAAACCGAACTCCAGACACTTGTCGAACTCGTCAATAACAAGTGTACGGATAGCATCAGACTCTATGTTACGCTTCTCAAGGTGGTCAACAAGACGACCAGGAGTGGCAATCACGATATGCGGTTTCACACCCATGAGTGTGCGATGCTCCTCCATGGCAGGACGACCGCCATAGCAACTCACGCTACGGACGACAGACTTCATCTGCTTTACCACCCCATCAATCTGGAGGGCAAGCTCACGCGAAGGCACCATTACCACCGCCTGCACACGGTCGTCCTCAGGATTGAGGCTCTCAAGTACAGGCAGAAGATATGCAAGCGTCTTACCCGTACCCGTAGGCGACAGAAGAACCATGTCCTTGCCCTCAGCGTAACGGTTAAGCGAATCCTTCTGCATCGCATTTAGCTCCTTGATACCAAGCTTCTGCAAGGCATTATCTATGTTAAATCTTTCCATATTTTCAATTGTTTATGCAAAAGTAATGAAAAGAAATAATAAATCATTAACTTTGCTCAAAATTTTACATCAATGGAAAACCGTAGGAATGAAATGGTAATGATGGCAACAAGTTTCGTCTTGTTGCAGATAATAGCAAAGGGCATCGTGCTCTTTGCCCTTTGGCTGTTCCGTTTCTTCGGTATGCCACAGCTATGGGAATGGTATCGGACTCTTGACCACCCTGATCACATCCGTTTCATCATAGTCCTCATCATTTGGATGGTCGGATGTATCTATTGGATACTAAGAAGAAGGAAGCAATAAAGGCATGTTCTATTAATTAATAAATTCTTTTTGAACTATCTTTGCCTATTTGTGCATCTTTTGCACATCTTTTTGTTCAAAGGCTGACTTTGTCTTCAGATGTCACGACTTGGCAAACTGCAAGCAAGCTTGCGTTTACTCTCGCTGCTCTATCAGTTGGAACCATAGCTCGCTATGCTTCGGCGTCTTTTTGCAAAAATCTGTTGCAAAATCTGCCACAAACAGTCTAAAGTTAATTTATAGAACCTGCCTAAAATGTAATGTCCGACACTCAAACAACAAGTCTTCAAACGTAAAAACTGACAGAATGTACATTTAATTGGATTATTGTTTGCTAAGTTGAATTTTATTGTTACATTTGCAAGGCGAATAGCCACTGTTCACAAGAACACTAACTAATCAATGCCAACAGAAAAAAATTAACAAAATGGGAAAAAGTTACAAGAATTCTCCTCATAAATGGACATATATATGGTTGGGTATAAAGCATCTTACCCATCCACAAAAGATTTATGACTTAGCTCACGGCATCCTTGAGATGCACAAGAAGGATCGTAAGATTATGCATGATCTGAAGGAGTATGACATTATCCACAAGAAACAAAGAAAGCCATTAGCATGAGGATGAAACTACTGGCAGGAACGCTGGTTCTTGCATTATCAATCATATCGTGTAACAGCAACAGTTCGTCTGAATCAACACAGGATGTTGACTCAGACGATATTTGTGAATACGAAAATATTGTTGACAGCATCGGTGAACACGCCGTGAGCCATGATTGTGCCATCGCCTACGCTACTCTGGACGAAATCCAGTGGAAGTGGGAAAACGTAAAGTCGCCAAGCATGCTTGCTCGTGCTCGTGCAAAGTGGCAGGATGACGAAGCCAAGATGCGTGAAGCATGCAAGGACATAGACGGTGAGGACCGACGTCTGCTCGACTCCGTATGTCAGGTGATTAAGGACACACGAGAGGAAAAGAAAAAGGGATTCTCCGTTCCCGCATCAAGCGTCATCTGTAACCTTGAGGATTGTATCAAGAACGTCGAGAACATGAAGGATAAGAATGATATGCGACGATTCAGGGATGTGCGTCTATCCATGCTCAACGAACTTGACATTATACACCTTTGCATAGAGCCACATTCGCCCCAAATCGGCAAAGTTAAGCATCTTGCACAGACTTTGAGGGGTAAATACGAAGAAAAATGCAAGGAATTTGGTATCCAATAATATTTTTTTGCTAATTTTGCGCTGCAAAAGCGTCATGTTACGTTTTTTTTGCGTCTTTCTTAATCACAAACATGCGGAAACAATTCCGAACATTTATAACTTGTAATACAAAATAACCTATATATGTTTTCAAAGCAGATATACATTGAAAGAAGACAGGAACTGAAGGCTAAGGTAGGCTCAGGATTGTTGCTTTTCTTCGGCAACAACGACGCTCCTTGCAATTATCCTGCCAATACATATCGTCATCGTCAGGACAGCACATTCCTCTACTACTTCGGACAGAAGCGTGAAGGACTTGTTGGCGTAATAGACGTTGACAACGACCGTGAGTACCTCATCGGTGATGACATCGACATCGACGACATCATCTGGTACGGATTCGTTCCGTCTGTCAAGGACCTTGCCGAGCAGGTAGGCGTAAGCAACTCTGCACCTATGGCTCAGCTCGAGGTACTTATCAAGGCTGCCCAGCAGAAAGGACAGGAAGTGATGTTCCTCCCTCCTTACCGCCACGACCACATCATACAGATAGGTGAACTCCTCGGTGTCGCTCCTGCCAAGGTAAAGGAGATGGCAAGCGTCAAGTTCATCAAGGCAGTAGTCGATATGCGTGCCGTGAAGAAGGACATCGAGATAGAGGAAATAGAGCGTGCCATGGAGATTGGCTACGAGATGCACACCACAGCCATGAAGCTCTGTGCTCCGGGAGTTACGGAGAAGCACATCGCTGGTGTCATCGAGGGCGTTGCCATGAGCAAGGGCGAGAAGTATTCTTTCCAGTCAATCGTAACCATGCACGGAGAGATTCAGCATGGCTATCCATCTACTGCTCCACTCGAAGCAGGACGACTCCTGCTTTGTGATGCAGGTGCCGAAAGCATGGAACACTATTGTTCCGACAATACACGTGTCACCCCTATCTCAGGCAAGTTCACACAGCGTCAGCGTGACATCTACTCTATCGTAGAGGCTTGTCACGACCTCGTCATTGAGAAGGCTAAGCCGGGACTCAAGTGGAAGGACATGCACCTTGATGTATGCCGTATGATGACTGACCGTCTCAAGGAACTCGGGCTCATGAAGGGTAACACAGAGGATGCAGTACAGGCAGGGGCTCACGCCATGTTCCTCCCTCACGGACTTGGTCACATGATGGGTATGGAC
>CAMOVB010000215.1:0-5298 GCA_946626925.1 uncultured Prevotellaceae bacterium
CCTGCACCTGTAACGGGTCTGCCAGAGGGATTCAAGGAAGGACCTTTTGCTTTCGAGGCAAACGGCAAATACTATCTCTCTTTCCCATGGGTACGCAAGAAGAAGGGCGACCCTGACGGCAAGGGCGGCACTATAGACAATCCAACGGAGTGTCTTGCATACGCTATGTCCGACAATCCAACAGGTCCTTGGGAGTTCAAGGGCGTCATCATGGACGAACATGAGAACGGATGCTGGACAAACCATCACTCTATCGTTCAGTACAACGGTCAGTGGTATTTGTTCTACCACAATAACGCATACTCTCCATCATTTGACAAGAACCGTAGTATCTGCTGTGACTCGCTCACATTCAATGCTGACGGAACAATACAGAAGGTCATCCCTACCCTTCGTGGCGTAGGAATCTGCGATGCTCGCAAGCCTCTCCAGATTGACCGCTACAGCGCAATAGGCGGTGGCGCTCATATAGAGTTCCACGACACGCTTAACTGTTTCCAAGGTTGGAAGACAGTCTTCCCTGCCAACGGAGCATGGGTAGCATACAACAAGATTGAACTGAAGGATGCAGGAGCATCTAATGTGTGCGTGAAGGTAAAGACAACAGCCAAGGCTAATCTCTTGCTCGAACTCTCTGGCAAGGTTAAAGTCACTCTTCCAGTACCAAACACAAATGGCAAGTGGGCAGAAGTGAACGTACCTGTCAAGCAGATTGCAGCTGGTGTATATGACCTCAAGCTCACACTCAAGGGTAAGGGCGAAGTGGAAGTTGACTGGATTACTCTTGCCGACCATCCAAAGGAGCAGTACTTCACACCGGCAACAGATGCAGCTATGACACCAGACGAGGACGGATTCATCCGTCGTTGGATGCTTCTTGAACCAATCGACAAGCCTAACCGCAGCAACGCTGTGTTCACAGATACATATCTCCGTACAGAGTTTGGTAAGCAGTACTTCTCTACTCAGCACAGCACAACATTGCCTGCTGATGGTGAAAGCGTAACGGTTGGCAACCAGACACTCAAGTGGCATGCCGTAGAGAGCAACCGTTTCAACGTGAAGCTTCTCCGCTTTGCAGAGAATTACGAGAAGCAGATATACGGCGTTCTCTTCTGGGCAGTAACAGTCATCGACTGTCCTGAGGAAATCAAGGACGTTCGTCTTGCCGTAGGTTCTAACTCTGCATCTATGTGGTGGCTCAATGGCGAGGAGGCAGTACTTCTCTCTGGCGACCGTCGTATGGTGAAGGATGATTGTATCTCTCCACGCTTAACGCTCAAAAAGGGACGTAACATTCTCCGTGGTGCCGTCATCAACGGACCAGGTATGAGCGATTTCTGCGTACGATTCATCAACGAGAAAGGCGAACCTGTCAAGAACGTGACGATAAAGACAAAGTAAAGCCCCCTCTGACTCCCCCAAGGGGGAGGATGCCATACGGCTCACAGCAAGGGGAATCGTAAACTGTCTTATCGGTTAACAAGAATAATTAACAAACCCAAAAACAGCACTCTCAATAATCAGTCACCTCCCCCTTTGGGGAGGACGGGAGGGGGCTTAATCTATAATTATGAAAAAGTCTATAATATTAGCGACAATATGCTCATCATTTAGCGCACTCAACATGAATGCGCAGATTGGCACACCATATATTCATGACCCATCAACTCTTGCTGAGTGTGATGGAAAGTATTACACATTCGGTACTGGTAGTGGCGGTATCATAACAGAGGACGGCTGGAACTGGCACTCAGGCGGTGTTCGTCCTGGTGGAGGTGCAGCACCTGATGTTATCAAGATTGGTGACCGCTATCTCGTTATCTATGGTGCAACAGGTGGTGGTCTTGGTGGTGGTCACAATGGCCGAATACTGACAATGTGGAACAAGACACTCGACCCTAAGTCACCTGACTTCAAGTATTCTGAGCCTGTAGAGGTAGCATCTTCTGACGGTCTTGAGGACAACGATGCCATTGACCCGGGAGTACTCCTTGACCCTACTGACGGAAGGATGTGGGTATCTTACGGAACATACTTCGGCAATATCCGCCTCATCGAGCTTGACCCTAAGACAGGTCATCGTGTGAAGGGCAATAAGGCAAAGGACATTGCCATCGACTGTGAGGCTACAGACCTTATATATCGTGACGGCTGGTACTATCTTCTCGGTACTCACGGCACATGTTGCGATGGAGTGAACTCAACATATAATATCGTTGTAGGTCGTTCAAAGAAAGTAACAGGTCCTTACATAGACAATGTAGGTCGTGACATGATTGCTGGTGGCGGTAAGATGGTCATAGCTGCAGGCGACAGAGTATGCGGTCCTGGTCACTTCGGACGCACAGTAATAGACGAGGGCGTAGAGATAATGTCATGCCACTATGAGGCTGACTTCAACCAAGGCGGACGTAGCGTTCTCGGTATTCGTCCTCTCCTATGGAAGAACGGATGGCCAGTAGCTGGCGACCGTTTCAAGGAAGG
Source organism: uncultured Prevotellaceae bacterium (assembly GCA_946626925.1). Classification (GTDB taxonomy): domain Bacteria; phylum Bacteroidota; class Bacteroidia; order Bacteroidales; family Bacteroidaceae; genus Minthosoma. The sequence goes on from CAMOVB010000215.1 coordinate 2,488, forward strand.
CACATACGAGATTGAGTCAGAGCGTCGTGGTTATGCACTCGAACTTGCTGTTGACTTCGTTCGTATGCAGGTGGCACGTATGCGATTCTGGGGACATGATAACAACGAGCCAGTAAAGCCTGTTGCTGACCAGAAACTTGAGGAGGTCATCAACACATGGCCAAAGGGCAATATCGACGCTCGCATCGGCGACTATATGTTCCGCCCTCACCAGAAGTGGACAATAACAGCAGTACCAGAGGCTGGAGGGTACCTCAGTAACCCATACTTCAAGATTACTATCGAAGGTACTGAGCGTGCCCTTGCTGCAACTGCCAAGTGTGAGGTTACTACTGTTCCTAAGTTCACAGGTGCAGACGAACAGCTCTGGCGCATCGAGCAACTCACAGACGGAACATTCCGTATCATGCCAAAGGTAATCCCAGGAAAGAAGGGTATCAACAAGACTCTTGTACTCTACTCTATCGGAGACAGTACACCAACTCTTGCTAAGTACGACTTCAATTCTGACAACTCAAAGTGGAACTTCAGACAACACTAAAGAATTAAAAATTAAGAATTCAAAATTTATTCAAAAATAGGAGGGTAAAGTGTGTAACGTGTTTGTCACACCACCTCCTCACTTTAATGATGAACAAGAAACAGACAATCACTCTAATAGCAGCAACACTCTTTTCGGGTGTTGCTGTTGCTGCTGACAACACCATCAACTTCTGTGAGAACACATCCAACTATGTGACTTACGAGAATGCCATCAGTATAGCAAGTGGAAAGACTACTGATGTCATCACCTCACGTTACTCTTACTGGATGTCAACAGTCACGGGCAAAGGTAACATGAATGTATATTCAGGAGGAGACCGCTGTTTCCTCGGAAATGCCAAGGGCGCAAAATATCCTAACTGGACAAACTACTCTGGTGAGGTACATATCTATCCGTACAAGAAAGTTGTCTCAAACTTAGGGATGTACGGACTTATCTGGGGACATGGCGGCAAGACATTCAACCCAGAGGAGGTAGAGAAGAGTATTTCCGAAGGCAAGGTGAACAACTGCTTTGCTAACAACAAGGTGACCCTGCACAAGGATACTTACCTTGCTGCAGAGTCAGGCAACCGTGGCATACGCATCGCACACCTTGACATGGAGGAAGGTAGCCGTCTCATGGGTTACTACAAGAAGAGTAACACACCAAAGTCATATTATGTTGTGGGGTGCGACAATACGGATGCTGTCATAGCAGGACGCATAGCCCCAGCAGAGGACAACGTGGCAGAGGAGATTGGATTCATCAAGGAAGGTAAGGGTACGTACCGCATCACAGGTAACACTAACATCATCTGCGGAGGACTCCGTGTGCTCGATGGTGCCGTACTTGCCAACAACGATGCAGCCAAAGCCAAGACTGGTAAGTTGAGTGGTGCCATAGGATTTATAAGTGATGCTACCAAGGTTGGAGTATATGTAATGCAGGCTGGTACGATAGGTGGTACAGGAAGCGTAGGTTCAAACACGGACGTATATGGAAGCATTGCCCCAGGCGATGGCGGCATTGGCGCACTTACGTTCCAGGACTATGCCAAGTCAAGAGAAGTAGCACTTCGTGTACGACCTACCACAAAGATAAACATCGAGATTGCAGGCTCAGACAACTACGACAAGGTCATTGTCAACGGCCCTGTTGAGTATTATAACATCGGTCAGGACTTCGTGCCAAGCACTCGTATGCCACAGATTGTTTTCTCTCTCTCCGAGGGTGCAAGTCTGAAGGAAGGCGACACCTTCACCATCCTCACAGCCAAGGGACGCAAATCATACAATAATGTGGAGTGGCAATGGAACATCAAGTATCCTGATGCCTACACATGGGATGTAAAGGAGGAAAGCACAGGCACTGGCATCAAACTCGTTGCAACTGTTACTTCACTCAAGTACGGCAATCAGAACGAAGGTAATGATGATACCGAGACAGAAGATGAGGACGTGCGTGAGGAATGGGATTATACGGCAGAGAAGTCCCTGAGGACATCGCTCCGCTACTACCAACACTACCTCAAGAAATTTGTGGGCGTGGCTGTACGTGGATGGGCTATGGACATAAGCGACGACTCAAGCTGGCAACCATCAAAGATAAAGAATGAGTTCAATGCCGTAGTGGCAGAGAACGAGATGAAGTTTGATGCCGTTGAGCCAAGTCGTGGTTCGTTCAACTTTACGGATGGCGACAAACTCGTTAACTTTGCCAAGCGCAACAATTGCCGTGTTCGTGGACATTGCCTTGCATGGCACTCACAAGTACCAACATGGCTCACGACGGACGGAACAAAGAATACGAACAACCTAAGCCGTGAGGAACTGCTCTCAATCTTGAAGAATCATATATTCAAGGTAGTGGGACACTGGAAAGGAAAGATTGCCGAATGGGATGTGGCGAACGAGGTGCTTGATGACAATCAGTCCATCATCCGTTCTAACCCTGAAGGTTACACACTACGTCCATCCATCTGGAAGACAGGTATCGGTGAGGACTTCATCGACTCAGCCTTCGTATGGGCACATGAGGCAGACCCTGATGCAGTACTTATCCTCAACGACTACGATGTCGAGTTCCTCGGACAGGCTAAGACGGAAGCTCTTTACAATCTCGCAAAGCGTCTGCAGAAGAGTGGCATCCCTATCAATGGAGTGGGACTCCAATGCCACCTCGATGCAGGTAAGGTGAGCGTCTCAAAGCTTCGTGCCAACATGGAGCGTTACGCAGCCCTCGGTATGGTGTGCAACATCACGGAGCTTGACCTCGGAATATCAGAT
>CAMOVB010000216.1:0-5287 GCA_946626925.1 uncultured Prevotellaceae bacterium
TCAACCTTCATTAAAAATAAGAGGACAAGTAATCAACTAAAATCGTTAAACTACATAGGCGCAAAACTTACCTTCTCTCAGAACAATTCCTTCGCTCTCCTTGAACAATTCTTTCGTTCTCTTTGAACAATTCTTTCGTTCACCCAGAACAATTCTTGAAATATCGGGGCGGTACAGTCGTACCACGGCGCGGTACGACTGTACCACGGCGTGATTTACAAAAATGATGCTGACCAACTGAAGAATTTACGCAGAACAATGGACGAATAGTTCTGCATGAACAGAAAAAACATTGGGATGGATTGTTGTTACGTCGGTTATGGATAAGTTTGTCGTTCCGCTTGTTCTTTATTTGCGAAAGATAAGTCTTAATTCTTAACTCTTAACTCTTAATTCTTGGCTCTTGCTCTTAAATCTTAACTCTTAATTCTTAATTCTTAATTTATTTCCGTATCTTTGCAGTCAAAATACAAAATACTATTATGGAAAGAAAAGTTCGTGTGCGTTTCGCACCAAGTCCAACAGGACCTCTTCATATCGGCGGTGTTCGTACTGCTCTTTACAATTATCTTTTTGCTAAACAGCATGGTGGTGACCTCATCTTCCGTATTGAGGACACTGACTCCAACCGTTTCGTTCCGGGAGCGGAGGAGTATATCATCGAGTCATTCAAGTGGCTCGGCATCAAGTTTGACGAGGGTGTCAGCTTCGGTGGCAATCACGGCCCTTACCGTCAGAGTGAGCGTCGTGACATCTATCGTGAGTACGTCAAGATTCTTCTTGACAACGGCAAGGCTTATATTGCCTTCGATACTCCAGAGGAACTTGACAAGAAGCGTGCTGAGATTGAGAACTTCCAGTACGACGCCAAGACTCGTGGCATGATGCGCAACTCCCTCACACTTTCTAAGGAGGAGGTTGATGCTCTCATAGCAGCAGGCGAGCAGTATGTTGTCCGTTTCAAGATTGAGCCAGGACGTGACGTACTCGTTGACGACCTTATCCGTGGTGAGGTGACTATCAACTCAAGCATCCTCGACGACAAGGTTCTCTACAAGAGTGCTGATGATCTTCCAACATATCACCTCGCTAACATCGTGGACGACCACCTCATGGAGGTTACTCACGTTATCCGTGGTGAAGAGTGGTTGCCAAGTGCCCCTCTCCATGTCCTCCTCTATGAGGCATTCGGATGGGCAGACACAATGCCACGCTTTGCTCACCTTCCACTTCTTCTCAAACCAGTGGGTAATGGTAAGCTCTCAAAGCGTGACGGCGACAAGCTCGGTTTCCCTGTGTTCCCACTTGAGTGGCACGACCCTAAGAGCGGAGAGATTTCATCAGGTTACCGTGAGAAGGGCTATCTTCCACAGGCAGTTGTCAATTTCCTTGCACTCCTCGGATGGAATCCAGGTAACGACCAGGAGCTTATGTCACTTGACGAGATGGTCAAGCTCTTCGACCTCAGCAAGTGTTCTAAGGCAGGTGCTAAGTTCGACTATGTCAAGGCTGCATGGTTCAACCACCAGTACCTCATCCAGCAGGATGACAAGGAGTGGTGCCCAGCATTCGACAAGATACTCAAGGATAATGGCATCAATGCAACAGCTGAGCAGGAGGCAGAGGTTGTACGCATGATGAAGATGAAGGTCATCGAGTATGTTGACGGACAGGGTAACAAGAAGAAGCGTAACATCTCATTCGTTAGCGACCTCTGGCCACTCACTAAGTTCTTCTTTGTGGCACCAACATCATTTGATAAGGAAGACAAGTTCATCAAGAAGAACTGGAAGGAGACAACATCTGACGAGATGGCACAGATGCTTACGGTTATCGAGGGCATCGAGGACTTCACAGTCGAAGGCATGAAGGCAGTCATCGACCCATGGACAGAGCAGACAGGCATCAAGCCTTGGAATCCTTGGCGTGTTGCTCTCGTTGGCGAGGGACAGGGTCCTGACATGTATGAGCTTGCAGCCTTCCTCGGAAAGGACGAAGTCATTAAGCGAATGAAGTTTGCAATCAGTGAACTTGCATAATGAGGAATTAGGAATGAGGAATTAGGAATTGATAGTTGATAGTTCAATGTCTTGCCAATTATCATGTGATAGTTGACGACTCAGTGAATTATCAATTATCAATTGTCAATTATCAATTATATACCGTGTATTCAATAGTATATTCAATCGGAATATTCATTTATATGCTTGGTGTGATATGCGCATCGCTTGTCAGCAAGAAGGCAAGGAAGATGGTGGAAGGCATAGCTCACACCTATAGCATATTGAAAGCCGAGATAAAGCCAGACGACAGGGTGGTGTGGTTTCATGCTGCCAGTCTTGGTGAGTTTGAGCAGGGACGTCCGCTCATGGAACGTCTCCGCCTTGAGCATCCAGAGTACAAGATTCTTCTTACCTTCTTCTCCCCATCAGGATATGAGGTGCGCAAGAACTATGAGGGTGCTGACGTGATTTGTTATCTGCCGTTCGACACTATCGGCAACGCATTATCATTCATTCGTATTGCTCATCCAGAGATTGCGATATTCATCAAGTATGAGTTCTGGAAGAACTATCTTACCATTGCACGTCATCGTGGTGTCAAGCTCTATAGCGTGAGCAGTATTTTCCGCCCTGGACAGTATTTCTTCCAGTGGTACGGAAGTGCAAAGGTGCTGCGTCAGTTTGACCATCTCTTTGTACAGAACGAACAGTCAAAGGAACTGCTTCATTCCATCGGCATAGATTGTACTACGGTTGTGGGCGACACTCGTCTTGACCGTGTCATCGACATCAAGAACGCTGCCAAGGATCTTCCGCTCGTTGAGCAGTTTGTCGGCAACAGCCCTTGTTTCGTGGCTGGCTCAAGTTGGGGACCTGACGAGGAGATTTACATTCCTTACTTTGCCAAGCACAAGGATTGGAAACTCATCATCGCTCCGCATGTCATCAGCGAGGTGCACCTTAAGTCCATCGACAAGCTTCTTGCGGCTAACGGCTTGACCTCTGTCCGCTACACGGACATCGAGAAGGGTGCACCAGTACCTGAGGGTACGAACGTGATTATCGTCAACTGCTTTGGCAAACTATCATCTATCTATCGTTACGGCAAGGTTGCTGTTGTGGGTGGCGGTTTCGGAGTAGGAATACATAATGTTCCAGAGGCGGCAGTATATGGAATACCTGTTCTCTTCGGTCCTAACAACCGTAAGTTCAAGGAAGCACAGGAACTCAAGGCATGCGGTGGCTCATTCGAGTACGTGGATGCTGATTCCTTTGCAAGCCTTATGGACAACTTCATCAATAATCCTGATGAACTTGCCAAGGCAGGTGCTGCTGCAGGTCGTTACATCAATGGCAACGCTGGTGCTGCCGACAAGTGCTTCAGAGCTATATTTGATGCACACGTCTAAATAGAACACGAATTTTCACGACGCCTACTAACTATGGATGAACAAATATCACAACATAGGCAATCAACAACGAAAGCCAGGGCATTGCTTGCCATTCTCATTATGGGAGTGGCACTTGCCTTGGCTTTTGGCAATCCTTATAGTCTTGCATGGCCGTTGAAGTGTCCTCTGTATTGGATGACGGGTCTTCAGTGTCCGTTATGTGGAATGCAAAGAGCCACGCACGAACTCCTTCATCTCCATTTTGCTGAGGCATGGGAACTGAATGCAGGGTTCATCGTCATTTCGCCTTATTTCGGTGTACTGCTGCTCGGAACTCTGTTTCCTTCCACCCAAGAGTGGAAAATTGTAGAGTGGTGCAGGCGTGACCGCACGTTCTTCATCGTCATGGGCTTGTTTGCGCTCTGGGGAATCATTCGTAATATTATGTAAACATTTATTATAACTTTAATTAAAACTAAAATCAAAAACTTATGAAAAAAGTAGTAATTGACAGCGGTGAGATTCTCTCTTCTGCATGGGAAGAGGCAAAGAAGAATGGTTTGGCTCTTGCTGTAATCCTTTTTGTGATTACAATGATTCAGAGTGCAATCTCTGGTTCTGGTTATGATTATAGTGCGATGCTTAGTGCTATAAAGGAAAATGACCCACTCGCTCTTCAGAGATCGACAGAAGGAAGTGGTATTATGGGTTGCTTGTCATGGGTTGTGTATGCTGTTCTCATGATAGGATTCAGTCGTATGATTTTGCTCATTGTCACTGGTGTAAAGTCATCTCCTTCTTTTGATGCCTATAAGATGGATCTTGCTGTTTGGGCAAAAATCGTTGCAGTGGAAATAATCACAGGTATTATCTGTGCTTGCGGTTTCGTTTTGTGTATCATTCCTGGCTTGTACTTGATGGCAAGATTGGAATGGGCAAGCTATTATTTGATGGAAAACAATGAGGCAAGCATTGGTGAGGCATTGAGTGCAAGCTGGAATATGTCTGGCGATAATGTATTTGAGCTTATCCTTCTTGGTATTATTGCATTCTTCATTACAATTGCGGGTATTATACTTTGCTGTATCGGTGTTTACTATACATCTGTAGTAGCAGCATATATGCAGGTTATTGCTTACTTGAAACTTAAGGGTAACCTTGAATAATGGCACTAATCAAGACCGTGTGCGGACTTACGCCTAAGTGGGGTGAGAACTGCTATTTCAGCGAGAACGCTACCATCGTGGGCGATGTGACTATGGGCGACGGCTGTACCGTGTGGTTCAATGCTGTTGTGCGTGGTGATGTCAACTACATCAAGATTGGCAATCGCGTTAACATTCAGGATGGAAGTTGCCTGCATACTCTCTATAAGAAGGCGGCAATAGAGATTGGCGACGATGTGACCATCGGTCATAACGTCACGCTCCATGGCTGCAAGATTAAGAGTGGTGCACTTATCGGTATGGGTGCCACGGTGCTTGATGATGCCGTCATTGGCGAAGGTGCCATCGTTGCTGCTGGTGCTCTTGTACTCAAGAATACTCAGATAGGCGATGGTGAACTGTGGGGCGGCGTACCTGCCAAGTTCATCAAGAAGGTGGATCCTGAACAAGCCAAGGAACTGAACGTCGGCATCGCTCAGCACTATCTTATGTATGCTGAGTGGTACAAATAGCTTGCATCACTCATCCTTCGTGATGCAAGAGTTAAAAGTTATAAATTAAAAGTTATAAGTTAGAAATTACTTGTGTGAACACGGAGCACAGAGGATGGAGAATAATAAAATCTCTGAGTCCTCTGCTCTCTGTGTTTTTATAATCGATAAGAAAAATAACTTTCGACCTGTACGGTTGTAGTTTTGCACAAAGGTGCATATTAAAAAAACAGTCA
>CAMOVB010000217.1:0-5272 GCA_946626925.1 uncultured Prevotellaceae bacterium
AACCACAACGGAATGACTGTTTCTGCCAATTATAGCGACAACAGTAGCGAAGACGTGACAAGTGCAGCGACATTCAAAGCTCCTGAAGACATGACAACAGCAGGAAAGAAGACTGTTACTGTAACATACGAAGGTAAGAGCGCAACATACGAGATTAATGTTGCAGAGAACAGCACATCATCTATTTCAAACACAAAGGAAACTGCTTACACAACAGCTCAGGCAATTGCTTTGATTGATGCTGGCAATGACCTTGACACAAAGGTTTATGTTAAAGGTACTGTAAGCAAGGTTGATAGCTATAGCTCTAAATATAAGTCTATAACTTACTGGCTTGACAACAATACATTTGAAGTATATGGTGGTATAAGCAAGCTGGGAAAAAATTTTGGTTCTAAGAATGATATTCAAGTTGGCGCAAGCGTAATCGTTTACGGAACACTAAAAAAATTCAACTCAACATACGAGTTTGATAGTAACAGCGAACTCGTTGAGTATGTAGCACCTGCTGTTGTAAACGTAGCACCATCATTCACTACTCAACCTGTAGCAAGTAAGGTGTATGGAAAGGGAGCATCTGCATCAAACATCGTTGTTGCTGCTAACGGTACTCCAGCCCCAACATTTCTGTGGTACAGGAACACAACAAATAACGTAGAAGGTGGTGTTGCTATTGAAGGAGCTACTTCAACATCATATAAGCCAAGCACAAGTGAGTTAGGAACTACATATTATTATTGTGTGGCTACAAACTCTGTAGGTAGTGCAACGTCTAACATTTCAGAAATTGGAGTAAAGGATGCTGCAAGCATCACTCTCAACGGAAACCAGACAAAGTTGTTCGTTGGTGATGAAGACACATACACTATTGACATCATTGGCGATGGTGTTCTCTCTGTAACATCAAAGAATACAAATATAGCAACGGCTACTCTTGATGGCAACAAGGTAACAATCAAGGCACTTGCTGCCGGTTCTTCTGCAATCATCTTTAACATAAAAGAGACAGACTCATACAAGGCAACTCAGAAGACATACACACTCAATGTCGTAAACCTTGTTCCTGCAAGCCTTGACTTTACATTTGATGGAGTAAAGGCAGCTGTAAAGGAAGAAGATGGTATGAGTCATAACGGACTTGGTTCTGATTATTCTGCATCACCAAAGTTGAAGTTTGATGATACAAACGATTACATGATGATTGCGTTCAACGATGAGCCAGGTAAACTCAATTACACTGTAAAGAACAATGGCTTTAGCGGTGGTACATTTGACGTACTTGAGTCTGCCGACAACAAGGCATACACAATCGTCAAGAGCCACACAACAATTGAGGGATCACAGAAGGAATCTGTATCTCTCAAGTCAACTTCTCGTTTCGTAAAATTCGTTTATACAGAGAAGAAATCTGGTAACGTAGGACTTGGTGGCATCAGCATAACTAAGAAAGAGGCGGAACCAGAGATTGCAGACGCTCCAGTAACAACCGCTGATGATGGTGCCGCAGCATGGGCAACAAGTACATACACTCGTGAGGTTGCAACAGGCAAGCTCTCTACAATCTGTCTTCCATACGATGCAACAGTTGAGGGTGCCATTGTTTACACATTGGATGGCAAGGTTTCTAAGGGCGGCAAGGTTAAGTCACTTAACTTCGTTCTTGCTGGTGATACAGAAAATGAGTCAAACGTACTTGAGGCAGGTGTACCTTACGTATATAAGGCAACAGCAGACAAGCAGACATTCACTAAGACTGGTAGCGCTTCATCTAAGGTCTCTCCAAAGGCAGGTCTTGATGGCTTCGTTGGAACATACTCAGACTTCATGCTTCCTGTCGGAGACTTTTTCCTCCGTACCAACGGTGGCAAGCAGGAGTTCTGCAAGGCAGGCGACTATGGTGACGGTAAGTCTTACATCATCGTTGGGGCATTCAAGTGCTACATCAGTTCTATTGACGACATTCGCGAGACATCAGCCAGCACTACCAATGAGGCTTCACGCCGTTTGGTTATCGGCACTTGGACAGACGAGACAACAGGTGTCACAACTCTTGATACAGATAGTGTAGAGCCAGCTGATGGCAAGTACATTGAGGGGGGACGTGTAGTTGTTGTCAAGAACGGTGTCAAGTACAACATTAACGGACAGAGAATTAAGTAATAATATAGTATAATATTTTCCGGGACGGAAGTTAAAGAAGAATCCCATGGATGTGAATCCTGATAATGGATTCCTCTTTAACTCCTTCCCATTAATTAAAAACATTTAAGCATGAAAAAGTCATATCTAAATCCTGCTGCAAAGACAGCAGACGTGAGAATCAGGACAACACTCTTGGCGGGTTCACAAACAGTTAACCTCGATTCAAAAGAACAACATAGTGGTACTCCAGACAATCCTGAAGAAGCAGATGTAAGAATGCGCCGTGTAGGAGCATCTTCACTTGACTAAGCCTTCAAGTGTTAAGCTTGAAGAAATATAATAAGCCCCATATCTCCTTCGCTGGAGATATGGGGCTTAATCTGTCTTTCCCACTAACAGCTATTCAAGCGCATGGGGTAGTGGGGGAAGGTTAGTGGTTAAGGTAGAAAGCTTCGGTTAATAGTTTGTACTCTGCAGAGATATTGTTATCAGCATCGCGTAGGTAGAGGTGGTCTATGATGGTATTGACCGTTCTGTCGTGTGTGAAGGCAAGGAGTGTGCGTTTTGCAGGTTTACGCATGGTGGTATGTATATCTGTGCGATGAGATAAGTAAAGTGAATGAAGGGCAGATGAGCCTATCATATCACTTGCGGCTGTGGTTGGGATGATGACACAGAATGTGCCATGAGAATAGAGCATTGCACTCGCCTTACTCATCAGTATGTCAAAAGACAATGAGGATGTATGACGTGCTGTGTCTCGCTTGGCGTCAGGACATGATGTGTCCTCTTGATAGAATGGAGGATTGGACACAATAAGGTCGTAGCGTGGTTCTTCCTCCATGTCTGCAAGGTCTGTCTGCCATGTTTCTATACGATTGTTAAACGGACTCTGTGACACGTTCTCCTTCGTCTGAGCTATGGCATCTGCATCAATGTCTATGGCATCAATATGCGCATCAGCAAAGCGTTGTGCAAGCATGATGGCAATGAGTCCTGAGCCTGTACCTATGTCGAGGATGCGTGGTGATGCTACTGGTGAGCTCATATCTGCCCATGCACCAAGAATAACTCCGTCTGTGCCAACCTTCATGGCACAGACGGAGTCCTGTATCGTGAATTGTTTGAAACGAAACATCTGATTTAATTCATAATTCATAATTCACAATTCATAGTTTTTTCACAATAATGTTGGCATGCTCTTGTTGTGACAAGGATGTGCCTGTAATTATGAATTATGAATCATGAATTATGAATTGAAAATGATTACTTGATTCCGAGCTTCTTTGCGATTGCCTTTGGAAGAGCGTCCTTGTGGATAAGGATGTTCATAGTCTTGTAGGCAACGAAAGCCTTAGATGCGTACCAGATACCATCGTACTTGCCTGACTTACCCCATGAGTTCTTGACCATGAAGTACTCCTTGCCGTTCTGATCCTTGGCAATACCATAGATAATCATGCCGTGGTCGTCAGTTGTCTCCCAGTTGTCGTATGCTTCCTGACGCATCTCCTGAGTAACTGTAATCTCAGGGAGTGGCTTTGATGTGAGAGCGTTTGCTTGATCAGACTTTGTCTTACCGAACCAGTGAGCGAAGTCAGAGCCAAGCTCGTCCTGTTGCTTCTTTACGTCTGGGCATACTGCAATACCGTTGCGTGTGAAGCCTGTCTCAGATACGTCTGCACCCCATGCAAATGTGTAACCATTCTTAACGGCAGAATCCATTACCTCCATGAACTCGTCGAGTGGAAGGTTGTATGACTCGCCCCAACGCCAGTTGTCCTGCACCTCGATGATGAACTTAGTGTAGAATGGGTGGTGTGTGAATGAAGTGAGTGATACGTAGTCGTCCATGTTAAGTCCAGTGCTTGCCATGTAAGACTGTGGAGTGTATTTCTTGCCCTTGTATGTGAACTCTGTTGGACACTCTCCGAGGTAGTTGTCGAGAGTAGATACGAGGCTCTTCTTCCAGATTGGAGAGAGCTTCTTGAGTGTCTCGCTCTTTGCGATACCGTTGACATAACCCTCAGCGATGTTGAAGAGCTCTGTGAAGTTAGGGAGTGTGTCACCGTAGAGTGTTCCTGGCTCTGGCATAGCTGACTGTGGAACCATTCCGTAGTTCTTCATACAGTAAACGGCATCGTAGAAGCTACCGCCCTGGCTGAAGCTGACGTCGCCGTGCATACGTACTGATGCTGTGGCACGATCCTGATATGTCTTGTGTGCAAGGAACATCTCGGCGAAGTCGTACTCACCCTTACCCATACGGAGGAGCTCAGACTCGAAGAATCCGAGTGAAGAGTATGCCCAGCATGTTCCTGAACGGTTCTGGTTCTTTATTGATGTAATGGGGTTTGACTTGATTGTAGTAAATTTGAATCCTTCCTCTTTCTTCTCGTCCTTCTTGTCCTGTGCTGATGCAGTAGAGAGTCCGAGTGCGAGGATTGCTGTAGTTAATAAAAATTTGTTCATATTCTTTTAAGTTTGTAAGTTCTTGAGTTTTTAAGTTTTTAAGTTTTTAAGTTTTTAAGTTTTTAAGTTCTCGCTGAAGCTAAGTTTTTAAGTTCTTAAGTTTTTGTGGGAACTAATTATTTAAGTTATCTGCACAGAGTGCAAGGAGTTGAAATCTTTGCTCAAAGCTGACGCTCCAATAACGATCGCTCTCCGCGTTCATAGTAACTTCTCCCTCCCCTTGAAAGGGGGAGGGCAGGGGAGAGGGTCCGGGAGTGTCTTGGTCCGCTCCCTTATTTCGCTATGAAAGCCTCCACATCATCAATGTGGTAAGGGATGATGTTCTTTCCGAGAACACGGCAACCAGTCTCTGTAATGAGGATGTCGTCTTCAAGACGGATGCCACCGAAGTCCTTGTAGCTCTCGACTGCATCGTAGTTGATAAAGTCCTTGTGGAGTCCCTGACTCTTCCATAGGTCGATGAGGTGTGGAATGAAATATATTCCTGGTTCGTCAGTCATCACGAAGCCTGGCTGGAGACGACGACCGCAACGGAGACAGTTGAGACCAAACTGTGTGGATGGCTGTACCTCGTCGTCAAATCCGACGTAGTTCTGACCGAGACCTTCCATGTCGTGAACGTCCATACCCATCATGTGACCTAGTCCGTGAGGGAGGA
>CAMOVB010000218.1:0-5272 GCA_946626925.1 uncultured Prevotellaceae bacterium
AAAAAGTTGCCAAATCATTCGAAAAGCGCAATGGACAATTCGTATCTTTGCAGCGTCAAATGAAAGACGGAATTTGTGTGCCTGTTAAAGAAAAATTCAAAACCAGTTGAGACGCAAAATATATTATTCAATTTTTGGGAGTAGGTGGTGACAAAAAAAGAGAAGCACGTGATGTACTTCTCCTTCAATATAATTGCATAAAATGTTTTGATTCACTATGTTAGAATCCGAATCTGTCGCTGATTGAAGCGTTCTCGGATACACACTTGATGGCATTTGCGAACATGTCAGCAACTGAGAGCTGACGAACCTTTGAACACTTCTGTGCGTATGGGATACTGTCTGTGAATACCATCTCAACGAGTGGCGAATTCTGTACACGGTCGCTTGCTGGGTCGCTCATCACACAGTGGCTGGCAACTGCACGAACGCTCTTTGCTCCTGCCTTCATCATCTCCTCAGCGGCAATGGTGATTGTACCTGCAGTATCGACGATATCGTCAACGAGAACCACGTTCTTGTCCTTCACGTCACCGATAATCTGGATTGAACTTACGACATTGGCACGAGCACGTGTCTTGTTGCAGAGTACGAGTGGACAGTCAAGCTTCTTTGCAAAGTTTGCAGCACGCTTTGAACCACCGACGTCAGGTGTAGCGATAACGAGGTCTTCAAGACCGAGCGAATCGATGTAAGGAAGTGTTACGAGTGAACCGTAAAGGTGGTCAACCGGAACATTGAAGAATCCCTGAATCTGGTCGGCATGGAGGTCCATGGTGATAAGTCGGTCGATGCCAGCCACGCTGAGAAGGTCAGCAACAAGCTTAGCACCGATGCTTACTCTTGGCTTGTCCTTTCTGTCCTGACGTGCCCATCCAAAGTAAGGGATGACTGCGATGATGCTGTGCGCCGAAGCTCTCTTTGCTGCGTCAATCATAAGGAGAAGCTCCATGAGATTGTCACAACTTGGGAATGTTGACTGCACAAGGAACACGTCCACACCACGAATACTTTCCTCGAAGGAAACACCAAACTCTCCGTCTGCAAAATGAGTAATGGTCATATTGCCAAGCGGACAACCAAGGCTCTGGCAGATGCGCTCTGCAAGATATCTTGATTTTGTACCTGAAAAAACCTTAAAAGGTCTGCTTTCACTCATAAAATTTAGATGCTTATTTATTTGCGACTGCAAAGTTATGAATTCTTCTCGATATGATGCACAAAATTTAAGTGAAAAGTGAAAAGTGAAAAGTGAAAAATTCATTTTACTATGCACAATTCAATAATGAAGAACAGAGTAAATGTTTTTTTTCTGTTCGATTCAATTAAGAATAACGGAGTAAAATATATTTTTCACTTTTCACTTTTCACTATTCACTTAACATCATTCAATTTCCTTCAGTATTGCAACGATGTGTTTCCACACCATCTCAACCGTAGGGATGAGGAGACGCTCGTCAGGTGAGTGGACACCACGGAGAGTAGGGCCGAAGCTGATCATGTCCATGCCAGGATATTTCTCGCTGAAAAGACCGCACTCAAGTCCTGCGTGGATGGCTCTTACCTTTGGCTCTTTGCCGAAGATTGACTTGTAAGTGTCAACCGCCACCTTGAGGAGCTTTGACTCCGAATTAGGCTTCCAGCCAGGGTAGCCGTCAGCTGTCGTTGTCTTGAAGCCTGCAAGACGGAGTGCAGAGCTTACGGCAATGGACATTGCCTTGCGCTGGCTGCCGATGCTTGAACGCTGGCTTGTCACGATGTCGATGCTTGCACGGTTGCCTTCCTTACTAATAAGGTGTACGCTCGCAAGGTTGGAACTTGTCTCGACAAGACCTGCAAGGTCGATGCTCATCTCGTACACGCCATTGTCAACGGCATTGAGAGCATAGATAATCTTCTGTGCCTGCTCATCGTTGATACACTTGTCAGCCGTTATACTTTCCATTGAAACGTGCATTGATTCCTCGTCGTGGTATTCCTCGCTAATCTCGCTTGCAAACACGTTGAAGTCAACACGGACGTTCTCCTTGTCGGCAAATGGAACAGCAATGACAGCCTCTGCCTGACGAGGGATGGCATTGTGAAGATTTCCGCCCTGAATGTCCACAAGTTTGAGGTCATACTTCTCGCTTGCCTCATAGAGGAAGCGTGAGAGAAGTTTGATTGCGTTAGAACGGTGCTTGTTGATGTCGTCGCCAGAGTGACCTCCGCGGAGCTTGTCGATGCTGATGCGGATAGGGAAGTACTGCTTGCTGAGTTCCACCATTGTGACGTCGAGCGAAGCCTCTGTGTTTGCACCGCCTGCACAACCGATGAAAATCTCGCCCTCATCCTCAGAGTCAAGGTTGAGGAGGTACTTGCCGCTCATGAATCCAGGCTTGATGGCAAATGCACCTGTAAGACCAGTTTCCTCGTCACGAGTGAAGAGACACTCCAATGGTCCGTGCTCCACAGCAGGGTCGGTAAGGACAGCCATCTGGAGAGCCATACCGATACCATCGTCAGCACCGAGAGTAGTCCCCTTGGCACGCATCCATTCGCCATCAACATACGTCTCTATTGGATCGTTCTCAAAATCGATAGTACAATCAGATGTCTTTTCGCACACCATGTCCATGTGGCTCTGGAGCACAACAGTAGCCTTGTTTTCCATTCCTGGAGTAGCAGGCTTACGCATGAGTACATTACCAGTTTCGTCAGTAACACAATCAATGCCATGTTCCTTTGCCCAGTTCTGAAGATAAGCAATAATCTTCTCTTCTTTTTTTGAAGGGCGTGGCACCTTATTTATTTGACTGAAATAGTCAAAAACGAGTTTTGGAGTCATAATTCTTAAAATATTATAAAAATATTAGGTGTTATACAATTTATTTGCAGAGAACAATTATCTTTGCAAAGAATTTATTGAACAAAATTAGAAAAAAATGTTGAAAGTATTCATCTATTGCGTCATAATTCTTGCTATTTGCATAGCATTGATGTGTGTTCGTATAATTTTTAAGAAAAACGGACGCTTTGTGAGCTCGCACGTGTCAAGCAGCAAGGCTATGCGAGATAGGGGAGTGACTTGCGTGCAAAGTCAGGACAGGGAAGCAAGACACAAGGAAAAGGCTATAAAGGAATACTAAGTTCTAATTGGCCGCATGACGGCAACAACAAACAAGATTAAGAATTAAACATAATTAATTAACTTGATATGAAAAAAACAATACTCGCTGTAAGCAGCATCATGATGCTTGCATCTACAGCATTCACATCTTGCAACAATGCAGATGCAGACAGTGCAAATGCAGTTGTGGAGAAAAACGTAGAAAGCAAGGCAACAAATATGAAGATTGCATTTGTGCTTATCGATACACTCACAAGCCAGTACCAGAAGTGCAAGGATCTTGAGGCTGAATTCACAAAGAAGCGTGCAAACGCAGAAGCAACTGTGCAGCAGAAAGGCAAGGCATTTGCTTCACAGGTACAGGAATTCCAGCGCAAGGCACAGAGTAACCAGTACACACAGAACGAGTACAACAATGAGCAGGCACGTCTCCAGAAGGTTCAGCAAGACATCCAGGAGCTTCAGGCACGTCTCTCAACAACTCTTCAGGAAGATTACCAGAAGGAGTTTCAGGCTCTGACAGACACAATCCAGTCATTTGCCAAGACATACGCAAAGCAGAAAGGCTACGATTTCATCCTCTGCAAGTCAAGCGGCATTGACAACGTACTTTACGCAGACGAGAAATACGACATCACAGCAGAGGTTGTTGCTGCTCTCAACAAGCGTTACACAAAGAAGACAACAGACGCTAAAAAATAAGCAAAGAACTTAATAATAAAAATAATCAAAGAACCTCAGAATATGGTTAATCAGCCGTATTTTGAGGTTCTTTATTTTATCATTCTAATCACGATTATGTTTAATTCTATATTTGAATTTTGTTAGATTTTTAATCATCCAAATATACATTTGTTAAAAAAGGAAATTATTACCTTTATTGTATATTTGTTTTATCTAAACAAAACTTACTTAACAAAACAACAAGTATAAATACGTTTTGAGTTAATTTTTTAACACTTATCCCAAATGTTAAAATGAACTGTTAACACATTTAACATTTACTTTTACGTATTGTTTTTACATATAAAAAATGCCACGAACATTTAGTTCTGTATAAAACTAAACGTTCGTGGCTTATCCTGTGTGGAAGGTAACTCCGCTTTAACTTCTATTTAACTACAAGCTATTGTTCCTAACAACACTCGACTTCAAGTCCGTCGTAAGCATAATGGAAGCCTTCTGGAAGCTTGGATTCCTCCACGGCGTGAAGTCCTACGTCGTGAGACATGTGGATGAAATAAGTGTTTTTTGCACCTATTCTTCGTGAGAAAGCAATGGCATCCTCTACGTTTTGGTGAGTTCTGTGTTCCTTGTGACGGAGAGCATTTACTACGAGAGTTTCCACCCCTTTCAGATATTCGTATTCTCCATCGTCTATGCTTTTCATGTCCGTAATGTAGGCAATGTTACCTATGCGGAAACCAAGGATTGGAAGTTGACCGTGCATAACGCGGAGAGGCATCACTTCTATGCCTTCAATGCAGAATGGCTTGTGAGGCTCGATGCGTATAAGGTTGATGGCAGGAACACCCGGGTAACGCTTCTCCTTTGGAGTGAAGCAATAAGGGATGCGCTCCTCAAGGTGAGTGGCACAGAATTCCTCTGCATAGACGTTGACCTCGCCAAACTTCATATAAGGACGAAGGTCGTCAAGTCCTCCCACATGGTCGTAGTGCTCATGAGTGATAAGCACACCATCCAACTTGCGGAATGGAACCGTCAGCATCTGCTGGCGAAAGTCAGGACCGCAATCAAAGAGAATGTGCTTGTCCTCTATCTCTAGTAATGCAGAACATCTTAGACGCTTGTCGTGGGTGTCAGTGCTTGTGCAAGCCTCACAGTCGCAACCTATGAATGGAACTCCACACGATGTGCCTGTACCAAGAAATGTTATCTTCATATAAAGTTTACTTCTGGGTGAATATCTATTCCAAATTTGTCTTTAACGGATTTGCATACTGCATCCGAAAGCGCGATTATCTCGTTGGAAGTTGCTCCTCCAAGATTGACGAGAACAAGTGCCTGCTTGTCGTGAACGCCAGCCCTTCCAAGCGCCCTACCCTTCCATCCGCATTGCTCTATCATCCATCCTGCTGGAATCTTCACGCCGTCTTCCACCTCATAGAATGGCATCTGTGGGTAATCCTTCTGTATGGAGAG
>CAMOVB010000219.1:0-5245 GCA_946626925.1 uncultured Prevotellaceae bacterium
TAACTGGCCGCACTGCGGCAAAAAACAACATACAGTTTCAACCGTACAGGTCGAAGATTTTCTATCATACATGTTGAAATACTTCCTTCCCGATTTGGTGGTATCAACTGAATAACGTACTTTTGCAATATATATCGGCAAATCTTTCTGTTTGCCACGTGAAAGACAGTTGATTGTTGAACTTAGGGTTCTTCTATGATTGGAATTATCTTTGGATAACGCTAATTTTTAGGAAGCCCCATAAAACCAAGTATTATGGAGAATCTAAGAACAATTACCGTGTGTGACAATCCGTTCATGTCAAACTTGGTACAGAAAACTTTAGAGGAGAATGGCATTATCTGTATGGCCATCGACCAAACAATCATGGGTGCAAGTGGTGGCTACGGTCCTATGCCGGGCTATGCAATACAGGTGAATGCCAAGGACGAGGAACGCGCCCAAGCCCTTGTAGATGAAATCATGGCAAAGCGCCAGAGCGACAATGACTTCAGCGCAGAATAACGAACAATAACAATACAGAAAGAGGATGTGCCTATTTGGCGCATCCTCTTTTTTGTAAACTAACTGACAGCCTTGCAGACATCTCGCTTCATCATCATAGGGAAAATAAAGACGAGAGCAACGATGGAAAATATCAATCCACTTATAGAACCAACTGCAAATGAGAACCAGAATTCCTCCTCTGGTCCGTCAATAAGGAACGGTATCAATCCACATACGGTAGAGAGGACGGTAAGGAAGATTGGAATAATCTTGTGATTGTAAGCCTTGACAAAGTGATGTCCATTGTTGTTGTACTCGTTCATAAGATAGATACCAGCATTCACAGTAAGACCACACAGCATCACCATTGCAGCAAAGCCACCTGTGCCAAAGGCTACTCCACCCCAATGATACGTAAAGAACATTCCAATCATGGAGAACGGAATGAGCAGTATGATGACAAACGCTTGATACAGACTCTCAAACATGATGCAGCACACAAAGAAGATGATGACCACAACAAGCCCGATAAGCCAGTATTGCTGTCCCTCACTCTGTTCCCAATAATAGTCACGATTGAGGCAACGGAACCCTACAGGGAATTTGGCATCAAACTTGTCCATTATGCCTTTCACATACTTGCTGGTATAAGTATATGAACCAAGTACATTAAATGCCACACGCAGCACATATTCCTGATTCCTACGAGGAATACAGTTCTTGGCTTCACGATGTCCTATCTTCATGAGGTCAGATACACGTATGTCACGCCCTCCTACCTTGACAAAGGAGTTTTCGAGTTGCCAGAGGTCGAAGTCATCCATATTATTGGAGTGAAGCACTATATCCTTACGCACATTCTCATTACGGCAATAGCCCATGTTAGACTCTGAGAGGATGCTTCGCAGGGCATTGTGAACATCACTTATTCTCACGCTATCGTTGGCAAGCATCTCATAGTCATATTCCATATACAGTTCCTCCTCCTGATTCTCATGACCCGGAGTCTGTATGCAGAGGTCCTGTACACGTGGGTTCTTGCTCATTATACGACACATATCCTCAGCAAAGCGATAGAGACGGTCGTAGTCATAACCCGCAATCTCGATACTGTTGCTACGGTACTGAAGATTGAGTGAATTACTGAATCCACGGTCACTCACACCATACGTACTCCAGTCAGCACCACCGATAGTGATAAGTTTACCAATAACCTTGTTCTCAAGATAATATGGGAATGAGGTCTTCTGATACTCAGGCTTAAACTCTACAGTAATACTTGCACCACCCCACTGCCTAAGGTTTGCATCAAAGCGTTTTATCTCCTTGAACTTTGTCAAGAAAGCCTCGATAGTACGAACCTTCTCATTAAGCTCCTGCACACTACCACCAAGAGGCATCTGTCCACGAATATGAAGCACAGGAGGTTCCTTCTCACGATGGTAATCGCTCGTGTTAATCGTCTGTATGAACAGATACAACGACCATGCAAATACTCCAGAAACCATTACCAGAATAGGCCATCGCCATATACGGTGTTGCACAATGCGCAAGTATCCATCATAGAAACGTCCCCATGCATGCACAAACCTATAGTTACGAATATGCCCTGTTTGACGACACTCATATTTCATCCTGCTAACGAGAGCAGGAGCAAATAGTGCCGACACGACTATGGCAATACCAAGATTGATGATTATCATCCATGAGAAGTCATAAAGTTCCTTCTTCAGTTGTTCTGGCAACCAGAATATGATGATAAGCGAACCTATGGTGGTAAGCATAGCCCCAAGAATACCATAGAACGCCTTATAATCCTTATGATAGCTGTAATGATCCACCATCACGATAGTCGAGTCGATGATAAGTCCGAACGACACGGTGATACCTGCCATTGAGAAAGGATGCAGACGAATGTCGAAGACACAATAGCAGATAACCGCCATGAGTATATTGGCAAGCAGCGTGATGGTTATGATGGTGAAATACTTGATGCTCCTGCGTGACAGGTACACGAACAGCAACAATATAACCAAAGACATGGCACTACGAGTGATAAGCGTTCGGAACTCCGCATACTCGTCTTCTGCAACATCCTGTACCATATTGAAGTGCAAATCCGAAAGTCCTGTGCCATTAACCTTCACATGTCCATCATCACCAAACAAAGCCTTGACATCAGCACTCACAGTGTTGATATTCACGTCTGGCTCAGCAAACACATTAAGATAGATGGTGCTCTGTCCGTTAATCCTATAGTAGCTGCTTGGTTTGTGATCCTTAAGTTCACACCGTGCAAGATTATTAAGATAGACAATCTTACCATCAATAGACTTTATAGGAATAGTTTCGAGCGACTTGCCTTCCTCCGCAAGAAACAATGATATACGTGACCTCTCGCCATTCTCATCCGTGTGCATCACATCACCTATGATTACGTTCCTACCCATAAACACACGGATAGCCTCCTCAATGTCGTATGCCGTTATTCCATATAGTGATAGGGTACGAGCATCATAGCTAATCTCCATGTACTTCCACGTACCGCCTTGTACATCGACACGTGCCACCCCGTCTATACGCTCTAACTTGGGCTTTAGTTCCGACTCAACAATCTTACGTATCTCATTATCCGTCTTCTTTCCATTTATTGTATATGAAAGTATCTGACGTGTCTGTGACTTCTCCGACTTGCTCGTCACGACCTCACCACCCGACACGTCTGGATATGACACACCCTTAGGCAACTTACCATATACCTGACGGATGAGCGAGGCAATCTCGAACTTGACAGCAGATACAGATGCCTGTTTCTTCAATTCGACAGTCACCTGTCCCCATCCAAAGTATGAGTTGGACGACACACTCTCAACACCATTGACCGAAGCACACAATCCCTCTATACGTGAAGTTACGTTCTGTTCTATCACCTTGGCTGAAGCCCCACCCCACGAATACGACACATTAAGAGTCTTTCCTTGTCGTGGACGTGGCTTGTTGCTGATGTCCAGACGAGGAATCAAAGCAATACCAATAATCATCAGTATGCACATCGTCAGTATTATGCTGAATGAATGTTTCATACTCTCTTCCTATAGATTAAGAAATAAACCAGAGGGACAAAGAAAAGACTCACCATAGTACCCACAATCATTCCTATAATAAGCGATAGAGACAACGGATACTGAAGGGCTGAACCCATGTCGCCTTTATGCAAGAAAGGCAAAAGAGCCAGAATCGTTGTAAGAGAAGTCATGATGATAGGAGTGAGACGTCTCTGTCCCGCTATCATTATTGCCTTAATCAATGCATAATTTCTCATTCTCAATTCTTCATTCTTCATTCTTCGTTCTTCATTCTTCATTCTGAGCTCTCTGTTTATCGTATCAACCTTGAGAATGGAGTCATTGATGATGATACCGCTCATAACCACAATACCAATCATGGACATGATATTGAGTGACTCGCCCATGACCCATAGAACCAACATCACGACACTCACGTCAAGAACAACCTCCGAAAGGATGATGAGAGGTTGCACAAGACTCTCAAACTGAGCCGCAAGGATGAAGTAGAGTAACATGACAGCCACAAGGAGAATCATTGACAATTCGCCAATCATCTCACGCGAATCAAAATAGTCACCATGGAAAGCGGAACGCAAGGATGACAATTCCTCACATCTTTCCATTATCTCTTCTGCCTTGTCATCATCAATATCATCTATCTTGACAGGATAATACTCACCTTCAGTACCAGCATACAGACGCTTGAAGTTCTCCACCTTTGTCACATCCACAAGGTAAGAGATAGGCACATCCACACCATTTCTGTTCTTGACATATCCAGCAATAACATCTTCAGCATCTGCCTTGACATCCGAACCGACTACCACAGGAACACTCTGTGCACCACTGGCAATTTCATAAACCTGACTCTTACCCACCATCTCACTTAGACGCGTAGAAAGCTGACCGTATGACACATCATGATATGCCATATTCTCAGGATTGGCAACATACTGAATATTTTTCTCTGTCGGTACAGTAAGGAATGACACATCTCTAAACATACGTCGTAACGAATCAGTATATAGACTTGCCTCTGTCACGTCAGGGCGTCCGCCATCCTTACGTGAAAGTCGAATCTCAAGTGATGGTTTGTCTGTCTGGAAGATAAGGTCAAAGATATTGCCCGATATCTCATACTCAACCTTTGCCTGAGGATAATGCTTTGTAACGTAAGCATCCATTTCTGACTTCAGCGAGTCGATACCTTCTTCCGAATATCCTTTCAGATATAATATAGCCTCGCTACTTGTTATATCTTTTGTGTGCGAAAGGATAAACTCTTGAGCACCCACCATTGACGTTGAAGTGACAACATGACTCTTCACCACATCGAGCATATCTGCCACCCTACGCATATTCTCATCCACAGATATGCCAGCATTCCAATCCACATTAACGAGCACATCATCATGTGCCACCTCTGGCATCTTCTCCTTCTTGATAAACTGGAACACCACAGCAATCAGCAACAGAGCGCCAAAGAATCCTCCGATGCACAATCTGCCATGACGCAACGTCCACTTTTCACACTTTGAATGCCAACGTTCAAGTGAAAAGTGAAAAGTGAAAAGTGAGATATTTCTACTACTATATTTCGGCTTAAACCTAAATGGCAAACGTGCCAAACACTTGCTCCATCTTCTTTTGGGTCTGTCATCGTCTTTCTTCTTTTTGTAGCGTGAAGGTGC
>CAMOVB010000220.1:0-5242 GCA_946626925.1 uncultured Prevotellaceae bacterium
TTGGCAGCAAGACAGCCAGTGTATAGCGGAGGAGCCATAACAAGCGGTATAGCCTTGGCACGTCTCGAACATGAGATGACAAAGGTGGAAGCGGAGGAGAACCGTCAACGAGTACGCTTTCTGTTGACAGGACATTACTTGCAACTGCACAACCTGCGTAACCAGCTGGAGGTCTTTGACCAGAACATCACACTTACGGAGACTCTTATCCAGCACACAAGACAACGTATGGAGCAGGGCATAGCTCTTGAGAATGATGTGACACGTTATGAACTTCAACTGGAGAATCTTCGTCTTGGAAAGACAAGGGTGGAGGATGCGAGGCGTATCATAAGCCACCAGCTTACCACAATGCTGGGTATGGATAGCACCATAACCATTCTTCCTGATGATAACTTCTCTACGGCTTTGTGTCCTATTGACGGGGAAAGTGCATGGCAACAGCTGGCGACAGCTAATAATACAGGATTGCAGAAGGTGGCTATAGGTACACGTATGGCGCAGCAGAAGATACGTCTTGAAAAGTCTGAGCGTCTGCCGAAAGTTGCCATTGTTGCCGAAGACCATTTGGACGGTCCTGACACGTTTGAAATTCCTACGTTGGACAAGAACATCAACTATTGGTATGTGGGTGTGGGCGTGAGGTATAATTTCTCATCATTATGGAAGAACAACAAGAAAGTACGGCAGGCTCGCACATCTTTATTACACAGTCAGTTGCAACAACGTGAAGCGGCTGAAGGTGTGGACAATGCCATACAGGGTGCATATACCAATTACCTTACTTCGTTCACAGAACTCAAGGCGCAGCAGAAAAGCGTGGAACTGGCAACACAGAACTATCGCATCATTCAGAACCGCTATACCGAGGGACTTGCACTTATTACAGACATGGTGGATGCCGCCAACGTGAAGCTTGATGCAGAGCTTGCACTTGTGAATGCACGAATAAACGTGATATACAACTACTACCAACTTAAATATATTAGCAATACACTATAATAATGGAAAAGAAACTTATATATCGCTGGACATATAACCTGATTGTACTTGCACTCCTTCTCATAGGTGCAACTGTGGTAATCATTAATTTCGCCCACTTCGGTAATGTAGAATGGACCGATAATGCCCACGTACGACAACATATAACGCCAGTCAACACACGTGTTGGTGGCTTCATCAAGGAGATTCGCTTTGATGAGTTTCAACAAGTTCATAAGGGTGACACACTTGTAATAATCGATGATGCTGAGTTCCGTCTTGCACTTGCTCAGGCAGAGGCAAGCCTTGTAAATGCAAAGGCTGGCAACCGTGCCACTACGACAAGTATGGCTACGACACAGAGCAATATAGGTGTGACAGATGCCACAATCGAGGAATTGCACGCACAGATGGAGAATGCACAAAGAGAGGATGCACGTTTTCAAAAACTGCTTGCAGACAAGAGTGTCACACAGCAACAGGCAGACAACATACATACGGCATATCTTACCATTCGAGCCAGATATGAGGCTGCTAACCGCCAACGACATTCAATGACACTTGTACGTAATGAGCAGGGACATCATCTTGAGCAGAGCGAAGCTGGTATTGAGGTAGCACGTGCGCAGCTTGACCTTGCACGTCTTAATCTTTCATATACCGTTATTGTGGCTACTGCAGACGGAGTGCTTGGACGAAAGAACATTCATGAGGGACAACTTGTGCAGCCAGGACAGACAATGGTGGACATCGTTGATGGCAAAGACATGTGGATAGTTGCAAACTATCGTGAAACTCAGATGCCTAATATCGCTGTGGGTGCAAAGGTTCGTATTAAGGCAGATGCCGTGCCTGATGTGGAATATACAGGTGTGGTAGAGCGTATTTCCGATGCTACGGGTAGTGCTTACAGTCTTATACCGCAGGATAATGCCACAGGTAACTTTGTGAAGGTGGAACAGCGTGTGCCTGTACGCATTAGTCTTGACAACAACAGAAAGGAGGACCTTGCAAAGTTACGTGCAGGTCTGAATGTGGAATGTGAAATAGAATATTAGATATGAGCAGTCATCCAACACCCCCTCCTTTTGCCATGCCAATGTTTCGTTCATGCGTACCTGCATGGCTACGTCCTTGGATATATGTGATACAGGCGTTTTGTTTCCAGTTGGCTGGTTGTGTCTATCTCGGAGCTCTTAATGAGATGATGGGCGGACGTGCCATTATGCGTGAGGATGTCACTATGTGCTTGTATAGTAACCTTGCAGGAATGGCTATATACTTTCCTCTGTTATTCAGAATGAAGTTCCGTTTTTCTAACCGCTCGCTGCTTATCACTTCGGCTCTTGTGCTGGCAGCATGCAACTGGCTGTTCACCATGACCACATTCTTGCCTCTCATGTGGGTTCTATGCTTCGTGGCAGGCATGGCAAAGATACAGGGTACATTCGAGAATATGTCGAACATACAACTTTGGATGACACCTACGCGTGACATGGGAGTGTTCTTTCCATGCCTTCATATCATACTGCTTACCAGTATTGAGTTGCAGGCTTGGTATAGCGCATTCTTTGGCCACACGCTCCATTGGTACGCATCCTATTACTTCGTGATAGGGCTGATGATGTTGGTCGTAACCATACAGTTGTTTCTTACGCGTCCATGGTGTCCTGTTCCACAACGTATGCCGCTTCATGGTATCGACTGGCTTGGAGCGGCTTTATGGTGTCTGCTTGGACTACAGATAGCATATATCTTCAACTATGGCGACTGGCTTGACTGGTGGCATTCGTCAACAATACGCATACTTACAGGTACGTCATTCATAACGCTTGCTGGATGTCTGCACAGGATGTGGACTAAGCAACAGCCGTTCTATGAACCTCGCATGTGGACTTATCGCCATCTCGTACCGATACTGCTTATCATCGTTATTGTCGAAGGACTACTTGCGTCTGAGCGTGTGCTTGAGGAGGTGTTCTTTGAGGAGGTAATGGGCTATGAAACGGTAACGTCGTATTCCCTTACACTATGGTCATTGCCTGGTATCTACCTTGGTTGTCTTGTATCGTGGCTGTGGCTTGTAAAATGGAAGTTTAATGTCTATAAACTCATAGCCTGTGGATTACTTGGCATCACACTATATGCCTCTGGATTCTACTTCCTCGTGGCAGTTCATATCAATATTGAGGTGTTGAGACTTCCGATTGCTTGTCGTGGTTTTGGCTATGCTGTACTCAGCATTTCACTTATGTGGTGTTTGCATGAGATTATGACGTTTGAACATTTTTTCCAATCGCTATCCGTGTTCAACTTCATGCACATGTTCATAGGTAGTGTGATTGGCTGTGCTCTCTATGCATGGGGGGTACGTTATTACATGGCTGACAACATGGTTCGCTATACCGCTTATATTGACATGCCGTCATTCACATCTTCGCCATTTGATGTGGGTGAATGGATGGAAGGTTTTGTACGTTCCATGATGGCTGTTACAATAAAGCAGTTATATGGATGGGTTCTGTACTTGAGTGGGGGTCTGACTCTCGGATTCCTGTTGTGGGATATCCCGATGATACGTCGTCATGCACGCCGTTTCCCTACATGGACTATGGTGTGGATGGATTCACAGTTACATAGGAGAACAAGGAAATTATAAATTATAATTTAGCAGAAACGGTAACAGAGTTTCCAGATTCATTCTATCTCCATTGGAGTGAAATGTGAACCAAATGTATTTACGCCATTCACTAATTACTTTCAAGGCAATCTAATAATATAAAGCCGTTCGGACGCATTGTGTTCCGAACGGCTTTGTTATTTAATTATCGTTCTTCAAATGTGTTGAGCGAATGAGCGGGCAATTGTACGTTAAGGAACTTCTTGCCCATAGGTACGCTAATGTTATGAGGCGTGTTGGTGAAGTTGGAAGCTGTGACTATATGTTTGCCGCCCTTTGTCTGAAACAGAACCACGTATATGTCGTTGCTGCGATTTCGTTCACCTTTGCCCATCTTGTTGTAGCCAAGCAAGCGTGTACCCTCGGATATGAAGTGAGAGAAATGCATGAACGCGTAATACTCTTGAGTGAAGCGATGTTTGTTGGTCTTTGAATTAACCTGTATGAGGGCGTTTTGTGTCCAGCCCCAACGGCTTATACCATTGTCCTGAAGACAGAAATTCCAGTTGTAGTATTCCGTTACTCCGTTACCGAGATTGTCGGAAAGGAGGAAGAATGTGTGTTCTGCTGCATTCCAGTCCATTGAGCCGTTACCACATTCACTCTCTGAACATATTAGCTTCAGGTTAGGATAGCGTTGACGCATGAAGCTGAGGTTTTCGCGAGCCTCCCATTGGAAACCGAGTCCTATGACATCATCTTTCAGGTTGTCAACAATCTTTTCTACATAATCCCTACGATTGGTGTTGAATGTACCAAGATAGAGCTTCACCTCTGGATGTTTTGCCTTCAGGGTCGGAGCAAGATAGTCGTGGTTGAAACGTATCGTTCCGTTTGCCGTCCATGCGCATCCAGGATATGGAGTGTAGGAATAGGCTTCGTTCTGGTACATTACCATGTCAATAGGTGCTCCCTCTGAGGCATAAAGGTCAATGAACTTGCAGAACATGTTGGCATAAGCCTTGAGGTAACGCTCGTCCTGAATGAAATAGTCCTGCGTGGCAAGGCGACGTGGATATACGCCTATACGTTCGCCAAGGAGCTTCATCTCATCTGGGTCAACGTTTCCTCCACCAAAGAGAAGATAGTCTTTTTCCTTTGGCTGACGATTGAAACGGCTGCTCAGTACAGGATAGTCGTTGTTTATCTTCATCCATGCAGGAGGGCTCCATGGCGATACCCATAAGCGAAGGTTAGGCTGGTATTTCTGGGCATGGTGAATCATAGGTATGATGACTTGCTTGTCCTTCTCGATGTTGAAATGTCGCAAATCGAAGTCTCCAGCCACCGTGTCGCATGAGTACCAACCGTTGGCATAGTCATTGGCATTCATCGACACACGTCCACGTGTAAGACGAAGATCACCGTCAGGTGCAAACATGCGGCGGTAGATGTCGTCCTGCGCCTCTGGTGTCAGTCGTTGAAGAGCAAGGAAGTCCAACTCGTTGAATGTGGTGCCAAACGCCTCGAAAGTGGTGCCTTGATCCTTAACTTCGTTTATTGGTTGTTTATACTTTGCCTTGGAAGCCAGTTGGGTCTTAGTCACTTGCCAGTTACTATCCTTTGTGTTCTTGTACCAGT
>CAMOVB010000221.1:0-5234 GCA_946626925.1 uncultured Prevotellaceae bacterium
CCTTTTTAACTCCTTGCAAGTAAAGCGTCAGCTGAACTTGCGAAACTTGAATTATAAATTATTAATTAATTTAACTCCTCTCAGTATCTCTCGCTTGCCATTTGGCGGTCCTGCAAGTCGTTCGACAGTGAAGCCTGCTGATTGGAGCATTCGTCTCACACAGCCTTTGGCACAATATGTAACGAATATTCCTCCTTCGTCCAAATGTTCGTAGATATGCTGGATAATTTCCAGTGTCCACATCTCAGGTTGTTTTTCAGGTGCAAAAGCATCAAAATATACTACGTCATATTTTTCCTTGAGCGGTAGGGCGGTTAGGTCTGTCTCCATCTTCCTTAATCGGAAAAGCGACGTAATGTCACACCATATGTTCCAAGGCGCTTGATGAATCGCATAATATAGAGGTGAAAATTGTTCATCCACAAACTTGGCATATTCCATCTTGCTGATAATGTCCATTGGTAGTGGATATTTCTCAAGTGAGGTGAAGTGAACCTTACGACCTTTATCTGCTTCAACCAATGTAAGGAATGCGTTGAGACCCGTGCCGAAACCGATTTCGAGAACACGAGGTTCAACAGCATGACATACGTTAAGCCCAGTATATATAAAAATGTGCAACGACTCCGTAAGAGCACCCTTGATGGAATGGTAATGCTCGTCAAGTTCTGGTACAAAGAGCGTTTGACTGCCATCCGCCGTTGTCTGTATGTTTACTTCCATTGTTTTTCGTCTTTCCTTGCTGCAAAGATATACTTTTTTATGGTTATGATAACAAAGTAATAGAATTTTTTTTGAATGAGAATTTATAAAATAAAAAAATCATTGTATGTGTTTTCTGTTATAATCGCGGTTATGTTTAATCGTAGCAAAGAAGAATAATAAAGGTGCTTCCCCTCCTGACATGGAAGAATTGTCCTATATGTACTATGAGAGAGTCACAAAAGAATTACGAAAGGTTAACGAAGGGTTAACGAAGGATTGAAGACTAAACACAAATCGTAAATGTACGGAATAATTGATTCTTGTCATGCATCCGCATTGCTTTTCCCTTATGTTTCCCTACAAATCTGTAGAGAATGGTAAGAGGATGGTAAGGGAAAAGTGATAACGATATAGGAATGATATAAAAACATCAATATGGATATAAAAAAAAGGGGATTGTTATTGCTGGAATAATTATATTCCTTATATTTGCAACTAAAACAGAGAATAAGGGAAACCTTTAATCTGTGTGTGAATTTATTTCCTAAAAATGAAATAATAAAATCCTAAAAGAAAATGAATTTTGCTCCAAAGACAATCATTGCTGCAATGGCTTTGATTTGTTCTTCTGCCACAAACGCAGAAACCCCATTATGGCTCAGACAGTCAGCCATTTCACCAGACGGAAAAACGATTGTCTTCTGTTATCAAGACGACCTTTTCACTGTTAGTGCAAAAGGTGGTGAAGCACGTCAATTAACAACCAATTCCGCATACGACACGGCTCCTGTATGGAGTCCAGATGGCAAGCACATAGCCTTTGCGAGTGACAGGGATGGTCACATGGACATCTATGCCGTTCCTGCAAACGGCGGCAAGCCTGTTCGCGTGACTTCTTCTGTACAGAGCGAGACACCTATTGCCTTCAACGGTAACGACAGGATTCTCTATACAGCCAACGTGATGCCTTCAGTAAAGAGTATGCAGTTCCCAAGCGGACAATTTCCTCAAGTTTATGAAGCTGTCATACCTTTTACTCAGGGTGCGGCTGCCAGTGGTCGTCCACAGATGATTTCTTCACTTCCTATGGAGCACATCTCCATCAGCAAGGACGGTAACACATGGCTCTATAATGACAAGAAAGGTTACGAGGACAAGTGGCGCAAACACCACACAAGTAGCATCACCCGCGACATCTGGGCATGGAACAAGGCTGAGAACAAATATACGAAACTCACACAGTTCAAGGGTGAAGACCGCGAACCTGTATGGGGCGAAAACGATACATTCTACTACCTGAGCGAAGAATCTGGTTCGTTCAATCTCTACAAGCGTAAGGTTGGAGCCAATGCAGCTACAGCCCTCACATCGTTCAAGAACCACCCAATGCGCTTCCTCACTCGTTCAAACGATGGCGTGTTCTGTTTCTCATACAATGGAGAGCTTTACACCATGCGTGAGGGTGAGCAGCCAAAGAAGCTCGACGTGACAGTTTCAACAGATTGCACGATTAAGAACCTTATCCGTCAGACGCTTACAAGCGGTGTGGGCGACTTTGCAATCAGCCCTAACGGCAAGGAACTTGCCATCGTGCTCCACGGCGACGTGTATGTGACATCTGTTGACTACAACACGACTCGTCAGATTACCGACACTCCGGGACAGGAACGCAACGTATGCTTTGCACCTGACGGCAAGAGCGTCATTTATGACAGCGAACGTGGAGGACTTTGGCAGATTTACCAGTCAAGCATAGAGGATAAGGACTGCACAAGCTTCACTCGTGCCAAGTCGATAAAGGAAGAGAATATCATCAAGAACAACCAGACATCTTTCCAGCCTACTGTTTCACCAGACGGCAAGAAGGTGGCTTACCTTGAGAACCGCACTACCCTACGCGTGGTTGACATCAAGTCGGGCAAGATTACTACTGCCCTTGAAGGAAAGTATAACTACAGCTACTCAGATGGCGATGTAAACTTCAGCTGGAGCCCTGACAGCAAGTGGCTCTTGTGCGATTACATCGGTGTAGGCGGATGGAACAATAAGGACATCGCCCTTGTCAAGGCTGATGGTACAGAGGTTCACGACCTCACAAACAGCGGATATACAGATTCAAACGCAAAGTGGGTGCTCGACGGCAAGGCCATGGTTTGGGCATCAGACCGTGCAGGTTACCGTAGCCACGGTAGCTGGGGTGCTGAGGAGGACTATTATATAATGTTCTTCGACATTGATGCTTACGACAAGTTCCGCATGAATAAGGAAGACCTTGAGATTCTTGAGGAAAGTAAGTCAAAGAAGGAGAAGAAGGAAGAAGAGAAAAAGGAGGAAAAGGAAAAGAAGGCTGAGGAGAAAGGCGAGATTGCCAAGGTGGAAGACCTCGTATTCGACCTCAACAACCTTGAAGACCGCATCGTCCGTCTCACTTCACAGTCAGGTAACATCGGCGACTGCGTACTTGATGCCAAGGGAGAAAACTTCTACTATGTCCTTTCATCTGTAGATGGAACAGACCTTTGGAAGAAAGACCTGAAGGAAGGTAACACATCAAAGCTTGCGGGTGGTGTGAGCGGTTCAATCATCACGGACAAGGATGTGAAGAACATGTACTTCAATCGTGGTGGCATAGTTAGCAAACTTGAGGTAGGAGGAAGAGATGCAAAGGCAATCAACTTCTCTGCTCAGTTCAACTACCGTCCAGCCGAGGAGCGCGAATATATCTTTGAACATTGCTGGCGTCAGGTGAACGAAAAGTTCTACGACCCTAAGATTCACGGCATCGACTGGAAGATGTACCACGACAACTACAAGAAGTTCCTACCTTATATAAATAATAACTACGACTTTGCTGACCTCATCTCTGAGATTCTCGGCGAGCTCAACGGTTCACACACGGGTGGCGGTTATCGTGCACCATATAGGAACAACGTGGGACGACTCGGTCTTTTCTATGCCCAGAATACAGAGGGCAACGCCATGTGCATCGAGGAGATTATTGCAAAGAGTCCTCTCGCTCTCAAGAAGACAGACGTGAAGCCAGGCATGATGATTACTCATGTCAATGGCATTGAGATTACGGATTCTCTTTCTCTTGACTACCTCCTCACAGGTAAGATTGGCGTGAACGTGACCCTTACAATCAAGGGTAAGAGTGGCAAGCCATTCGACGTAGAGGTTAAACCTATCTCACAATCTGCCGAGAACGCCCTACTCTACCAGCGTTGGGTGGAGCGCAACCGCAAGTATGTGGAGGAAAAGACTGGAGGAAAGATTGGTTACATCCACATCGAGGGTATGAACAGCAAGAGCTTCCGCGTACTCTATAGCGAACTCCTCGGAAAGTACCGCAATACAGAGGGCGTAATCATCGATACGCGTCACAATGGTGGCGGATGGTTGCACGACGATGTAATCACTCTCCTTTCAGGTGTGGAATATCAGAAATTCATGCCGCGTGGACAATATGTTGGTAGTGACCCTTACAACAAATACACAAAGAAGTCATGTATGCTTGTGTGTGAGGACAACTACTCAAATGCCCACGGTACTCCGTGGCTCTATAAGGAGCTTGGAGTAGGTAAGCTCATTGGTGCTCCTGTTCCGGGAACTATGACTGCCGTATGGTGGGAGACACAGATTGACCCTACTCTCTATTTCGGTATTCCACAGGTAGGATGCGTTGACCGCAAGGGTAACTACCTCGAGAACATGGAACTTCAGCCAGACATTCTCATCTACAACGACCCAGCAGATGTGCTCAACGGTAAGGATGCACAGCTCGATGCAGCCATTGAGGAGATGATGAAGGGCGTGAAATAAAGAAGAATGAAGAATTAGAAATGTTCAAGTTTCGGAAGTTAGAGGTAATTAAAAGGAGAACGAAAATTTAGAAAATTAAAGAAAATTTTGTTTCCTTTTTCCCCATTAAAATGATTCGTAATCCTTACTTTTTAGAAAGAAAATTCATGGAATGTAAGATAAACAAATTTTCTTTAATTTTCTAAATTTTCGTTTCTAAAAATCCGCGAACAGTCAAACTTCCATTAATTTCATAAACAATAAGGACTATGCCATTCGAACTTTCATTCGTGGATTTTCTGGATTACGCAGGTACATTTGCCTTTGCTATTTCCGGTATCCGTCTTGCGTCGGAGAAGAACTTCGACCTTTTCGGAGCATACATAGTTGGATGGGCTACGGCTTGTGGAGGAGGTACGATTCGTGACCTCTTCCTCAACATGAGTCCTTTCTGGATGACACAATGGGTGTATCTTGTCATAACAGGTGTGGCACTTGTATGCTACATGTTCTGGCACAAATTCATCAACCGCATCTCAGGAACAATATTCCTCTTTGATGCCATAGGTCTTGCCCTGTTCGCAGTCGTAGGTTTTCAGAAGACGATTGAGGCGGGTTTCCCGCTCTGGACGGCAAACATCATGGGAATGTGCACTGGTGCCATCGGTGGAGTGATACGAGATATCCTCATTAACGAGGTTCCGCTCATATTCCGAAGAGACATCTAT
>CAMOVB010000222.1:0-5171 GCA_946626925.1 uncultured Prevotellaceae bacterium
AGTGCCAGCCCTAATTTTTTGATGGAGCTTTAATGTTTAGCGGACAGTAATAATTCATAATCTTCTTCATAGCTGTCAAATTCGACAGGTTCTTTCCATCCTATTTTGAGGAACAGATTGCGTATCTCATGTTGAAAAGCTGGAGGAATGACACGCGTACCTCTGCGATACTCAAAATAATAGGTACGGCAATAACGAGAAATGAGGCTATTACGCACAAACGGTTCAACCTTGGCTGTCAGATGATATTTATTATCACTCTTCTGTATGACACAAGATGGAAAGGTGAGTTATCGTGTACCTCACAGATGATGTGAATGGTATCGCCTGATGCTGATGAAGGTATGCGTATGGTGGATGTCGGACGATTTGACTGTCGGATATTCACTTGCGTTTTGCCAATCTCAGGTTGCTGCCACCATAGGAAAGTGAGACTGTCTCCATCCTTGTCCGTTGTCTTTGTTGCATCGAGACGGAGGGTTGTACCTGCCTTTGCATTTATACGTATAGGAGTGTGGCCTTTGCTGCCATTGACAATAACCTGCGGATTATAATTGCCTTTGCCCTCTGCTGCCCATTGCATACGTGCCATGAAATCGTTCAGCTCATCTGGATAAAAACGACGTTTATAGCCAACGGAAAGACTTCTGAGAGGTTCCTTCCAGCTTGTCCATGCCGTAGTGATGGTGTCTGGACATATTCCTCGTTCATGATAACCTGCCCATCCTGCCTGATGTGGGTCTTCCGGGTCATTGAGACCATGAGGCATTACATAAAGGAAACTTGGTGTGTCACCTTCTACTCCCCATTTGTATGTTGGGTATTCCTTACCCAAGGCTCCCTTGCCTTGAATATTCTTCTGATGTGCTTCCCAGTTCTGCTTTCCAAGTTCGCATTGTTCCTGCCAAGCGCCTTCGTCCCAGATAAACTGGAGGTCGTTCTCAAACTCCTGTCTGAGCCACATGTGTGAACTGTATGCACGATTCATGCGCATACTATATTGCATATCTTGGTCTGTAATGGTGAAGATACGGAACTTGCGTACGAAACGCTTCAGTTCTTCAGCACTTCGTGTCTGTTTGACTCTCCATATTGCTTGTGCGAGTGTATTTGCTCCTCCCCATGCTGCCACATATATTGGGCGAGGGTCGTTCTCGTCAGCAAGATTGATGAGAAGGTTACTTCCTGGGGAGTCGTTACCTTCGCCTATCACCTTTATGCCACCTCGCACACTTCCCATGATTGCACGATTCTGAATGTAGTCGGCACTTGGCCAGTAGCCGATGGTTTGGCTCTTGTTCTCTTTCTTCAATGACAGGAACGACCGTTGTCCTGAACGTGCCATAAGATTAGGCACATCATTACGGTATGCCTCTATGACTCGTTGCAGATATTCTGCCCATTCTACGGGATATGGGTCACAGTTCCATCCTACGGAAGTGATGATAGCTTCAATCTCAAACATATCGGCATACGCCATCAGTCGTACCATTGACTGCATATCGTCAGGTTCCACATCAGCAGGTGCAATGTCCGTACACACCACCAATCGTGGTTTGAGGTTGTCGTTGGCTGACCATCCTGTAATAGTCATTGCCATCATCATCCATAATGCTATTGTTCTCTTCATAGTCTTATATTCGTTTAAGTGTAGTTAGCATATTTCTTTGGAGAGAAGAAAATCAAGTCGGAACTATTTGTTCTTCTTCCTCTTGCCGATTACTTTTATGGCTGTATCCAAAGCATCTTCGTGTGGAACGGATATGTCTGGAAGCGTACCATGGATATCCCTTTCGTCAGCACCATAGAGCCAGAAACGCTTGAAGGAAATGCTGCATTTCAGATTCGATATTGGTAATGTGTAAATAAGTATATCACCGAAACTGACACTCATTCCGCCTGTCTCTTCACCAATTACTGTACCACATCCGAAATACTTGAATGCCCATGCAAAAGAACTGGCTGATGAGAACGTGTGATGGCTCGTGAGTAGTATGACGTTACCATCATAGAATTTGTCCGTTCCGTAGTATGATTCGTCGAGTGTACTGTTGTTATAGAAACTTATTCCAGGAGTAATATCGTTTCCTTGCATCATCCTGCGTGAGGTAGGTGTTATTCTTACGAATGTCTTTGAAAACTGACAGAATGGCTTTGGTGATATATAACGTAACAGCTCGTCTCCGACACGAGAATTACCTCCTCCATTTTCTCTTATGTCGATGATAAGATTCCTGATGCCTTGTTCCGTTAAAGTCATGAACATTGAGTCTGCAAAATTCTTCATTCTGTCAACATCCCAGAAGCTCCTGAAATCCATTATTGCAATAGATTTGTCTTTCAGGATTTGGAACGAGTAATTGTCCTTGTTAGAAGTTGCTATTGCATTTCTCTTGTTGTAACCAAGCCTAAGTTGCTTGCTGTCCTCAAATGAAATGGATGGAACAGTTATGGTCTTTGGCTTTTTTTCTCCCTTGAGTTTGTACTCTATTTCATAATTATCCTTAGTGAAAAGCAGGTGGAAATATGCAAGAAAATCATCACTAATTCTGTTGAGCTTATAAAAGTCACGTTCACCACTCACATATTGCATCATCTGTGTGAGCATGTCTTTTGCACAAATACCGTTGATGCTTGTAATCTCTGCATCAACAGGAACAAGGTCGTTATGACAAGCTTTTGCTATAATTTTATAGTTGTCTGTAACCTTGACAATAACAGGGAATCGCCTGAGTTCTCGTGTAAATACATTGTTTAATGGATATCGAAGTCCTGTATGTGCATCACCTATTGATGTCACCCATGGCATGAGTAATTTGTATAAGTTGACGATATCGATGGAATCGGTTACCTGATTTTTGATATCAAGCAGCTTCTGCATGAGTTTTTCATGACCTGTTACTGCAAACATATCAGGATGTGTCTCGCTTATTGTATAGGCGAGTGCATCAATATCATAGAGAGCCTGTTGACGTGAAAGTTTGCCTGATGGCGAAAGTGAACCTAATTCCTTTGGCGTGTTTTCCAATGGGTTATTTGACACCCATTGTACTCGGGTAAATGCAGAATCGTTATTTGCATTGAGTATGACAAAGTCGTATTTGCCACCTTCTTCCACGGTAACATGAAGTGTATCAATGTCTGTCACGAAATAGACATCCTTGCTGTATGACTCCAATATATCTGGTTTTATACTTGGAGTTATTATCCATGGAGTCTTTTTGTTGTTGTGGACGGTAAAAATATCGTTTCTGTTGGAGCGAATGACTGGTAAAGGAGTCTTCTTCGCAAGTTCCGAATATTCAGCCCTTATCCCTTTTGTGTTCTGGCCGTATATGTTTGCGAATGTCGTCATTGCAAACAGAGCTGTTAAAAGATGGTATTTACGATTCATAAGTTATATGTTTATGGTTGGTTACTATGGTATTTACGGGTCGTAAGTATTATGGTTATGACCTTATTCCTCAAAATGTAGTGTCTCGACTTTTTCAAGACGGGAACGGAGACGAGGAAGGAGACCCTTGCGGATACGAAGGGTCATAAGGCAGTCGGAATCGTAGCCTTGTGAGATGATTTGTGGTTCTTCTTCCTTGACAATACGCATCACGTCATTCATGTATGGATATTCAAATGTGAAAGAAAGGTCACAGTCAACGGTTTTCTCAATTATTTCTGCATTTGCTATTGCTTCTGCTGCAGCAAGACGATAAGCAACGATAAGACCGCTTGTACCAAGTTTGACTCCTCCAAAGTAGCGGACAACAATGATGAGGATGTTGGTCAACTCATTTGAGTTAATCTGTCCAAGGATAGGCTTTCCCGCAGTACCTGAAGGCTCACCATTGTCGTTAGCACGAAATTCAAGACGTTCAGCACCAAGCATGTAGGCATAACACACGTGACGAGCATCATAATATTTCTTCTGATACTCTGCTACATGCTGTTTTACTTCTTCTACATTGGTTACAGGAATAGCAAAAGCGAGAAACTTACTTCGTTTCTCGCTATACTGACCTTCTGCTAATGTGCTTATTGTCTTGTATGAATCCATTCTATATTTTTATGATAGTTTGTGGATAACAAGTCCTGACCTAAGCTTTGGTTCAAACCATGTAGCCTTTGGAGGCATGATGTTTCCACTATCTGCTATTGTCATTATTTGTTCCATTGTGACAGGGTAAAGTGCGAGGGCAGTCCTCATCTCACCGCTGTCAACCCTACGTTTCAACTCACCAAGTCCACGGAGACCTCCTACGAAATCAATACGCTTATCACGACGAAGGTCCTTGATACCGAGAATCTCGTCAAGTATAAGCTTGCTTGATATTGATACATCAAGTACTCCGATTGGGTCATTGGCATCGTATGTACCTTCCTTTGCTTTGAGACTGTACCATTCACCATCGAGGTATAGGCTGAACTCGTGAAGCTGTTGTGCACGGTATTCCTCTGTTCCTTTGTTCTCTACGGTGAAGTTTTTCTTTAATGCATCGAGGAATTGAACGGATGTGAGTCCGTTAAGATCCTTGATTACTCGGTTGTAGTCAAGGATTGTCAACTGGCTTGCTGGGAAGCATACTGCCATGAAGTAGTTGTACTCCTCGTCACCCTTGTGGTTTGGGTTCTGCTTTGCCTTCTCAGCACCAACAAGTGCTGCTGCTGCTGAACGGTGATGACCATCAGCGATATATAGTGCAGGCATAGCCGCAAACTGCTTTGTGACAGTCTCAATGTCTGCATCTTCGGTTATGCACCATAACTGATGGCGAAAGCCGTCGATAGGAGCAACGAAGTCGTACTCCGGTTGAGTCTTTGCATATTTGTTGATGAGTGCATCAAGCACCTTGTCATCAGGGTAAGCAAAGAACACAGGCTCTATGTTTGCATCATTAACTCTTACGTGCTTCATACGGTCTTCCTCTTTGTCTGCACGTGTAAGTTCGTGCTTCTTGATTACTCCGTTCTGATAGTCACCTGAGTATGCACCTACTACTATACCATACTGAGTCTTTTCCTTATTACCATTAGCAGGAAGACATGATGTCTGAGCATAGATATAGTATTGTTCCTTATCATCCTGAACGAGCCATCCTTCTTTCTGGAACTTTGCGAATTGTTCTGCTGCGCTGTCATACACGCGTGGGTCATATTCGCTTGTTCCTGCTGGAAAA
>CAMOVB010000223.1:0-5167 GCA_946626925.1 uncultured Prevotellaceae bacterium
TGAACACGAGGATGATGATGAGTATTCCGAGTGTTCCGAGGCCACGGTTTGAATCCTGCTGGTCTTCGTATGAACCTGCTACCTGAACTGTCACACCGTTAGGGATGTCAAGCTTCTTGTAGAATGATTCTCCGAGTTCCACACCGTCTGAGAGGGCATAGCCGTCGGCAAGTACAGCGTTGACTGTTACGATACGCTGACGGTCCTTACGTTCGATGGTTGGTGGGATGGCGCTTTCCCTTACTGTTGCAACGTCACGTATGCGGATCTGCTTTGTGCCTGTTGCGTTAGGGATGGTCATGTTCTCCACATCCTCGATGCTCATACGTGAAGTAGGCTCGTAGCGTACCTTGATGTCGTACTCTTCACCGTCCTCACGGTAGTATGACATGAGCGAACCGTTGATGAGGTTACGTACGCTTGATGCGGCTGTAGAGAGTGAGAGACCTTCTGTTGCAAGTTTCTCGCGGTCGAAGTCAACTACTATTTCTGGCTGGAAGTCAGAGCGTGAGATGCTGACCTGAGTAATCATCTCGTTCTCACGGAAGAGTTCGGACATCTGCTCTGCCACACGACGTGTTGCGTCGAGGTCGTAGCCGTATATCTCGAATGTGGCTGTTGCCTGTCCACCCATGGCTGCACCCTGCTGACCTCCAAGGAGTACACGGTACTTGTCAAGTTCTGGTATTTCCTTACAGTCCATACGCATCTCGTCACAGATGGATGCGAGTGTACGGTCACGCTTGTTGGATGGCACCATCATGATGTTGAATGATATGATGTGCGAACCACTTGTCTGGAGTGATGCGAACGTGTTGTCGTCACCTGCCTGTCCTACTGTGAAGTTACATGACTGGAGGTCTTTGCCGTAACGGTCCTGCCACTTCTTTGTGAGCGACTTTGCAAGTTCCTCTGCCTTCTCCACACGTGTACCGATAGGAAGTTCGAGCGTTACTCCCACACGACCAGAGTCGTTGGATGGGAAGAACTCTGACTTGATACCGAATATGTTGGCACAGGCGATGGAGAATACGAAGAGTACGACGCAGCTTACGATGACTGTCCAGCGGTGACGTACTGCCCAGTTGATCTTCTTCTCGTACCAGTCGTCAAGGTTTTCGAGTCCCTTGGCTACAGGTGAGTACAATGTCTTGAACAGCTTGCTCTGCTTCTTCTGGAGGCGGAGCATCTGTGAACAGAGCATTGGTGTGAATGAGAGTGCGCTTGTAGTAGAGATTGTCATGATGATACACATCATCCATCCGAGCTGCTTGAAGAGCACACCTGCCATACCTGTTACCATGGTGAGTGGGAAGAATACCGCAATCATGGTGAGGGTAGAGGCGATAACTGAGATTGCCACCTCGTTGGTTGCGTGGATGGCTGCCTGCTTAGGGTCTGAGCCACGCTCGATGTGTGTCGTCACGTTCTCGAGTACCACGATGGCATCGTCCACCACGTTACCGATAGCGATAGAGAGACATGAGAGCGAAATCATGTTGAGCGAACCACCCGTTGCGTAGAGATAGATGAATGATGCTATCAATGACATTGGGATGGTGATGACGATGATTGTCGTTGCACGCCAGCGTCCGAGGAATATGAACACGACGAGTGCCACGAATATCATGGCGTACATGATTGTCTCTTCGAGTGAACCGATGGTGTTGAGGATGTTGTCAGACGTGTTGACGATAAGTCCGAGCTTCACGTCTGATGGAAGGTTTGCCTGGAGTGTAGGCAACATCTTCATCACCTTGTCTGATATCTCCACTGAGTTGGCACCTGACTGCTTCTGTACCACAATCATGGCACCCTGTGTACCGTTGGTGAATGTGCGCTGTGCACGTTCCTGTACGTTGTCCACGATGCGTGCCACGTCACGGAGATAGACGTTCTTCTTGATATGTGTTACTGGGTCTTCGGTAGTTTTGACGATGATGTCCTTCATCTGCTGTGGGTCGTCAAACTCACCTTCCACACGTACTGTGAATGTCTGTGAACCCACATCCATTGTACCGTTGGTGATGTTGCGGTTCTCTGCTGAGATGGCTGCTGACACCTGAGCCGGGCTGAGGTTGTATGCCTCCATCTTCTTGGCATCCATATATACGTTGATTTCACGCTTTGGAGCACCGGATATTGACACAGTACCTACACCGTCAATACGTGCAAGTGGATTTGCCACGTTGTCGTCAAGAATCTTGTAGAGAGCCTGACGTGATTCCTCTGCCTCGACAGAGAGGAGGAGAATAGGAATCATGTCCGTAGAGAACTTGAAGAGGATAGGCTGCTGTGCCTCGTCAGGGAGCGCAGAGCTTACCATGTCCAGTTTGTCTCGTACGTTGTTGGTGAGCACGTCGATGTCGTAACCGTACTCAAACTGGAGCGTGATGACGCTGACGTTCTCGCGTGAGTTACTTGTTACGTGCTTGATATGTTCTACGGAGTTGAGAGTATTCTCCAACGGACGCGTTACATTGTTCTCGATATCTTCTGCTGATGCTCCGTTGTAGTACGTGAGCACCATGATGGTGTTCGTATCGATATCCGGATAGAGGTCGATAGGAAGCTTGATAAGCGAGAAGATACCAAATATGATGACAGCCAAGAAACAGAGGCTTGTCATAATCGGTCTTTTGACCGCTCCTTCGTATAATGACATATAATATTAGCCCCCCGTCCCCCGAAGGGGGCGGCCATCCGGAGATGGGGGCGGATGGCATGT
This sequence comes from uncultured Prevotellaceae bacterium, assembly GCA_946626925.1. Taxonomy (GTDB): domain Bacteria; phylum Bacteroidota; class Bacteroidia; order Bacteroidales; family Bacteroidaceae; genus Minthosoma. Next base: position 2,729 of record CAMOVB010000223.1, read on the forward strand.
TAATATTCTTTCTATGAAGTCTCCCGTGTATCAGCCTTGTCGGGTATATGTTGTCCCGTAAGGCTGCCATGGGTGGCGTAGCGGAATTTTAATTTTTAATTTTTAATTCCGAAGGCTACTTTACTACTTCTACTTCCTTGCCGTTGGCAAGACGAGAGTGACCAGCTATTACAACCTGGTCGCCAGCGTTCACACCGCTGAGGATTTCGTACTTGTCACCCATGTGCTTTCCGAGTTCAACCTTGTTGTAGCTTACCTTGCCGTCCTTATATACATATACGTAACGGTCGCCGGCACCAATCTGCTTTACGAGAGCCACGTCAGGAATGACTGTGTGTGACTTTGAGCCGAAGTCGATTGTGGCACGTGCAAACATACCTGGGCGAACCTTCTGGTCCTTGTTGTTGATTGTAATCTCTGCCTTGAAGGTGTGAGTAGTTGCATCGATTGAAGGGCTTACGATTGTAACCTTACCTGTGAACTCCTCACCCTCGTATGCGTCAAGTGTGATGGTTGCAGGCATACCCTTCTTGAGCAACTTGTAGTAGCTCTCTGATACGTTTACGTTGAGCTTAACCACGTTTGTCTGCTCGATGGTGAGGATTGCGCTTCCTGAACACATATCGCCATTGTCAAAGTTACGTGCTGTAACCACACCACTTACAGGTGCAACAAGCTGAGCGTTCTCTGTAAGTTGCTTGATGAGTGCTGCCTGAATATCGAGCTGCAACTTGGCAGCATCGTAGTTTGCCTTGCTTACGCCACCAAGCTTATAAAGTGCTTCCATACGTCCGAAGTCAATCTTTGCGTTTTCGTATTGAAGCTTTGTGTTGCTGAGATTTGTCTGGTCGAGTACGACGAGAACCTGTCCCTTGCGTACAACGTCACCAACGTCCACGAGTATCTTCTCGATACGGAGTGGGGTGTTAGGCGAGATATTGTTCTTTACGTCGCTTTCTACTGTGGCTGTGTATGTCTCTGTCTGAGGAATGTCCTCATTTGTAACCTTGGTAATCTTTACCTCAGGCTTTGCCTCTGCAACTGCCTTGTTCTTGTCATCATCGCCTCCGCATGAAGCCATGATAAGTGCGAATGTTGCAAGGCTGAGTATCTTAATCTTATTCATAATCGTTTTGTTGTTATCTCAAATCTATCATGTCAAATTTATGCGTCCCGATATGTTCCGGAGGCATAAATTATAGATTTGGGATCTGAAATTCTTTTTACTTGATGTATGTTTCACGTCCGAGAGTATATTCGAGGTCTGCCTTGTTTGAGAGGTAGTTGTAGATGCTCTGGACGTATGTTAGTTCTGACTGTGTGTAAGCTGTCTCTGTCTGGTTGAGTTCAAAGATTGTACCAGCACCAACTTCGTAGCGCTTGCTCGAAATCTTGACTGCCTTGTCTGCCTGAAGTACTGCCTCGCGGTTTGACTCTACCTGAACGATGGAGCTTGCCATGTTCTCCTTGTAGCTCTCGACTGCAAGTGTGAGCTGACGCTGTGTGTTGGCTCTTGTATCCTCAAGTTGCTCTATCTGAATCTTGTTTGACTTCAACTTTGTCCAGTTGCTTGCGTGGAAGATTGGCACAGAGAGTGATATTGCCAATGTGGCAGCTGGAGAATACTTGTAGTTGAGGAAGTTCCAGTTCTGGTTAGAGTAGGAGAGGTACTGTCCCTGAAGCTGGAGTGCAAGAGTTGGCATGAAGCTTGTGTTCATTATCTTGCGTGACCTCTGGAGGAGTGACATGTTCATGTCGAGCTGACGGAGTGCGGTGTTGCCGCTCAGGTTGTCTTCCTCATTCGTTGTGCGTGGAAGTGTGAGTGAGTTCTCGTAGCGCTTGAGACTGTCGTTGATTGTGATGTCAACATCGGCAGTTACTCCCATGAGTACTTTCAACTGGAGCATTGAGAGCGTCACGCCTGTCTTTGCGTTCACGAGGTTGGAGTTCATTCCACGTGCCTGTACGTCGGCAGAAATCTTGTCATACTCGCTTATTGAGCCTACCTCGTACTTTGCCTTTGCAAGGTCTGCGTTGTCCTTGGCTATCTTGTAGCTCTTCTGCATCACCGTGTATGAGTCCTGTGAGAGGAGTGCGCTGTAGTAAGCCTTGGTGACCTGATTGATGAGGTCGAGGCGTGAAGAGCGTGCCTTCTCCTGAGCCAGTTGGATGTCCTCCTTAGTCAGCTTCATGTTCTGATATACGGCAGGAGCGAAGAGTGGAAGGTTGAGCGTGAGCGAACCGGTAGCGGTTGTAGAACCGTCCTGACCCATCTTGAACTCACCCATCTGCGTCTTGATGGCAGCCACCTTGATGCTGTGTGAGAGGGCAAAACCTGCGTCAAGAGTAGGAAGGAGATTCTGCCATGCTTCCTTGTCAGCAACCTGTTTTAGTTGGATTTCCTTGTCCGCTACCTTGATGGTAGGGTTTTCAGCCAAA
>CAMOVB010000224.1:0-5163 GCA_946626925.1 uncultured Prevotellaceae bacterium
ACATTTCAATCATGCTGGCTGCTGCCTTGCGACCGTCACCCATTGCGAGGATTACTGTTGCACCTCCACGGACGATATCACCACCTGCGAAGATAGTTGGGATGCTTGACTGCATCTTGTCATTTACTGCGATAGTGTTCTTGCGACCGAGTTCGAGTCCTTCAACAGACTTTGGAACGAGTGGGTTAGGAGAAACACCTACTGCCACGATTGCCATGTCGATGTCGATAGTTTCAATCTTACCCTCTACTGGTACTGGTGAACGACGACCTGATGCGTCAGGCTCACCAAGTTCCATAACCTGAAGTTTAACCTGCTTTACGTTACCCTTTTCGTCAGCGATGTACTCGATAGGGTTGTGGAGTGTGAGGAACTCGATTCCTTCTTCCTTAGCATGCTTTACTTCCTCAAGACGTGCTGGCATCTCTGCTTCAGAACGACGGTAAGCGATGAATACACGTTCTGCACCGAGACGCTTGGCAGTACGGCAAGAGTCCATTGCTGTATTACCACCACCAACTACCATCACGCTCTTTGCCTTGATGATAGGAGTGTCTGTTGCTGGGTTTGAAGCATCCATAAGGTTCACACGTGTGAGGTACTCGTTAGATGACATGATACCAACTGAGTTTTCGCCAGGAATACCCATGAAGTTAGGGAGTCCTGCACCTGATGCAACAAAGATACCTTTGTAACCTTCTGCCTCAAGATCCTGTATAGTGATTGTCTTACCGACGATGCAGTCCTTTACGAACTTAACACCTATCTTGCTGAGGTTTTCAATTTCTACGTCAACTATAGCGTTAGGAAGACGGAACTCAGGAATACCATACTTGAGTACACCGCCAATCTCGTGGAGTGCTTCGAATACTGTTACGTCGAAGCCAGCCTTTGCCAAGTCGCCTGCACAAGAAAGACCTGCAGGACCAGAACCAACGATTGCTACCTTGATTCCGTTGCTCTGTGCTACCTCTGGAAGAGCCATCTTGCCAGAGTTACGCTCAAAGTCTGCAGCGAAGCGTTCAAGGTTACCGATGGCAACAGCCTTGTGACCCATCTTGAGGTGGATACACTGGCTCTCGCACTGCTTTTCCTGTGGGCAGACACGTCCGCAGACAGCGGGAAGTGCACTTGTTGACTTGAGAACCTTTGCAGCCTCAAGGAACTGACCACGCTCGATGTTCTTGATGAATGAAGGTATGTTGATTGATACTGGACATCCTTCCATACATGTAGGCTTAGGGCAGTCGAGACAACGTTTTGCCTCTGTGAGAGCCTGCTCAACTGTGAGACCAACATTTACTTCCTCAGTACGTGTTGTTGCACGATATACAGGGTCGAGTTCGCCCATCACGCAACGTTCAATGAGGCCTCTGTCCTTTGGCTTCATGGCAGCCTGAAGTTCCTTTCGCCATGCAGCATTGCGGTCTGTAAGTTCAGATAGTGGAGTGTCGGTAGTCATGTTTGAAGCATCAGCCTTTGGTGCTTCTGCCTTGCATGTCTTACCTGCCTTGCAGCCACATACGCTCGCCTCAAGCTTTTTCATCTCCTCAATCTCTACAGGCTTGAATGCACCCATACGCTTGAACATCTCGTCGAAGTCAACCTCGTGACCATCGAACTCAGGACCGTCAACGCATACGAACTTAGTCTTTCCACCTACAGTGATACGGCAAGCACCGCACATACCTGTACCATCAACCATGATAGTGTTGAGCGATACGTCTGTAGGAACGTTATATTTCTTCGTAAGGAGACAGCAGAACTTCATCATGATGGCAGGACCGATAGCGAAACACTTGTCCACCTTCTCACGCTGGATTACTTCTTCTATACCTACAGTTACTACGCCTTGCTTTCCGTAAGAACCGTCATCAGTCATGATGATTACCTCGTCGGAGTGCTTGCGTACTTCGTCTTCAAGGATGATAAGTTCCTTTGTACGACCTGCAAGAACAGAGATTACACGGTTGCCGGCAGCCTTGAGTGCCTTGATGATAGGAAGCATTGGTGCAACACCAACACCACCTCCTGCACATACTACTGTACCGAACTTCTCGATGTGGGTAGCCTGACCGAGCGGACCTACAACGTCTGTGATGTAGTCGCCCTCATTGAGGCTGCACAACTTGGTTGAAGAGTAACCTACAGTCTGAACCACGAGCGTGATTGTTCCTGCTTCTATGTCTGAATCAGCGATTGTGAGTGGCATACGCTCACCATTTTCACCTACTCGTACAATGACGAAGTGACCTGCCTTGCGAGACTTTGCAATGAGAGGTGCTTCAACAACAAGTTTGAAAACCTTCTCAGAGAACTGCTCTTTCTTTACGATTTTGTTCATGGGATTAAAAAGTAAAGCCTTTTAGGGCTTCCAATGTTTAGAGATTAAGTATTTGGTTTTATTTTTGTTTATGTGAAAGTTCATAGGAATCTCCCGTTCCTTATGTGGGGGAACGGGAGAATTTATGATTGTTTTTTAGTCGATATACTCGAATCCAGTGTAAGGAACGAGTGCCTTTGGCATACGTATTCCCTTTTCTGTTTGGAAGTTCTCGAGGATAGATGCAACGATACGTGGAAGTGCAAGAGCTGAACCGTTGAGAGTGTGGCAGAGTTGTACCTTCTTGTCTGCGTTGCGGTAACGACACTTGAGACGGTTTGCCTGATATGTGTCGAAGTTAGAAACTGAACTTACCTCAAGCCAACGTCCCTGTGCTTCAGAGTAAACCTCGAAGTCGTAGCAGATAGCAGAAGTGAAGCTCTGGTCACCACCACAAAGACGGAGAATACGGTATGGGAGTTCAAGCTTCTGAAGAAGTCCTTCTACGTGAGCAAGCATCTCTTTGTGTGACTCTGCTGAGTGCTCAGGAGTATCGATGCGTACAATTTCAATCTTCGAGAACTCGTGCAGACGGTTGAGACCGCGTACATCCTTACCATATGAACCTGCCTCACGACGGAAACACTGAGTGTAAGCACAGTTCTTGATAGGAAGCTGCTTTTCATCGAGGATGACATCGCGGTAGATATTTGTTACAGGAACTTCAGCAGTAGGGATGAGGTAGAGATCGTCAACCTCACAGTGGTACATCTGTCCTTCCTTGTCAGGAAGCTGACCTGTACCGTAACCAGAAGCCTGATTTACTACTGTAGGTGGCATGATTTCTGTGTAGCCAGCCTTGTTTGCCTCTGCAAGGAAGAAGTTGATGAGGGCACGCTGGAGTTGTGCACCCTTGCCAGTATATACTGGGAAGCCAGCACCAGTAATCTTGACGCCGAGGTCGAAGTCGATGAGGTTGTATTTCTTTGCAAGTTCCCAGTGTGGAAGCTTTGCTTCGCCATTTTCTGGAACTGTTGTCCAGTTGCCTACAGTATCACCTGGTTTGCACTCACGGAGTGATGACTTAACTACTACATTGTCCTCAGCGCATGAACCTTCTGGTACTTCATCGTAAGGAAGGTTAGGAATTGTGCAGAGGTGAGCAGTAAGTGCATTTTCTGCATCAGCCTTTGTATTTTCAAGTTCAGCGGCAGTAGCCTTGAGCTTTGCAACCTCAGCCTTGGCAGTCTCAGCTTCATCCTTTTTGCCAGCCTTCATGAGCTGTCCAATCTGTGCAGCATACTTCTTGCTTTCAGCGAGAGTTGCATCAAGTTTTGTCTGTGCATCGCGACGAGTCTTGTCGAGAGCGATTGCTTTTTCTACAGCTTCTTTAGCACCCTTGAAGTGCTTCTTCTCGAGACCTTTGATAACCTTTTCAGTCTCTTCTGTGATAACTTTAAGTGTAAGCATGTTATGTTATTTTTATTATTTACTATTTTATGTTCATGTGTGTGTTAGTACAATTTGCCACACATTTCGCCAAATCAATTGCAAAGATAATAAAAATAATTCAACAAGTTGCCAATGTGCAATTAAAATTATCTTTTCGCTCCAATCTTTAGCAATACAAGTGAACTGAAACCTCGGAAACAGAGTTCAATACACATTGCTGTCCATACTCCGTTGAGTCCATAATCTTTTGATAAGTACCATGCAAGCGTAATTCTTACTGCCCATATACTGAACAGGTTGAGCATACATGGGTAATATACAGTCTTGCGTCCCACGAACACACCGTATGCCACGATGGATGCTGCAAACATCGGTTCCGCCCATGCCTCTATGCGGAGGGCATCTACTGCAAGTGACTGTACCTCCATGTCAGGAGTCATCACACTTATTATCTCTGGGGCAAAGATATACATTATAATTCCTGTAAATGTCATTATAATCATTCCTGCCGAGATAGTTATGGACGCAAAACGGTCGGCAAGTTCCTTACGCTTTGCTCCAAGGCTCTGACCCACGAGTGTGGTAGCTGCTTCTGCTATTCCATATCCTGGGAGATAGCAGAGTGCCTCTATGGTTATGCCGAAAGAGTTGGCTGCAATGGCTGCCGTACCGAGTGGTGCAACAATGATTGTACTCATAATCTGTGCACAGCACATAAGGGAGTGCTCTATGCCCATTGGCAGACTTATCTTGAGCCACATCCTTATGTTGTGCATCTTCGGGATGTAGCCGTCATAGTCCTTGTCATCATTGTGGATAAGGTTCAGTTCCTTGCATCTGAATATAAGGAACCACCACATAAGAATACAGGTGATTACGATGGAGAGCATTGTTGCTATGGCAGCACCTTTCACTCCCATACCTGCTCCAGGAATTGTGATGTCAATGTTTCCTATATGTGCGTCGTGGGTAGGAAAGATAAAGATATAGTTGAACAGAACATCTTCTACACACATAAAAATATTGAGTACGCTTGGTACTTTGACATTTCCACAACTTCTTAACATACCTCCTGCAAGGGTCTTCAGTTGTATGATAGGTAATGTGGCTGCATAGATGAAGAAGTAGCTTGTGGCATCCTCGCATATTGCGTTCTCACCTCCGAGCCATATAGGAAGATAAGGCGATATACAGATACCTATTAACATGAGCGTAAAGGAGAAGAGAAGGGTAGTGGTGATAGACTGACGCAACACATCCCTTGCGCCTGCATAGTTCTTTCCTCCTACGAGATGAGCCACTTGTACATAGAAACCAGTGGCAGCAGATGTACACAGCCCTCCGAACAGCCATATTGTGGTGGAGACAATACCTATTGATGCCGATGC
>CAMOVB010000225.1:0-5149 GCA_946626925.1 uncultured Prevotellaceae bacterium
CTTGTCAAGTCGTGACAGAATCTCACGACTATGACCACCGCCACCAAAAGTCACATCGACAAAGTTTCCGCCTTTGCCAATGTTCATACCATCTACGCTCTCCTTGAGCAGAACAGGAACGTGATAAACTATCTCTTGCATGTTTAAGTTTTTATGTTTTTGAGTTTTTAAGTTTTTTAGTTTTCGTAGATTAGCTAAGTCTCTAAAGAACCCACATCCATGAGAACTAAAAACCTACAAACCTTAAGCCTTAAGAACTCACAAACTCAAAAACTTATATCCGCAAGAACTTAAAAACTTAAAAACCTAAGAACTTAAGAACTCACATCCGCAAGAACTTAAAAACTTAAAAACCTACAAACTCAAAAACTTATTATACAGTTTTGCTTGTGCAAATTTAGACATTTCCATACATATCTCCACATATTCCACCTTATATTTTTAGAATCACCCATTATTTTATCCAAATAAAAGCAAAATGAGGCATCTTTTTTACATGTCATTTTGTCAAAGTGTAATCCTTCGCTAACCCTTCGTTAACCCTTCGTAATTTTTCCGTAAAACATCAAGTAACAAAATGTAAGCTCTCGTTCGTATGCATCCATACAAAAAGTTTCAAAAGCAAATATTTAGGAGCTTTTCTGACATTTTTTCATTTGTCCGCATAAAATATTTGTGTATTGCTGTACTATATTTCTTATTTCTTCCCCTTTACCCCACCGCGATTTTTAAATACTTGAACAAAAGATGAAAAAAAATGAGTTTTGTATTATCTATATCATTCAAAAAATTTAATTTTGCAGATATCTAATTTTTTTGTAAAAATTACTTTTAACAAACAATTTCTAAAAAAATATGAAAACAAATTTTACCTTAGTGGCTTTACTATCTGCGTTGTTCGCATCTAATGTTTATGCCCAGAATGATATTGAAGATCAACTTCCAAAGAGTCTTGTAGTGTTTCACAATCCCAATGTCAAAGGCATCCGTCTTGACAGTATCGTAACCAAATGGGACAATCAACAAGTTGTGATTAACGAAGGCGTGTATTTTGATCGTATAGACGATAAAAGCGGGTATGACTCTAAGGTCGTATTTGACTATCCTGAGGATGGAGGCAAGCCAACAAGACGACTTGTGAGTGGTGATAGGGATAACGGTTATTTCTACTTCATTCCTATTAAATATGACAAGGTTATCAACGGACTTAAGTTGGCATACAAAAAGAACTACTCTATCATGAATAGGGATAGTGATAAGCCTGATACCGTCGGCATTACGGAATTGTTGGGCGAGTTTCCTATTAAGGAGACTAGACTTAGAAATGGTATCGTAACAAGCGAGACAACATACGAGTACAACGACAAGTTGGATATGACTTTGCGTCTTCGTAAAGAATATTATGAAGGGGACAAAGTGGTTGGTGGCGACAAGACAACCGTTGATTACAAGGATGATGTTCGTACAGAGGTAAACTATAAGTACAGCATACCCAAGAAGGATTTCATTGCTGTTCGTAAGACAGTAACCAAGGAAGACAAGTCGTCCAGATGGATTACAGAGAAATACATCTATGATGCAGATGCTGAAGGCAACTTTGGCGATTGTTCCTATTCATTAGTCATGGATGCAGAGGATGAGTATTATGATGACGAAGATGGGTTTTATTACTTTAAAAAAGGTAAGCTGACAACACTTGAGAATGGTATCATGAAGTCATATAATGTTTCTACGGATTACAGGCTCAGGTTTTTAAGCGAAATAATCAATGATGAAAGATTTAAGTACAACGATGATTTGGAATACTCTGTAACATACAAGTTGAATGATGAGGGAGAAAGAGAGGCTAAACCATTTAAGATTGACCGCAAAATCCTGTCATTCTCACATGGCAGCGACAGCAAATATACTTTTGTGGATTTGCTTGACGATGAAAGTGATAATAAACGAGTTGAGTGTTGTTGTTATGACAATTATGGCTATTTAGCAGCAAATTACGAACAATATGTAAAACTCTACTCTGATGCTGACAAATGCTTGATGGCTTTGGAAAGCAACAATCTTTATGAATATGCCATTTATCTTGGTACAGAATATCGTTATCAATATCTGAATGGCTTAAATGTGGGTTGCACTCATACTGGTGCGATAGGATTTGGTTATGCGGGTGGTGGTTCCGAAGGATGTGTTCGTGACGTTAACTACAAAGACGTGAAGGGTTCCGATGCACCTTGTCCAATAATATGGGGCAAATCCAATTATGACTGGCATCCAGGTACATTTTATTCGATTTTCTACTATTCAAGTGAGGACGGTACTCTTGAGCCAAGGCAAAACGTAACAGCCATTGGCGAAATTGTAAATGATGCTCAGCAGATACCAGCGACGGTTTATGATGTACAGGGCAAGCAGGTCAAGACTTGTGCTAACGGCAATGTAACGCTTCCTGATGTCAAGGGAATTTACATCATCCGTCAGGGTGACAAGGTAATCAAGATGAAGAAATAATGTTGCTTTTGAAAGTGATTATAAAACAAAACCGGGTCTCATTTGAGGCTCGGTTTTGTTGCATTATGTTTACATTCGCTTGTACCTATATTTACTTTTTTGTTCCTTTTACTCTGATGATGTTCAGAGAATATGCAGGAATGTCGAGTAATATATTATCACGTTCTGGTGAGAGTATTTGCTCTGTAGGATGGATTTTGGTTGGTTCATCGAGTGTATTCTCTTCCATGCCATCATTAGCTATCAAGCGTACTACTTTTGCACTTGTTGGTGTGAAATGCTTAAGATTGATTTTTGATGTTGTTGTTACATCACTTGTATTTGCTACTTTCACAATCAACTCGCCAGTGGTATCATCAATGGTTGCTGTAGAGAAAATACCCTTACTATCATCCTGTTTCAGTGTTGTGTCGAAAACAAGGTTGCCATCAAGCCATGCCTTAATACTATCGCCTGAAACATTCAGAGTTACGTCATACCATTTGCCTGCTTCAATGTGACCTGGCTTGCCATCAGCTAACAGCTTTCCACCATTGCTAATCTGTTCAATGCCATGTTGGGTGTTGTTCCATCCACCAAAGTTAAGCCAGCAGTAATTCTTGTCATCAACATAATTGAAGACGATAATAAATCCTTCTGCACCATCGTCCTTACGTGCACGGAACTTGTACGTGTAATGGTCGCTATTGATTATGTCTTTTTCAACACACAATGTTGCTTGCTTATGACCTGTCTGTCGAACAATGTTGCCGTCCTTAGTCCAGTTTCCATAAACAAATTCTGTTTCTTTGTCAGTCATGAAAGATGCACGAGTGCTCCATGTAGCAAATCCAACACGACTTTGCTTTGGTGTCAATGTTTTATGCATGAGTCCCTTGTATGGGTCTGTCTGTGTCACCTTTACAACTTGTGTACCAATGTGCTGTGGCATGAGTTGCTGGACATAGTAGCTTGGAGTACCCATAACGTGACTACTATTGAAACGTATCATATCAGGACGCCATCTGGCATCATTCTCGTTTACAAAGATAGGTGCATACGAAGCCAATTCAACAATATCGGAATTGTTTTCCATTCCCATCATATATACAGCTTCTCCAAGTGCAGCATTCATGTTACCAAGATTGCCGAAACCATTTGTAACTGCATATTCTCCCACATATATCTTTGGACCACGACGGTCATAACTGTCGTATTTGTGGAATGCGTTGGCAAACCAGTCTGGTGAACGATAGTAGTGTTCGTCAAGCAAATCAACAGGTAATGTAGAATTCCATTTAGGATTGTCATCGCCCCATGCAACCACATTACCTATTATTTTCATATTAGGATATTTGGCACGAATTGCCTTATAGAACTGTTCGTAACGCTCGTAGTAGTGGTCACTCTGCTGACTCTGGTCTGGCTGGTTATTTTCGTTTCCTACCTCCAAGTATTCAAGTCCGAAAGGTTCTGGATGTCCGTTTTTAGCACGCATTGCACCATATTTTGAAGTAACAGGACCGTTGGCATATTCAATAGCATTCATACACTCATCTATCCATGGTTGAATGCTGTCGTATGGTGTAATTCCTCCATGCCAAATACCTACGTTGACAACATATAGAGGTTTTGCGCCAAGGTCTTCTGCCAGTTGCAGATACTCGTGATATCCCAATCCGTCTGTAGTGCGGTAACCCCAGTTTACGTTCCAATGACCTTCACGTTCTTCAATAGGACCAATGGTTCTTTCCCAACGGAAAGCATTGTCAGGACTTTCCTGTCCTTCGACAAAGCATCCACCAGGGAAACGCATGAACTTAGGGCGCATCTGCCATAGCATGTTGGCAAGGTCTGGTCGCATACCATTGTCACGATTCTTGAATGTTGGTGGAAAGAGACTTATCATGTCAAGTTGAATCTGTCCTATGCCGTCAAATACCAAAGCAAATTTTGCCTTTGGATTATTGGCATTAGCTGTGAATGTCGTCTCGTACTTTACCCAGCCCTTTTTCTTGTTAGCGGTAATTTCGTTTATAGTACTTTCAGCATAGGTTTCATCACCATTCTGTGAACAGAGAACAGCCTTTACAGAACCATTATACTTCAATGTCTTGGCCCAAAAAGAAAGTCGATAAGTACGTCCCTGTACTGCATTGATACCCCAGTAGCCATCATTCACAAGGCATACCTGAGCATCTGTTGATGCATTGATTTTAAGCTCTATGGCATTGTGCTGTACCTTGTTGAGTAATGGTGTCTTTTTTGATTGCTGGATGAGTTTTGCGTCCAGTTGTGATGAGCCCTTTGTCTGAGTCTTCCATCCTTGCATATCGGCTGGTGCACCATAGCGTGGACCATCTTCAAATGAACGGTTACGAATCAGCTCAGCATATAGACCGCCATCAGCAGCATGATTGATGTCTTCATAGAATATGCCATACAGCATAGGACTCACTTTTGGTCCACGTGCCTGAGCATCAATGTCTATTGATACTTGCGCATTGGCAGATACTGATAGCACAGTACATCCTGCCAATAGAATTAATTTTTTTAGTCTCATAATATGTAGTAAAGTTTGTTAAAGTAAGTAGGTGTGCAAAATTATTCGACCTGTACGGTTGAAACTGTATGTTGTTTTTTGCCGCAGTGCGGCCAGTTA
>CAMOVB010000226.1:0-5036 GCA_946626925.1 uncultured Prevotellaceae bacterium
GCTGGAGCTTATACTGGTACTTGGAAACTTACGGAAGGCACATCGTATATCGAACTCAAGATAGGTTCTGTGACATACAATGGTGTGCTTGTCGAGCAGACGCTTGAAAACAATACTGCCAGGACAATCTGTTTCACGGCTGTATGCAACACCAGCGGTAGTGCGTCATGTGGAGTACCTGTGTGGGGATATAAACTTTCCCCGGCAAGTGCCATCGCTTTGAATTACCAGACTTATAGCTCCACTTGCTTTAAGGCATCGTACGTCATGTCGGTCAGAAACAATATTGATATTATGTTTGACCCTGTTGAGAATACCACTCTTACATGGACGTCTTCCAATCCGGATGTACTCTCCAGTACGGGTAAATACAACCCACAGACAGAGGCTGTAGATTTGACAATGACGGCACGTCTTGAAAATGGTAATTATTTCTGGGAAAGACAATATTCAACTCGTGCGGCTGCTGCTGGAACAATAAGCGGTAATACAACTGACGGACTTGTAGCATATTATAATTTTGATGAAAAGCCTACGGAAAACAAGTATGACATGAATCAACAGGCTCAATACGGACGCATGAGTACTTCTACTACCGTACCGTCTTTGGCTGGTGACTACTCACGTTTTGGCAAGGTGCTCCATCAATATTTCGGTGCAAACGGAAGTAATAGCTATACACGCTTTCCTAATCCGCTTTATGGATGCAACGATCTCGCAGGCTTTACTGTCAGTTGCTGGGTGAAGAGGACGGACGCCAATCTTTTCGATGCACTCTTCTCTTTCTTTAGTGGTACAAAGGCAGGCGAAGAACTTCCTCGGCTCTACATGACAGGAAACTGTTATCTTGGTTTCAACGACAATGCTGGTAATTGGTTCGATGTGAATCACCCTGATAAGAAGACCATGACTCAGTTGGGTACGGACAAGTGGCACCTCCTTACGCTCACATACTCGTTGGATAGTGGCTACAAGATATATGTGGATGGAAACGCAATCTCCGCCTTGTCTAATTCTTGGGCAGGAAGTGCTACTGCTACGGAGTTTGACCGAAGTCTCGTAGTTGATTTTGTCAAGTCCGCTACATATCTATACCTTGGCATGGGCTCATTCTGGGGAAGTGCCGATGCATACTTCGATGACCTCATGGTTTATAGCCGTGAGTTAGAGGCGGCTGACGTCAAGGGATTATACACTATGCTCAACCGAGTAAATGACTTCTCTCCTGAAGCCGTTTCTATTGATGAAGTCTTTTCTGATGTTGAGAATACTTCACGCTCAAGTCGTGGCATATATGATTTGATGGGACGTAAGGTCGATGTTCCAAGAAAAGGAATGTATATCCTGAACGGAAAGAAGGTTGTTGTTACGAGATAGGAATACTTTGAGTGATAGGGTAGAGGAGAGAAACTTTTTCCTTTAGTTTTGTTTTGTCCTATCTTCTCGTGTTTTTCTATTTCCTTCTTCTCACCATTTTGGGTGACGTGCCTTTACGAGGCAATTTATTTTTTATCGCGATGAAAAAATTTTTTTATCACGATAAAAAATAAATTGCCTCGTGTGAATAAATGTGAAGAATCACTTGAGGGCTCCTTTTCGTGAAACTGTCTTGTTTATTTTTGTCCTATTCTGGAGAATTGTTTGGACGATATTTTCTGTAATATCGGCAATGTGTTTCGGCGTGCATGGTTCTGAACGGCAAATTACTTCCATGCCGTAGTGAGATTGCTTCGCTTAGTCATCAATCCTCAATTGGCATGTTCTCTGTGTATGAATGTGAATTAGACACTATTTTTTCTTGCAGAAGGTGCAATGTCGAGGTCATAAATGTTAAAATTCTTGCAAAACAATAAATCTTTTTACTTTTTTTTGCATTTTTTACCTTTTTTTATTTCCTTTGCATTCGTTATGAAAAGTGCGAATCGGTAATTTGCGCAAATGTTCCCGATGAACGCTTCTTCGTAGCTCTTTTTGATACTAATACATTTTTGAATTAACTATCTATCTAATTAATATGCTGTGTAAGATTCAGACTAAAAAATTACGCAGACACCTTCTGGTAGGAGGTGTGTTGTGTGCTGCAGCTTTTGGTGCTTACTCTTGTACGGATAAGTATGACTTAGATACTGAGCAGCCAGACGGTCTCAATAGTATCTACGGTTACTTGCAGGAACAGGGGAACTACAACGTTTGCTTGCAGTTGATTAACGATCTTGGAGAGGCGGAAGTGCTTTCTAAGACCGGAAGTAAAACTATGTTTGTCGCCGACGACAATGCGTTCAAGGACTTCTTCTCAAACAACACATGGAATGTGCGCAAGTATGAAGACCTCACACTCGCTCAGAAGAAGATTTTGCTTTATTCTGCCATGATAGATAATCCTTACTCTACGAGTATGCTTTCTACGGCAGAAGGTCCTATCAAGGGTGTTGTTTGTCGTCGTGCTTCTTCCTTGACTAAGTACGACTCTGTACTTGTTGTCAATCTTCACGACACTGCCTATGCAAATAGTGTCCTTCCTGACAACTATCGTTTCAACGATGTACGTGAGGGGCGTGATTCACTTGTTCTGTTCCAGGATGCATCTATGTCAGCACCGCTGGTTCACTTCAATTACAAGTATATTTCAGGTAACCGCCTTGCAAGTTCTGATATAGACTTCCTCTATAATCAGCCAGCAGGTACACGTGACGTGGAGGATGTGTACATCAACAATGCAAAGGTTGAGGAAAAGAACATTTTCTGTAAGAACGGATTCATCCATAAGGTTGATAGGGTTATTCTCCCACTCGACAATATGGCAGAGATTATCCGTAAGGATCAAGATACAAAGATTTGGAGTGGTATCGTAGAGCGTTTCGCTGTGCCATATTATTCAAGGTCTCTTACTGACACATACAATCAGTTGAAGAACACAACTTACGACAAGGTGTTCAACAAGCGCTACTTCTCTGAGCGTTCGTCTGATGAAACAGGAAAGATTGCTGCACTCGAACAGGACGACAATGGACGTGCATTTGAGGCATCTCTTAAGTACGATCCAGGATGGAATGCTTATGCATGTGAAAAGAACGGAGAGGAAGATATGTACTACGATATGGGTGTCATGATTGTCCCAACGGACAAGGCTTTTACCGATTGGTGGAACAATGGTTCTGGTAAGGATATTCAAGAGTTCTATAAGACTGTTGAGAATACGCCAGCTTCAGTACTCCAACGTCTTATCAACGTAAACCAGTTGGAGTCAATGGTCGCATCTGTACCATCTCGCTTTAATGACATTCTTGATGATGCCAATGACAAGTTGGGTATTGAGGAGTCAGATGTTGAGTCTGTTACCCTTGGATGTAATGGTGTTGTGTATAAGACTAATAAGGTGTTTGCTCCTAAGGCTTATTCTTCAGTTCTTTTCCCAGTAGTCGTTGATACTACAAACCTTAGTATTATTGAGACAGCAATCTCATGTATGGACTACTCTGCATACCTCAATTCAATGTCTGCTAAATACATTTTCCTTGTACCTACAAACGGTGGTATGCTTACTTATGTTGACCCTGTTTCTTATGGTCAGTCTAAGTCTAAGATGTGGAAGTTCAAGCTCCTTGGCTCATCTGTTCCAAAGTATAAGCGTATTGCAGCAGATGTCTATGACTGTGAGTTTGATGAAACTACACATAGGTGGAAAGAGGTAGGCACTCCAAAGGAGATTCAAGGACAGGACATTCGATATATGGCAACAAGTAGTGGTAGTTTCTCTGCTATTGATGAAACTCCTCTTCGTAACCGCCTTGAGAAGTTGCTCGACAACATTATCGTTACTACTGACTATGTCAATGGTAAGAAATACTATCGAACAAAGGCTAACTCATTTGTCCGTATTGATGACCTCGCTGTTGGTGGTAAGGTATATGGTGGTTTGCAGGAAAAGTATAATTCTCCTCTTACTATTTCTAAGGTTTATGACAAGGCAAATGGTCATGCAGTGATTCTTGATGGTCCTATCATGGGAACTCCGGATAATGTAGCGACAACAATCAGCCAGAAGCCAGAGTTCTCTGAGTTCTTCGGTCTTCTTTCTGAGTGTGGTGTGTTACATCCAAATATCAACGTTACAAATTATATGTTGACTGCAGCTACTCCTAATGATTCTTTGGGTAACCTCGTTGATATCAAGACTCAGGGCGATATCGGTTATGAGGTTGAAGGTAAGATTACAGGTACAAAGAAGACAAAGGTTACATACCTCTTCAATAACTATCATTACACGATGTTTGTGCCAACAAATGCAGCAATGAAGGAAGCTTATGATAAATATCATCTTCCTACTGTTGAACAGATTAGACAGGCTGAATTGGCTGAAGAGGGTGATGAGGAATTAGCTGAACAACAGATTCCACAGAAGATGCGTGAAGTCGTTCTTGACTTTATCAAGTATCATATTGTGGATAATGCATCGTTTGTTGACAAAGTTGAAAAAGGCGCTGGATCTGTAACTTCAGAGTCTCAGAAGACAGAGCTTATCTTTGCAACTTATGTGGAGGATGATTCAACAAAGTTCGAAATTAAGCATGTCTCTGAGGGCGTTGACTCTGCTTATCTTGCTGTACCAAAGGTTAATAGTGGTAAGAATGCATGGTATCTTGTCAAGAGTTTCCCAAGTAAGGATGTGCAGGGTAACCCAACAAGTGTCGAGGTTTATACTACCCAATATACTTCAGGTAAGCCTTTCAAGGTTAAGATTGACGTATCAGAGAGTGGTATGACATTGACTGACAACATTGGAGAGAAAGCTCAGGTGGATATGCATGACGGACTTCACAATCTTGTTGCTACTGAGTATTGGATTAGTAATGCTATATCAAAAAATAACAGTACTGGTTTGATGAAATCTACTTCTGACCCAACGTTGTTCTTTTTGAATACATCTTCATCTGTAGTTCTGCATGCTATCAACCATCCTTTGGTTTATGCCGACGGTAAACATAAGAACCAAAATGGTGATATTGTTCCAACTCAGTTTGAATATATGTATAAAC